>DALYDS010000042.1:0-7619 GCA_031973055.1 bacterium | reverse complement strand
TGAGCTGCTTATTTCTCTGGCATGGATCTCTCTTTCCTCGGGTTACGCTCAGCTATACTTTCAGAAGAGAATTGTGACTCATCTCTCCTCCTCTCCAACAAAGCCGAATACACTAAATCCTTGGCTGATCTCAATGTGATTAATAATTACATAACATTAAATGCTTGTGAGGGAAATGGTTTCGGAAAAACCAATTTCGAAATAGCTGCTTGCGAAAGAAAAATCACTCTCAAAAAAAATAAAACTGATTTCGTAAATGGTTATGCTGCTTGTCAGGCATCTGTTGACGCTGGACCAAATATTCGTCTCGGTTCTGTCACTAATGCTACACTCATAGAACAAGCTGAAGGTGAAAACACACACTTTAATGAGTGAGTCTATACTCTCACTGTCCGTGCGCAAGGAGAATCTTATGTTCGTGAACTCGTCTACGAATTGACACTCCCTGTAGTCAATAATGAAGTTGGCGTGACGATTACCAAGGCAGATCTCTCATCCTCCAAAACAGGAACCTATGCTTGTGCTCAAACCCTCGCACCGACACAACCTGATCCAACAAAGCAGGTTATCTTGATTACTTGTCGCTCGACTGACGGAGGTTACCAAGTTGGTCTCAATGGAGATACAACACCATTCACCACCAAGCTCAATCTCTACGTCTCTACTATTAGTAATACAGGTTCTGCTAACCTCAAATTCCTCAGTGGTAAATACAGTCTCGAACGTACAGGCGGAGTCGAAAAACCATTTACCAAAATCAGCGCTACAGTCCAGCCAGGGACAGTATCCTATACTATGGCCTATGTCGATACTCGTGATCTCACAGCTGAAATAGTCGCTCAGGATAATACGAGTTCATCAACCATACCTGTTCAGGTAGTTTTCAATAAGCTCGTCCATATACCGAGTATATCTTTTTCAAATACTGATTTTGTTGTCTCAAACAATGTTAATACCACAAATTATAAATGTATTAATACTCCTGATAATGATGGTAATCTACGTACTATTTGTAGCTTTGACCTGACACCAAAAAATCAATTAATTGCTGCTGATATCACTGTTGATTTCCCTGCTGGCGCAGCACAAGATAAGACAAGGCCAACTCCAAAAACGAATAGCGCTGCTGCTCGTAAGACAATTCATTATGTCTATGGAGCACCGACTATTTTTGTAGGTGCGCCTTGTGGTGAAGGAGAAGTATCTTGTGCTGGTATTGATAACACTCCTCAACTGATCGCTCGTGCGGCCGTCGGAGATATCCCAGCGAATACGAGTATCAAGCTCTATAGAAATGCAACTTGTGACTCAGGAGATATCGTGCAAACCATGACAACAACACGTAACATGGCAAAAGTGGATCTCTACGAAAACATGTCTCTCGAAAAAAATGAATCAAGGATATATTCAGTGAAGGTAGGAAATAACTGTTCTTCTGGTCGTCCAACTGCTAGTGGTAAACAGGCAGAATATCGATACACGGGAGAAACATATGAGCAGGTTGGTAGACTCTCCTGTATGAATCCTGCCATTATTCAATTCTCTCAGTTACCAGTAAGTCCGTATGTTGCTAATACTATTTCTCTCTGTGATACAGTCGATATAGTCGATGCAAAAAAATGTAACGCATGGCAAGGAAATGCAACATTTAACCCAGAATGTTTCCCAACTGGTCAAGGAACTATTCAGAATCCTTATCGTATTTGTACAGCTGAACAATTACAAGAGATGAATAATGGTACGTATGATAAGAAACATTACCGTCTCGGTCGATCCATCGACCTCACCAACAGTGCGAGCTGGTTTGGTGGAAAATGATTCAATCCTGTAGGTCGTGATATCTATGCTGGATTCTCAGGTTCACTTGATGGAAATGGATTTGAAATTCAGAACCTGACCACCAAAAGCTCAGAAGATTATGTTGGTCTCTTCGGAGCGGCTCAAGGCGCTTCGTATGCTGGAGTATGGATACATAATCTCAAACTCAGCAATGTCCTCATTCAAAATCCTGGTAATATAAGTGGTGGCTTAGCTGGTATGCTCGGCTGTGCTGTCGTTGATGGTGTAGAAATCTCGAATATGGATATGCAAGGAGTCAAAAGCAGCTCAGGAGGTATCGCTGGTCATACTTGGTATGATACAAAAATCCTCTACTCAAAAGCACAAGGCTCAATCTCAACTGCTGATAGTGCCGCAATTTCAGCTATCGGAGGTATAGCTGGTTACACCCCTGGTGGTCCACTCGAACTCGCCTATACAGAGTCAGATGTAACTATTAATGCCAAAGCAGGAAATATCTGAGGTCTCGTATGACATGCTTATGGTGGAAGTACAGCTGCTACAAATCTCTCTATCCATGACAATGTCGTCAAAGGATCTATCACTGTCCGAGACGGTTCGTACGGTGCTGTTGGAGGTATGCTCTGAAATGCAACCTATGTTCGCGCTGAAAACAACGTCACTGACGCTGGAAATAATCAAATTATGATTGAAGGAGATGGTACGGTTGGTTATGTAGGAGGTTTTGTTGGCTTGTCTGGATCTTCTGACTACATCCACAATAGTACCACTTACGGTATACAGTGAAATACTGCAGGCTATATTGGTGGCTTTGGTGGACACATGGGGGGTTGATTGGCATCGAAAAATAGTGCCACTGGTGCGATAGGTGGTGACAATGGGACAGGGCCTCGTAGTCTCCTCATAGGAGGTTTTGTTGGTAGCGCTGCTTATGGAAAATTTTATGATAATTATTCTACATCAGAGATTTCTCTGAGCCAGGATGCAGCTGCTGCCTATGTTGGATGATTTGCGGGTGGTGTAGGTGGTGCGGAGCTCCGTAGGAATTATTCAACTGGTATAGTCTTTGTGAATCATATAGGCGATTACTACGTTGGTGGTTTTGCTGGACCATCAGATACCTATGGTAATACACCATATACTATGACTGATAATTTCTCTACTGGACGATATATCGATACTGTTGGTATAGGTAGTGTGAGTCCTGATTACTATGGTGGGTTTGTAGCTGCCACAGGTAAAACAGCAGCTGACGTCTTTGAGAATAACTTCTTCTACAATACCACAGTAAATACTTGTACAGGTAAAGTTTCTCCTGCGAAACCTGCTTGTACTTCTGTTGCGAGCAAGTCTGCATTCTCTGCAGCAACTCAAGGAGTCTATACCCGAACAGGTAACTCTTGGGACTTCACCAATACGTGGAAAGAAGTCGCAGGAGGTCTCCCAGTATTGAGATAGTTGAAATCATTGATATCCTAAAAACCCCTCGTCGATGACGAGGGGTTTTTATTGTATTAGATAAGAGAATTTCAAAGTTCTATCCGTGAGAATAAGCTCAAGACTTCCCTGCTGGTCTTATGTCAACCGTGAGAACTATTGAACGTGTACTGTCGTACCAATACGAGCCCAGTTATAGATAAATTTCACAGCATTATACGGAGTATTGAGACAGCCATGACTCCCATTATAAGTATAGCTCGCTCATCCAAATCTCGTACGCCAGCAATCAGTCGAATTACACGCATCATGGATACCATACGCACCATAAAATCCGAGCCAATAATCCACCCAGAGCTCATATTCTTCCTCAGGGAAAGGCGATTTCATGACCTTGTCTCGTTGCTTTGTGTAGACTCGAAATGTCCCTCGAATAGTTTCATAGTTACGTCGGCCACTCGTGATGGGTGTCGATAAGATGAGATCACCATCTTCGTAGACATACATCATCTGTTGCTTGAGCGAGACATCTATGAGACCAAACACATTGGAGTACGATGGCTTTGGCAAAGCATCCTTCCATTTTAAGATTTCTTTGGACACGAGATCCTGACGCTTCTCACGAGCGACACGACGCATCTCATGACCATCGGCGCGGTATTTTATCGCTGTATCACGGACGGCACTCAAGGTTGTATGGAGTTCTTCTGCCGTCGTATTTGAGAGCGTATCCCGAGAGAATTCTATTTTGAAATTTTTCCAAAATTCTCGAATATCAAACGGAGTTTTTTGCGCTGGTGAAACACGGTAGAGTGATTCGAGGAGCATCATCTCATTTTTGAATCAGAGTATATCTTGGAGGACGAGCTTTTTCTGAACTTGTTCGAAGAGGTGTTGTGCATTTTTTACTTCTGCGTCAGATTCGTCGAAGAGCTCTTGGAGTACTTGAGGTGAATCATATTGGCCAGATTGGAGGCGAGATTCGAACACATCAGCACGTGCGAGAAAATCTGCACGCTCTGGGAATATATATTCTTGACTCACATCACCCAATATCCTCAGGTATGATATATTCTGTACGATACCATCGTGGAGTCGATAGACATCATTGCGATATTGTTGAATCACTGACTGTATACCTGATTGGAGTATCCCCGATTCACGAGCCAATACATCTGGTCGTGTAAATATACTTCTCTTCTTCGCGAACTCATGAGCGATTTGAAACGATGGTGGCATCTCGATAAGTGTCCCCTTGCTGGTCGCCTCATCATAGAGTCTATCATAGCGATAGACGACGAGCTGATACCAATAAAAAGCAATCAGATGAAAGAGTCCGAAAAAGAAAATCCCGGATAGTAGAAAAACCCACCATTTCTGGAGGGTGTAACGAAACATCTTGCGCAACGACTTTTTCACGGTGAAATAGTATGATAGATACAATTTTTTGCAATGATTTTTTAGAAGAAATTTTTCATAGAGCAAGACACGAAACAAAGAAATAGATTTTTAAGAGACAAACTGTCTGAGCGGGATGAATTCAGAAAGCTTCACGCAAGCAGTCTATAGCGAGTTTTTGTCTCTTAAATTATTTTGGTACTTTTGTAATCAAAAGTACAAAGAGACTTAGTGTGATGGAAAAATCTTATATAATACTTCTATGAAACTTCGGACAAAAGCAGAAAGAGATGTCATACTCGATTTAATCTTCGAACTCTATCCGACGAAACTCATCGAACTCGATTTCGATACGCCTTTCCAATTGCTCATGGCCGTCATGCTCTCAGCACAGATGACAGATAAGGGAGTCAATAAAGCAACGAAGAAACTCTTTGAAATCGTAAAAACTCCAGCCGACCTCCTCAAGCTCGAACCAGAAAAAGTCGAAGTCATGCTCCGAGGAGTGAATTATTATCGCGTGAAAACGAAGCATCTCTTCATGACCGCAGAAAAGCTCGTGCACGAACACGGAGGAAAAATACCACATACCCTCGAAACTATCCGCACTCTCCCCTGAGTCGGAGTAAAAACAGCAAAAGTCGTCCTCTCCCATCTCTACGACATGCCCTTTATCGGTGTCGATACACATATCCATCGCGTGATGAATCGTATGGGAATCGTGAAAACCAAAACGCCAGAAGAGACAGATAAAAAACTCGAAAAACTCTTGAGCGAAGATCAGAAACGCACCATGCATCATGCGATAGTTCTCTTCGGACGATATGTCTGCACTGCAAAAAAATGTAAATGCTCCGAGACTCCCTTGGCGAAGTGGTGTGGGTGTGATGAATGTAGATAAATAAAAAAGATAAATGAATATTAATTCAAAATTACGAAATCTAAGAAAAACTGTAAGAGATAATTCACAGATTATCGTAAATCATATTGTGCATAACTATATCAATCGTGATAAAGGTAAAGCAGTAAAACCCTGAATAAGTAAATGTATATTTTGTGGTTCTTCAGAGAAAATATCTAAAGAACACTTATTGCCTCGTTGGGTTTTTGAGAAATCAACAGAAAAATTCTTCACAAATGATATAAATTGAATGAGTCAAACTTATAACCAAAGCACAGTTCCCGCTTGTACCATGTGTAATAATGATTTATTAGGAACTTTAGAAAAATACATATTAAACCTTTTTAAAACTACCAACCTAGAAAGAACATATTTCCAAAATGAAGAAAAAGAAAACATAATAAGGTGGCTAGAAATTATTGATTATAAATTCGAGATTTACAATGCGATAAAAAGATTTAATGCATCAAAACAATATTGATACATACCATATTTGGCTGACTTTCCGCTAACCACTTTAAGAAAAAATGGCCCAGAGACTCCATCTAAAGTAATCACAGAAATTCGAAGAACACAAAAGAGACTTATTTTTAAAAATAAGAAGAAAAATATTGATTCTCTTGTTATATTTAAAACAAAAAATAAAGGCTTTCATTTTTTTCATCAAATGGATGAATTCATATTTCTAGAATTGCCTCAATGCTGAATTGCATTATTTTATTTTTATAAAAAAACATTCGAAAACGAAAAGGATGGATATACTGAATCAAAAGAAATTATTAATAAAATTTATTAATCATGACCACCAAAAAATTCGTAGCAGTCCTCAATAAAAAGGTTGAGCCAGGAAAAGTCATGAATGCGCTCGCACATATGACGGTATGATTCGTGAGTTCACATCCTGAGCTCGATATGGCAGTGATAGATTATGCTGATCGTGATGGTGGGAGTCATGTCGCTTCACGACATCCGTATATCATTCTGAAAGCTGAAAATTCAAACAAGATTCGCACCCTCCGCAATGCACTTATCGAGAAGTGAATTCCGTTTGCTTCTTTTACGAGTGCGATGACGGTAGGTGGTTGGGAGGCGCAGGTTGAAGCATCGAAAAATACACCAGAAGCAGAACACGAATACTATGGTATCTGCATGCTCGGAGAAAAGAGTGACCTCGATGAGCTGACAAGGAAATTTAGTTTGTGGGTGTAGTCAAATTTCATAACTCTTCTCACTATGTTCCAAAAATACCGCGACTATATCAACGATAATCCAAAAGGATATTGGTTTAAGGCAAAACCATTTGGTTGGTGATGGACTCCTGTGACATGGCAAGGGTGGTGTGTCATAGTGGTGTACGTTGCACTTGTATATCTCCTTGTATCCTTCCGCGAAGAAGCTATCCTAGGAAATCCTGATTCAGGAAGTAATTTCCTCACGTTTGCATTACCAACCATCTTACTCACAATAGCACTTATCCGTATCTGCTACAAAAAAGGTGAATCACCACACTGGAATTGGGGCTGGCCGAAGAAAAAATAAATACTTACTATGGAATTCCCAACTCATGACGACTGATCGCTAGTCATCCCAGAATTATGACCCCGAGAACGCCTAGGTTATGATAGGTTATTACTTCAAGATTTACAGTTATGGTCCAGTGATATGCCATGACAAATGGTGCATTCGGGGAGATATAAAGTGAGGGAAAATTGGTTCCAGTCGGTCTTCACAACCCTCAATAGAGTTGTATCTGTTATCTGAGATGATTCCCTTAAAGCAGATGTGGATAAGGTATTTTCGGCATTTAAAAAAAGACATGAATGATTCTGAGTTTTAACACTCAAATCAGAAATAGATGCAGTAGAAAGCTTGATAAACGTTGCCCTTACAAAAATTCCTGCTACAACTATATAAAATATCATGAGCGTATTTGAAAACCAAACATTTGAAAAAACCGACTTCACGAAAGAAACTATCGGTCACGAATATGAAGCGTGTGTTTTTTCTCAGTGCAATTTTGTCGGGGTAAATCTCTCCAATGTAAAATTCTCAGAGTGTGAATTTGTGAATTGTAATATGAGCA
>DALYDS010000041.1:0-7677 GCA_031973055.1 bacterium | reverse complement strand
CTTTGGATCTATTTCAGTGAGAACCAATCAACCTGGTTGCTCTGTGGTATCTGCTTGTTGGTCGCGAATAGGTTCTGCTGCAGACATACGGAGGTATTTAAAAATATAACGAGAATACTATATACTATTATCTAATATTTGTCAATATCTTGTTTAATACCAAAGGAGACATAGACGAGGCTAGATAAAACAATGACGACGATAACGCTGCCGATAAAATCATTCACACCCCCTGTTTCTCCTAGAGCAACTCCCCCACCGATATCCTGAGGTACATTTTTCAAATCAAGAGTATATTTTGAGGTTTTTGAGGATGTTTTTTCTTTTTTGGGTATTGGTTGGTGGTCTATTGTGAGAGAAGACGAGTCAGCTTCTCCTGTGACTTCGTCTATTGTTATGAGCAATATCTCATACTGACCAAACGGTAGCTGGAGTGCTCAGGGATTTTTCTCATCACTCACGGAGCCATCTGGAAAAATCCACAAATAACTCACCTCATCTTCCCTATTGTTCTCAGCAACAACATTTACTGAACAATACTCTCGACTACGGCAATGAAATATATCCCATTCTCTCCAGCGATTATCGGTGATTTGTCCTTGGAGAAGGATATCGGTCGTGAGCGGAGCAACAAAATGTGGTGAGACGACATCTATCGTGATTTCTTTTACTTTATGCACCATGTCTGAATCTTTCTGGAGGAGCATTTTTATCTCATAGTTACCAACTGATTTTGGAAGCCACAATATTTCATACTCGCCGGTTTCATCACTTATGGTTTCCAGTGTTTCTACCACAATATCGTTTTGATATACTTCTATTTTTATAGGAAATTTTCACCATGTCCGGCCAGAAATAGTGACCATGCCTGATTTTTTCGAACTTGCATTCAAGGTACTGATTTTTTCCGTCACTTCACTCCATTTTTGTTTTTTCTCTTCACATCATTCGTTTCCCTCTTCGAGGCATTCTGCGAGCAATTCCTCTTGGAGTTTGAGATACTCTTTTTCCTGTTCTGTTGTAAGGATATATTTTTCATCAGTACTGATTTCATTCATAATACGTGAAACTTCTGTGTCACTCCAAATACCTAACTTGGCTTTCTTGGCCTCTTTTTCTGAAATATCAAATTCTTCATAGCGACGAAACTCAAATCGACGCTCCATACGACCGTATCACTTTGTAACTACCTCGGCATTGAAAAGAATACATGACGCCTGAGAAAATAGCCCATTACACTGCCAAACATACGCCAATCGACGGCCATAATGATCGACTGGCTCAGCATCAAAGGTGAGCCAAACCGTTTTCCCTTCCAGCGTTTTTCGTGTGTATTCACTCGCTTCTTTGCCAAATTTTTCAACAGGCTTTCGTGGATGGACGGTCTCGGGAGTATCTATACCGAGGAGGCGAACGCGAGTGAGTACTCATCCTATAACTGCATCGAGCGTATCACCATCTATAACCCGTTGAATGACTGCTTGCTCTGGAGTAGCATCGAGGACTTTTCTTCGAAGTATATATCCCGTAGGTATCTCAAAGTCCCAAGAAAATGTATCAATCAATGTATCTCCGCACGTTAATTTCAGAGATTCATGAGAATTTCAGAGATTCAGACCGGTTGTAGACTGTTTCAAACGAAGAGTTCTGCCACTATCGAGTATCCCCGAAATATCAAAATCGCCCGTCTCATCGGTAATCATACAGCCATCTAATGATACATTCTCACTCGAGATATCGGTTATCTCTATCCACTCAACCGTATCGGCATGTGGAGGATTCGCGAGTACAGCAGAAATTTGGATTTTCCCGCGCATATTTTCACAATCCAGACAATCTATTTTTCCAAAATCTCTCACCACCACGACTTCGTATAATGCTGTGTGACTCTTATCATCATCAGAAACAGTCAGACGTACATGATAAGTCCCCGGTCAGAAACTATGGCTTCATGGATTTTCTTTTTCAGAAATAGTACCATCTCAGAAGTCCCAATACCACTTTTTGACACCCATACTGTCTGCGCCTGTAAAATTGAGACTGCATTTTTCTGCTTTTCAGAGTGCGCAAGAAATACCATTGCTCATGAGTTTTTTATTACTCGTAATTTTTGTCTGAAGGGCAATGTGCGCTGTGATTCAGTCTAGAGGTTCTTCAATGATAGAGGACCTGGTGCGGTAAATAGGTATTGTTTTGGTAGCAGTATTTGAACTATTATTCGGATCTGTAACAGTGAGTTTTACTGAGGTGTCAGTTGCAAATTTCACATAACCTGGATTACATTTTTTATCTGTGTCTGCTGTTTCAAAGGTACCACTTCAGAAATCCCAATTACAGACCGCGCCAGCTGGAACATCAGCTAAAAAATTCACCTGACATATCTCTGCTTTACAAACAAAATCACTCTCCAATCCACTCTGGATAACTATCTGTGTTTGAGTCAAATCAAGAACAGAAAATGAGCCACCACCGCCAGTTGACTCTGGTAATCATTGGATCTGTATAGTCCGAGTAGAGATGATATCGCCTGTCGCTGTATTTTTTGTTTCTACAGTTACTGTATGATTCCCTTTTGGAATTATCAATTCCGCTGGATTGCAATCATTTTCTTCAAAACCAAAATCGGTCACTATATGACAAGACAATTTCGGAGATTCTACACCCTCCAATTTTGGTACCACGAGGAGATTTATCTTACATTCATTTTTTTCAGCATCACACGTATAGAACGTTTTTGTTGTATCGTCTTTTTCTAGGAGATACGTTGGTTGTTGCCAAATAATATCAGTAACAACTTTTGTTGGATCGATGGTGTTGTCTTCTGGTATATTCCTGAGAGTAACTGTGGAGGTTTGTAGAGTGGTATTTTTGTTTTTATCCAGAATTTTGATGGTCAAATCGTGATTACCTACTGGTACAGTGGAAGTGTTTGGATTACAAGGATCACTGGTCGGTACAATTTCAAAATCTGAAGTAATCTCACACGTCAGAGCGGAAGAGCTAGCTCCATCAAGTAGGGGCGTGATTTTGAGATTTATTTTGCACTCAGTTTGGGTTGAATCACATGTATATTCCATGAGAGACGCATCCTCTTTGAGTAGGAGATATGTCGGTGATTGCCATTCTTTGGTATACGTGACTCGCAGTGGATCAATAGTCCCATCTGCATGAATGACAGTCATTGACCCCTGACTCACGATAGAGTCATCTGATATTTTTTTCACTATGACCTGTACGTTCCAATTTCCTACGGGAAACTCGACGGTATTTGGATTACATTTGCTTTCTTCTCCCGTAACTCAGAATCAGAAATCTATAGTACAAGCATAATGTGTCGATGGCTCATCGGTTGGCACGCTCGAGGTGAAATCAAAATTGACTTTGCAGGCATCTTTGGTGGTGTCGCAATTGTAGAGAGTGAGTCACGGTGTATCCTTTTCTAGGAGATAGGTCGGTTGTTGAAAAGACCATCAAAATATTCATCAGTCAGCAAAAATAAACAATGAAGCTACTGCGATTGTAATAAAAGAAATAATGCGTTTTAATCTGCACTTAATTTTTTTCATAATATCCTCACAATTTTATTCTGCTCACACCATTCTGCAAATTATCTTCATTAATAATTTGCTTTTGTTATATTATGATTTATAATATATTTGTTTAATAACACTTAATCACTATGAAATCTCTCTTAACAACCTTAACGGCCAGCAATCAGCCAATTTGACGTAGAAATGCCTTGAGAGTAATCAGTTTTTCAGCACTAGCGGCCGCTCTCTCGAGCTGTGGCGGATGAGTAGAAAAAGTTGAAGATTTGGGTCTTATTGATCCCTTTAAATGAGCTGATAAGACAAAAATGGAAAACTACCACACACCATGGATGCCAGCTTTGCTATCTCCAGAGAGATTTCAACCCGTACTCATACCTAAGATCAGAAAAGATGAGCCATGAGTTGTAAAATCAACCATACTGCCAATCCACATTGATCAGCAAAAAGAATTGCAAAATGAATGGGACAGTGAAGCACAAGTTATGAAAATATATTTTCCTTTTAATAAAAAGGATCTCGGTGATAACGATTGGAAAGATTTACGGGCTCTCGTAGCTCACTATCAGAGAACTGGAACTAAGTTACGACGTATGCTGATAAGAGGCTTTGCAGATACAGTATGAAACGATGTAAACAATATCGCTCTGAGTCAAAAGAGAGTAGATGCTGTTAAAAAAGAACTCATACGTCAAGGAATTAACCCAAACGAAGTTGATATTCAATTCGAGGCAGTTGGAAAACGAGAGGCAAAATCAGCTGACAACATAAGAAGTCACGCAGAAAGACGGGTAGAAATCTATATCACCGATGCCATCACAGAGAGTGTTGCAAAACTCAACCCAAAACCTGACGTTATATTCATAGATAATTCTCCTTCTATGCAAAATAATCTCCGCGTCTTACATAATTTTTTTCAGAGAGGCGGCAATCCAGATACTGCATTTTATGTTTTTGATATACCAAAAATCGGATTAGACGCTTTTGATAATAATACTGGACTCTTATCTCGTGTTGGAGGAAGAGGAACTCCTCTCTACGAAGCACTCAATGGCCTCAGTTTACATGTAGCAAATCACGCATCAAAGCTTAATGGTAGAAAACCAGTTATAGCAATTGTCACAGACGGCGCTGCAAATGGCAAGGAGGATCTAGCTATCGAGACAGAACATGCTACCTTCCACCTGGTACAGGTCCCTGGCTATAAACCAAAAGACTTAAAACTCGAAGAATCAGTACAAAAATCTGGAGGCACAATATCTGGCGTAGAATAAGGGCTATATTTGCATGCAAAGGTAAAATGTGCTACCCTGAGAGGGTTATGAAGAAACTCCTCCCACATTTGCCGCTTTTAGCCCTCGTTTTTGGCTTATTTATCGTGCAAGTAACAAATCGTTCTGCCACGGCACCCCTCCTCAGTAATACACTCTCCCCTATTTCTGGAGAAATAACGGTCGAGGTTTGTAGCAAACCAGAAGAATTCTCAGAGAAAAATGAGAGTGCGTGGTGCAATACAGGCCTCGCCTCAAATATAAGCAAACATCTCAATACATGGAGCTGGTCTTGTCGTGTAGGTGAGCGTGTACATACCTGTCATTTTACAGAAAACGTCACGTATCCGACACGTGGTGGAGTTTTATTCAAAAAATAATATGCCTCTCTCTGCCCTCTACATCATAATAGCCTCTGGTATCTGGTGAGTAGACGGATACATCCGACAAGGCACACCTCTTAGTGGAAATTTGCTGATAGCGCTCGAGACAAGCATAGCCTGAATCCTATTATTTACATTTTTATGTATATTTAAACGAGAACACATCAAGAAAATAAAAAACATGAAAGCCCTTATTGGTATGATACTTCTGGGTGGTATCGGGGGTTCATGGTGTTTTGCACAGGCTCTAGCTGCGACCGAATCACTTGGTTTTGTTTTCGTGCTCATCGGTTTACAACCAATATTTACAATCATGTCCTCAGCTCTCGTATTGGGCGAACATCCAAAGTGATCATTTTATGCATTTGCAGCGACAACTATTTTTGCCAGCATATTGCTCACAGTCGGTGATACTGGGTTTACTCTCGATAGTTCTTCGGTAAGTGCTTACATATACGCCATACTAACAGCTATTTTCTGGGGCACATCAACCACATTTAGCAAAATAGTCATCACCCACAACTCGTCTCTCTATGCTTTGGCTCTTCGTTTTCTCTTCACGGGGCTTATTGGTTGGGTCATTGTAGCTTTCTCCCACCAGATGATAGGTGCAGGGGAAATAGTCCAGAAGATGAGTATTCATCCTCTCCATATAGTATTTCTTATATTTATCTCTGATTTACTCGCTACTAGTATATATTACCGTGGATTACGCAATGTCCCCGCGACACTAGCGACCATTTTTGAGCTCACTTTCCCTCTCACAGGTTTCGTGCTTGATTATATGCTCTACGACGTAACACCTTCACCTATGAAAGTTGTCGCAGCATTCACCATTCTTATGAGTATCGTTATACTCCCCTATTGTCATTTTATAGAAGAAAAGGAGTCTAAACAGGTCTTAGCTTAGTTCTGAAGCTGTTTCTGAAAATATTCGACTAATTCCTCAATAGCCACCACTTCCTGCTCCATCGTATCTCGGTGACGAATCGTCACCATATTTTTCTCGAGCGTATTGTCGAAATCTATCGTGACACACCAAGGTGTACCAATCTCATCAAATCGTGCATAACGTTTTCCGATAGAACCTGTCTCGTCGTACCATGTCATGAAATTTTTGCTGAGTATCTGAAATACCTCTTCTGCTTTTTCGTTGAGTTTTTTCACGAGTGGGAGGACAGCGATTTTCACCGGAGCAACTTCTGGCTTGAGTCGGAGAACAATTCTCTCTCCACCTTCATCACCATCAGCGACAGTGTCGTACGCATCGCAGAGAGTCGCGAGGAAGAGACGGGTGAGACCAATAGATGGTTCTATAACGTATGGTACAAATTTCGTATTTTTTACTGGGTCGAAATAACTCATATCTTGCTTACTCTCAGACATATGAGCCTTGAGATCAAAGTCTGTACGAGATGCGATACCCTGAAGCTCAGAAAAACCAATGCTTGGGAAATCGTATTCGATATCAAATGTTCCGTCAGAATAATGAGAGAGTTCATCTTTTTCATGTTCACGGAATCGGAGGTTTGATTCTTTGATACCGACGGTTTCCATGAGAAATTTCTTGCAATCTACTTTCCACTTCTCATGCCATTCCAGTTGTGTTCCTGGTTCACAGAAAAACTCGATTTCCATTTGTTCAAATTCTCGTGTTCGGAAAATGAAGTTACCTGGAGTGATTTCATTGCGGAATGCCTTACCAACTTGTGCCACACCAAATGGTACACGACGACGACAGGTACGAACGATATTTGGGAAATCGACGAAAATACCCTGCGCTGTCTCAGGTCGGAGATAGACCATAGATGAAGAGTCTTCTGTGACACCCTGAGAAGTCTTGAACATGAGATTGAACTTGCGAATCTCAGTCCAGTCAGCTTTTACTTTAGGGTTATTTGGATTTCGAATATCTTCACCAACCATAAATGCGTGTTGTTGTTCTGGTATCCATGCTTCTGGAATAAGAAAAAATGGTAATCCTTTTGCATATTTCGATCAGTACTCTTCACATATTTGAGATTCGGCAACAGATTTTAATATTTCTATTTCTGAATTCCAGCCCTTTTTTTCCTGTAACATTTTCTCAATTTGCTCTTTTATTTCAGGCGGTCTTTTGCTTTCATCATTTAACAAATCCATTTTTAAAGCAACTGCTTTTCTAATATGTTCTTCAATAAGTTTATCAGCACGGAATCTCTCTTTTGTGTTTTTATCATCGATAAGCGGATCAGAGAAACCGCCGACATGTCCTGAAGCAACCCAAACATTTGGATTCATGAGGATAGCAGCATCGAGCAGAACCATATCTGGACGACGCTGGACGAATTCTCGTATCCAGAGATTTTTGAGATTTTCTTTGAGAAGAGAACCGAGAGGACCATAGTCCCATGTATTCGCGAGGCCGCCGTAGATTTCTGAGCCCTGGAATACAAATCCGCGATTTTTCGCGAGATCAACAATGCGTTTCATAAA
>DALYDS010000040.1:6446-7732 GCA_031973055.1 bacterium | reverse complement strand
TAAAGCAATTAATTTCTGAAAAGAAGATAAAAATGCCTACGAGAAACACATCGGAGAGCACCCGATTGATATGTGTCGTTACCAGGTGATAAACTGCTATGCTGGTCGTGTCGGACTCATCAATTCTGGTGGTCCAAGTGTCGGTGATGACGACCTCGCTCAAGCAGTGAGAACAGCAGTGATCAATAAACGTGCTGGTGGCCATGGACTTATCGTCGGACGAAAGGCATTTCAGAAACCAATGAATGAAGGTGTCGAGCTCATTCAGGCGATTCAGGATGTATACTTAGATCAATCAATTACTATTGCGTAATCTATGACTCAGATTTTGACCATAGAAGAAACTCTCGAAAATGCGATTCGTTTTTTAGTGCCTCGTTTTCCCGATGCTCGTGAACTCATCAAACCAACTGCATTCCACTCAATTAGAGTAGGTACATATCTTTATGAAAATTGATATAGTGAAGTTATTTGTCTTGCCTGATTTCTTCATGACACTCTCGAAGACACAAAAACTACAGAGCAAGAAATCGAAGAAATGTATGGAAAGGAAGTTCTTAAGATTGTCTTGGCAAATACAAAAAATATGGACATAACCGACAAAGACGCAAGAAGAGAAGACTTAATTGCAAGATGTCTATGAACCCAAGAAGCACTTATTGTTAAATGTGCTGATATTATGGATAATTATAAATACAGAACACGTCATGAACATAGGACAGAAATTGAAGATGCTCAAAATCTTGCAAGAATAATTAAAAACAATATACCACCTTTGTTTTCGGATAAGATTTTCTGAGAGTTTTTCGCTCTTGTTCTCGGTAATTAAATATTTTATGATTCTCTTTATTTTCGATTTCGATAATACTCTTGGTGACGCGTATGGCCCTTTCGGTGAAGGAAATATTTTTCGCACTAAAACTCTTCCTGATATAGAAAAGGCAACAGAAATTTATGCAAAATATCGCAGATGACCTGATGATATTCTTGTGTACGAAAAACTACTCAAAGAACTCAATATTCACAATCCTGAAGATTTTTTTATCAATGCTGGCATGCCTAATCAGCTCTTTCCAGATGTTGTTCCTTTCCTGACAAAACTTCAAGGCATATCAAATGTAAAAACTGTGATACTCACGGCTGGTGATGAGCTTTTTCATGAGATGAAAGTACGAATTACAGGAGCGAGCAAGCTCGTCAATCAAGTTGTTGTTACGCGTATTCGCAATAAAATAGAAATAATTCGGAGAATCATAGCTCACTACGAACCAGAAAGTACAATATTT
>DALYDS010000040.1:0-6346 GCA_031973055.1 bacterium | reverse complement strand
ATAGATAAAAATATAACACCCATTTTGTGCGTCGGTCCTATCCAAGAAGAAGGTACGCTTGAACTCGTACTCAAAGAACAACTGATTGTCCTCGAAAAATGGCCAAAAGAGAAGAAAATCGTCATCGCTTACGAGCCAGGTTTCGCTATCTGAAGTGGCAAAACTATGACACTCGAAGATATCGAAATAGTAACAGACATACTCCGTGAAGCTCTGAAGGATTTTACAAATAAAAGTATCATATACGGATGAAGCGTCAATGATAACAATATTACCTGAATTCTTCGTATCACGGATGGTGTCATTATAGGCACTGCGAGTCAAAAAAGCTCTTCCCTTCTCGCCCTCTCTATCGCCCTATGACAAGACTAAAACCACATACCTGAGAACACTATACACACTACAAAAACCCAGACAAACAGTATGAAATTGTTTGCCTCGCAAAAGATAAAGAAACTCTCTCAGATCTCATCGTCTACCGAGCTCTCTATCCTGTCCTTGATTTAGGCGAAGAATTTGCGAAAGACCCCGTTTTTGTCCGTACAATAGAGGATTTTATGGCTATTTTACCCGACGGAACAGAACGATTCAAAAAGGTCTAAAAGAGTTGCAAATGAACTCAAAATATGGCATTCTAGAGGCATGAATACCAAAATACCCCATGTAATCATCGATTGTGATCCTGGTGCTGATGATTTCTTTGCCCTTCTCTGGGCTCTCGGACTCCATAAAAAGTGAACTATCAAGATACTTGCCATAACGACAACAGGTGGAAATGTCGGAGCTGAAATAACCTACAAAAATGCACTCCGTGCCTGCGAATTCATGGATGTACTCGATGTACCAGTTGGAAAATCAGATGTGGTAGTCAGAAGCCCTGACGCAAGTCATATCCACGGAGAAGATGGACTCGGAAATGCGAGCAAATATCTCCCTCGTGTCCGAACTCCAAAAATTCCGCTCTCCAGTGATGATTTGCTTGAAAAACTCACAAAAAAATACCCAGAAACTCAAATTCTCACACTCTGACCACTCACAAATATTGCACGACTCCTCGAAAAGAAAATTCACCCTGCTAGAATTATCTCCATGGGAGGTGCTGTTCGTGTACCAGGAAATGTAACACCCGTTGCAGAATTCAATATATCATATGATCCTGAATCAGCCGATGAAGTATTTACAACAGTCCACAATAGTGTTCTCATGCCTCTCGACGTAACGAGTCAACTCATCTTTACACGTCATGAGATGCAAACAATATTGAGAGTAATAAAAGGAAAAAAAGCAAAATTTCTCGAAGCGCTTACGCTCCATACATTCAAGACAAATATGGCATTTCGTGAAACAGCAGGAACAGAAGGCTTTCTTGTTCATGACCCAAGTGTCATAGCTATGCTTATATACCCTAGTCTTTTTAGATGACAATTTCTCCCTCTCAGGGTCGAAAAAAAAGGTGAATTTACTCGAGGTCAGACAGTGACAGATTTACGAAATATAGCACAACCAAATACACACACCTTCGTTGTTACTGATGTAGATCGTGATAGATTTATGGAAGCAATGGTGCAAGATTTTCTTTCATTTTTATAAGCTATGTATCTCATTAATCTCATTGGCTGAAGCGGTTCTGGAAAAGGTTATCTCGCTGAGAAAATCATCGAAACTTTTGGAAAAGAGAGAGTGGATACTATACCTATGGATATGTATTATTACCCTCACGATCAGTTTCCAGAGAATCTTCATGTAGAATTTGAGTGAAATAAATTTAAAAATTTTGATACCCCAGAAGCACTCGAAACAAATCTTCTCATCAAACACATAGAACAACTCAAAAACGGCCAAGAAGTCCAAATACCAGAATATGATTTTGGTAATAATCCCACTGGGAAAAGTCAGAGAAAGCCTGGTAGGATAATTAAACCAAAGGATTTTATCATCCTCGATGGACTCTTTGGTCTCTGCGACCCTCGATTACGAGCATTGACCGATGTAAGTATTTTTATCGAACTATCAGCAGTGAATCGTATGGCTCGTCGTATGATTCGGGATTGGGGTCATGGACAAGCTCGAAGTGATATGGGTGAACCAGGAATGGCTGATGATATACTCTTCTACATAACTTTTGTGCAAGCTGGGTATGCTAAATACGTAGAAACGAGCAAGCAATATGCTGACCTCGTCGTAGACAATAACGAATGGATTCACGAATGAGTCGAACCAAAAATGATAGATATAGCAATCAATTACCTACGCGGTAAGTTTGATTTTATCAAAAATTCCATAGTATAGGGCCATGAAGTTTGACCTCACGAATCTCGTTGAAGAAAGTAAATCCATAGAAGCTCTTCTTGCTGAAGGAAGTATTTTTAGTGACCAAAAAAAACTCAAGGAGACAATGATTCGCAAGAAATTTCTCGATGCAATCGTAAACCTCTATCTCGACTACCAAAAATCCAATCGTGACCTCGAGGAAGGTAAAAATATCCTCCAAACTGAATCAGATGAAGAACTCCGGGAAATGGCAAAAGCTGAAGTATCAGCCCTCGAAGAAAAAATACCTGTTCTTGAAGAAAAAATAAAAATTGCTCTCATACCGCCAAACCCAAACGATGAAAAAAATGTCATCGTAGAAGTCCGCGCAGGAGCTGGTGGTGATGAGGCATGACTTTTTGCTGCTGAACTAGTCGAGTGTTATAAGCTCTTTGCAGTAAAGAACAAATTTCAAATTGAGATACTCTCAGAATCAAGAAGTGATGCTGGTGGTGTCCGTGAAGTTGTTATGAAAATAATGGGAGATGGTGCATATTCAAAATTTAAATTTGAATGAGGAACTCATCGTGTTCAGCGAATTCCAGAAACAGAAAACAAAGGACGAGTTCATACCAGCACAGTGACGGTAGCGATATTACCAGAGGTAGATGAACTCGAGGTGGTCATCCGCGATGAAGACCTCGACATATCCGTCAGTCGTGCTGGTGGAGCTGGAGGACAACACGTCAATAAAACAGAATCAGCAGTCCGTATGGTCCACATACCAACAGGCCTCGTCGTTGAGTGTCAGGATGAACGATCTCAGCTCAAAAATCGTGAAAAAGCTCTCGGTATTCTCAGGTCACGTGTCTATGCTTTCGAAGAAGCAAAACGAAACAAAGAGCTCAGTGCTGCTCGTCTCGAACAAGTAGGAACTGGTGATAGAAGTGAAAAAATACGTACATACAATTTCCCTCAAGATCGAGTGACGGATCATCGTATTGGTGAGAACTACTCGAATCTCCCCTCTATTATGATGGGAAATATCGACGATATCGTCATGAATCTCGGTACACATGAGCAGACAGAAAAACTACAACAAGTATCGGGTACAAATATTGCATAGCAAAGGAAAAATAATATACTCTTTTTATGTTTGAATTTCTCAAAAAACCTCTTGAAAACGGAACTATATCTGCTGGATCTGATAATGAACGTGAGATAAGTATAGAATCAACCGATACACCGCACGGAGAAGATGTTGGACAAATAGCAGTAGATATACTAGAAACACAAGAATGATACCTCATTATTGCTCCTCTCGCGGGAGTTCCTCGAAGTGATGTAGATGTAACAATCTCGAGAAATGTACTGAGTATATCAGGCAACAGGCCGGAACCAGAAATATACAGAGAAGCTTATAAAATACCCATAAAAGAATGTTTTTACGGAGCATTTTCTCGATCAATCATACTCCCAGAAAATCTCGCTCTTGATGCAATCCGAGCAACTATCGAGAGAGGTATGCTCATAGTAACAATCCCCTACCTCATAGTCGATGCTCGCACGGTCAAAGTCGAACATATCGAAGATTTAGACGAATAAATTATGTTTCAAAAAAAATCAAAAGAAAAAATAACAAAAATGGATGTACTTATTACGAGTATCGTCCTCTGATCTATAGTTGCTGGAGCATTTTGACTCAGAAAAAAATCTGAAAAAGATTATCCATGGTGGAAAAAATTCTTACGTCGACTCATATGAAAATAAGACATCTTATATTTCTATTATGTTTTGCTAGTGTAGCTATCTCATGGTGAGAATCAGCTACAGCTGACTGCAAATATGTTGATGATAGCTCTAATAAACGCCCACTGACAGATACGTCATCACCAGAAGAAAAAAAAGCAGCCTTTCAAAATCTCTACCCACACAATATATGTGTGGAAGTAAGTAAAGTAGATAAGGAAGTCGAAGAATATATACAGTGAATAAAGGACTGGAAAAAGAAAACTCTCGTAGAGGCGGTCTATGATGTTGGCAACACTCTCTGTCGTACAGATTTTTGTGATATAGAAAAGGAAACATTTTATTCCAAATTCGTCACTGCATGTGAAACTGCCTATAATGACGCTCTCGAAAAAACGTTTCAACCAGCTGTCGCTCTGGATGAAACAAAATGATTAATAGGAACAGAATCTTGTGAAAAAGAATTAATTGAACTCAAACTCAGGGCATATAAAGACGCAGCCATGGAAGAAGTGGCGCGAAACCAAAAAGATATTATAGAATGATCGAGCGATGAGTATCTCGCAAAAGCACATGAAGTATTTGATACTGTTGCTGATAAATTTAATAATTTTCTATTAAAATTTGGAGCAATAGCGAGGTCTTTTGAAGCATTTACTGGACGTGCTTTCGTATAAATGACGATGCTCAAGGCAAAAAAACATCTCGGTCAAAATTTTCTCAAAAATCCATCAATTCTCAATAAAATAGTAGGAGAATGAGGACTGAGAGATACAAATGTTATAGAAATAGGACCAGGGCCTGGTGATTTAACAGCCGCTATTGTCAGACAAGAGCCTCTCTCTCTCGCTCTTATCGAAATTGATGATGATATGATACCCCTTCTGAGAGAGAGATTTGTATGAGAAAATGTAGCTATATATCACCAAGATGTGCTTCAGACGAATATTCAAGAGATCGCTACTCCTCTCACAGAAGGACAGCTATGTACTTATAAAAATAAAACAATAGAGACACCACCCTATAAACTCTATGGTAATATACCCTATTATATCACATCGCCAATTATCTATCATATACTCTACGAGATAGATTATGCGCCGACGGCTATGATTATAACGATGCAAAAAGAAGTTGCAGAGAGGATATTGGCTCGTGACAATAAGCATTCAGTATTATCACTCACCTGCCAGCTCATGGCAGACATACATCGTATTTGTGATATCAGCCCTAACAATTTTGTTCCAGCGCCCAAAGTCTGGTCTACCTGTCTCGAATTCGACATAAAAAAAGATGGCAATCGGGAAAAGAACAAAAAAATCCTGCAAATAATAAAAGCAGGATTTAGCCAAAAAAGAAAAAAACTCGTCTCTAATCTCACAAACAACACAAAATATTCTAAAGAGAAAATAACAGCTGCATTTGAAAAGATATGACTCTCTGCAGAAATAAGAGCTGAAGACGTGACACTAGAGCAATGGAGAGAACTCGGGAGGCATCTCCTAGACGCCTAGTTTTTCTCTCAAAGAATATATATCACTCGCGAGACGTTGATCTTTTTTGAGGAGAAGCTCGAGCTTCTTGCAAGAATACATGACAGCAGAATGCTCTCTACCGTTAAAGATGTTACCAATTCTCTCATACGTATATCGGAGCTTATTTTTGAGGAGGTACATAGCTATCTGTCTCGGTATCATAAGATCTCTCATTCGACTATCACCA
This sequence comes from bacterium, assembly GCA_031973055.1. Classification (GTDB taxonomy): domain Bacteria; phylum Patescibacteriota; class Gracilibacteria; order BD1-5; family JAGOOR01; genus JAGOOR01. The sequence continues at coordinate 625 of DALYDS010000040.1, read as the reverse complement.
ATGAGGGATTCTCTCTCAACACCGAAATAATCACTGACTCACTGAAGCACTTCTTCATACGAAACAGAATGAAATGAATTTTTTGGTATATCTCGAGTCTCACCCATAGCATTGTGTTTGATACGTAGACGATCAAAACGAGCTGATACAGTGGCAACAGTGGGCATACGACCATCAAGCTCATATTCTGCAATCATCTGATTCAGGACTCATTCGATTTCTCGAATATTCCTTCACATATTATATGCGACATACTCTGCGACTTCTTGAGGGATGATAAATTCCTTCTCTCGAGCTTTTTGCTGAAGAATAGCAAGACGTGTTTCAAAGTCTGGAATATCAATATCAACCATGATGCCCCATTCGAATCGACTCACGAGTCGTGGTTCAATTTCAGAAAGCTCTTTTGGAGGGCGGTCAGAACTCAGGACGATTTGTTTATTAGCATCGTAGAGTATGTTGAAAAGAGTGTAGAGCTCTTCTTGAGTCTGTTTTTTCCCTGCTAAAAATTGAACATCATCCACTAAGAGGACATCAATAGCTCGGAATTTAGCTCTCATTTGGTCTATCTTTCTATCTTTCACAGCAGTCACGTATTCTGATACGAATTGATCAGAGGTCATAT
>DALYDS010000039.1:0-8055 GCA_031973055.1 bacterium | reverse complement strand
ATTAGATTAGTCTTGTGTTCTAGACTTGCCTCTCTGAGAGGAAACATTGTAGCGTAAGCATTTCTATAGGCTTCATACATACCATAATCCGGACCACTATATTCATGAGGCGGAACTGGGGGAATCCTATTGTGTCTTTCTTGTATATTGAGTTTTAGCTCCAAATTGACTCGTTCGATTTCGTTGAGATTCATTGCTTCAGCGATTTCTTTTGATTTCCCCTGGGTGAGTTCGTAGTGTTTTTTTGTAGCTTCTTCGTATTCTCTCTCATTGTCCGGGTCTACTGTTACTATATTAATAGATCTTTGTATGAAGTCTTGAACTAGAGGATTTCGCAAATCTGGTTTTGGCTCGCGATTGAAATATATATTTTGGAGGAGTGAATATGTAACTCATGTTTTATCTATTTTTCATAATTCTGGTAATCCTGTAAATTGTTTCTGAAATTCTGTGTATTCTTCAGTTTTTATATCTTCTCTTTTTTTCACATTTTCCTCTACTCAGAGCTCTGCTAGTTTTTCTGCGAGTTCTTGTCCTTCTTGCACTAATTGTTCTGTAGAAATACCTTCTTTACCAGTCTTCCAGGCATTTATTTTATCTTGTTGTTCTTTTACAACCTTCGCTATTTCTGGATTTTTTTTCATTATTGCTTGCAATTTTTCCTCTGCGCCAGATTTATTTCATGACAGGATATCATCGTACATGCCGACAATATCTCTTTTTAACTCAGACTCAGGCATATCTCGGACTACTGAATCTCGTATATTTCCTATGTTTTTCATCAGTTCTGATTCTTCTGTTTTTATTTGTGTCTTTTCTGGTTCAGTAAAGTTCATTTTTTGACCTATGGTCTCGCTTCCTTGTCTTAATCACTTCATTATATCTCCGACAACAGGTATTTGCTCTGTTATATGCCATACTCAGCCAATAACTCACTTTCCTGTTTTATAGATATCGCCTATTATTGGGGTATGTGAAAGTCCACGATCGATAGTTTTTACTACTTCCTTCATACCATTGCCTATTTTACTGAGGACACGACGGAATACTCATGGTTTTTCCTGCGTTGATTGTGGAATTTTTGCTTCTAGTGATTGATGTACTTCTGTTCTGGGCATATTTATATATCAGAGAGTAATAGATGTGCCGAGTTTTTTTCTGCTTTATCGGTTGATTTTTCCGCTACTTTGTTTGTATCGGTTATCATACGAGTTATATTTTGTTCAATCTCTATGAGTTCCTCTGGAGTCTTACGGTTCAGGGCATTTTGTATTATAGGATCGACCTGTCACCAATAATGTTCTAATTCTCGACTTATTGCATTGAATTCTTCTTCTGAATTACATGATTCTAACCGTTGTGTAATGGTTGTTTTAGATGCCTCAGATAATGTTATATCTGCGTTGACTCTCAGGAGTATTTCCAATATTTCCTTATTCATAGTCTCACAATACACTATTTTTTGTTCATTTCCAAGCATTTCTCTCTCAAATAAGTAAAAATGAGGATGATTTTTGGATTTGATTAAGAAATCGCTACAATCCTCTCATTCTTATGGCCTCAAAAAAAGTACTTGTCTGACTCTCTGGTGGTGTTGATTCCGCTGTTTCTGCGTATTTACTCAAGGAACAATGATACGATGTGAGTGCTGGATTTATGATAAATTACCTGACGGAAGATGATTCATGCCCGACACGTGTCGATATGGCAGTAGCGCGAGAAGTAGCTGAATATCTCGGTATTCCTTTTTTCACGTTTGATTTTATCGAAGAATATGAGAAAAAGGTCCTTCAATATATATTTGAATGATATAAAAAAGGCCTTACGCCAAATCCTGATGTTTTTTGCAATACGTGGATAAAGTTTGATCTTTTCAGAGAAGAGGCTCTTTCTTATGGATATGATGCAGTGGCTACAGGGCATTATGCACAAATAGATACCCATGATTGACTTCATTTGCTCCGCTGAATTGATCCTGATAAAGACCAGAGCTATTTCCTCTCTGCGCTCTCGCGTGAGCAGCTTCAACAGGCATTATTTCCTATTGGAGGATTACAAAAATCTGAAGTTCGTGAAATAGCTCGTAAAGCTGGATTGCCAAATGCTGAGCGCAAGGATTCTCAAGGACTCTGTTTCGTGGGGAAAGTGGATTTTGCCCAGTTTCTCAAATCCCATATCCCTGCTCAGACAGGAGATATCGTCGATACACAATGACACGTGCTCGGACAGCATGATGGAGCATTTCAATATACTATTGGTCAGCGAAAGGGGATAGGTGTTGGTGGTGGTCCTGCACTCTATGTGGTTGAAAAAGATGTCATCAATAATCGAGTGATTGTGTGAGAGGAGAATGATGAGCGTCTTTACCGAAAAACATGCACTCTCGGCAATATGAATTGGCTCTCAGATATTCCAGAGAAGTATACTTGCGAAGCTCAGATACGCTATCGACAAACTCCTCAACAATGTAGTATTGTTCGTCGTGATACAGGTGTCGATGTTTCTTTTTTGGAACCACAACGTGCTATCACTCCAGGTCAGGTATGTGCTCTCTATGAGTGAACGAAAGTTCTCGGGAGTGGGATAATTATGACTTAGTTACTGGAGCTGTTTCATTGAAACATCCATCCTTGAGACAACAGTGTTGCCAGATGACTTTTCGTCCGATAGGAGTTCGGAAATATCCCGGTTGTGTCATCTGCCAGACTTTGTATATTTGGAATTTTTCGAGTGTCTCTGATGATTCGGAATTATTGTATTTTTGACAGAGTGAACGTGCGAAATAGTCGACGTATTTTTCACCATAATTTCATTCAAAAATATTGGTTATATATTTTCTCCAGCGGTCTGCTACGCTCAATGCATGTATATCTGGTTTTTCGAAACTCACTGATAGATTAGCACTATCACCAAGGGCGTATTCTTTCCAGATGTCTTTTTTGAGTATTTTTGTCGAGTCTGATTTTGATTTTACATCAGCATCGATAACCATCCAATAATCTGTATTTAGAGGATTGGGTGCGAACATTCACCAGTACTGGTCTATACGTGGTAAAAACGTCCACCACCAGGTTATTTCTGTGTGCCATTTTCAGAGTTTTTTGAGTATCGGTGATTGTATAGAATCTTCGAGTATGGCTGTATTCATACATGTTTTTGCTTTTTCTGGTGCGAGAAAGCCTGGTCATGACCATCATCCATGACCATAGTTTACGTCATGACTTTCGACAGGATAGAATCATCGCTCCTGTAGAATAGAAATTCAGCTCATCGGCCATGCACGAAAAAAACTCTTCCACGTATTCCCACAAGAAACAACTGAAATATTGATGACGATAATAATGTAGAGAGTAATCGCACAAATAATGCTCCCAATTATTTTCGCAATATGACTCGATTTTTCGAGAGTAATTGGTCGAGGTATTTCACAGAATTTACGAGTTTTACTGATTGTTTTGTACACGATATAGCCTATGAGGTTGAGCGGAAAGAGTCGACCAATTAGCGCATATGGTCTGAGTATCCATGATTGTTTCGTGAGTTCTACGAATCCATCATATCCGAGGAAGTATTTTCGTCATCGTGCTATCACCCAAGCATCGTCTGCTTGTGATATTTTTTGTACCGAGAGTGGAGCCTGAGAGAGTCAGATATACTCAACTCCTGAGAAAATTGCATACGAACGAAGTACGCGTATCCATCGTGCACAGAGCCCGCAATGATCATCATAATAGACGATGAGTTCTCATTTTGGAGACATTTTTTTGAGTATTTTATCCCAGAAAAAACTCGGTAAGAGTGCCAACATACTGATCATCGAAACCCATGGAAATATGCCAACGCCGATAGTCGTCACGATACCTACGTGGAGGCCTATGATGAGTATGATTCCGAGAAATCTACTTCCTGTTTTCCAGAATGGTAATACGAGTAAAAGTGGTGCGAGAAACTCTGTGAACATGCTTGCCCAGGAGAGAAATTCGAGGATATTTTTGTGTGGGTAGAGGATTGTACCGAGAGAAGTACGGAATCATTCGAGAGCGAGAATTTCGTACACAGCCGTATGTGTGACATACCATTCTGGGCCAAATTTGAGATAGGCTGTTACCCAGTACAGCATTATTTGCTGGACGATAAATGCAATACTTCATACAGAGAAAAGGAGAAAGGCTCCATGTACTCGTTTTACCTCATGCTGTTTCTGACTGTCCCATGACCAGTGTCGATTGAGAGGGAGAAACATCGACCAGAAGAGTACGAGTCGGAGTAAATCATCCGCCCCTGAGTTGATACTCATATTGCGATTTTGGAGTGATACGGTCAGTATCCAGACGAGTATAGTCGCCATTTTGGTCCTATATCCGACGAGCATGCAGAGTGCGAAAAATCCATGGAGAGCAAAGAGAGCTATCTGATACCAGAGTTGTCCATTTGCTGCGTGAATCGAAAACATCGTTTTGCTATTTTCGAGAGAAAAAAGTGCCTCGCGAGGGAAAAGTCAGAAATCTGTATAATGTTCAATCATGTAGCGACTTCTGAGACAAAGGTCAGCTATCACTACGAGTGCTATACCAACTCGAAATAAGCTCAATGATCGAGTATCGAGCGACCATGCTTGCTTGATTGTATTTTTCAGAGAAATGAACAATTTTTTCATAGAACTCTATCGTATTTTATTGCTCACAAAATACAACAGAGATTTTGTCTGCATGCTTGCAATTCATGATTCCTGATTACTATTATTGTGTTTACTTTTCATCCTCCTCTTATGTCATTTGTCCAAGAATTCAAAGCCTTTGCTATGCGTGGTAACGTCGTCGATCTCGCCGTCTGAGTCGTTATCGGTGGCGCATTTGGTAAAATCGTGACATCACTCGTCGCTGATGTCATCATGCCCGTTATTAGTTTCCTGACTGGAGGTGTGAATTTCACAGACTACAAATTTATCATCCGAAGAGCAGTCGAAGAAGTCCCGGGAATGCAAAAGGGTATACCAGAAGTGACACTTAATTGGTGAAATTTTGCACAATCAGCGGTTGATTTCTTGATCATCGCATTTTGTATTTTCCTTGTCGTCAAAGCTATGGCAAAACTCCAAAAACCAGCTACTCCAGCTCCAGAAGCTCCAAAAGGTCCAACACAAGAGGAGCTGCTGGCTGAGATTAGGGATTTGTTGAAGAAATAGATTTTTTAATAACTTTGCAAAAATAAATAAGTAGGGTACAATTTAACTACTATTTTAGTATTATTTTATTATGAAAAAGAAGATTTTTACTTCTCTCAGCATTTCAATTGTTTTACTTCTCTCAGCTGGTTTTTTTGTTTTCCTTAAAACTGATAAAGAATTGACCGAACAAGAATTAGTCATTCTCTCAAAAAGACTTTTCTCACAGGCAGCAGAAGAATTTCATGAGTCAGGAACGTATTCTCATATAGATCCACGCATAGATGATTCACAAAAAACAATTGGCTCAGTTTTTAAAACTGTTTATTTAGACCGAGATAATTTGTTTGTTCAAGCCACAGGGTCTAAAGAAGATAAATTTGGTACTGGATGAATAATATATACTAGTAAATGATCACCATTTTTTATATTTCAAATGTATATTTCGAAGTACAAAAGAACGTGGTATATCTCTAATATTTCCATTGAGCCTATTGGTAATAATATAAAACCACTTTCTGAAGAAGAAAAACAGCAGACTGATACAGTTATTTCTAAACTTAAAACTTTATGAGAAAATGATTTACTCTCAATAGTGCACCCAACTCTTACTCAAAATGAACAAAATGGATTATTATTTAAGAATCTGATTATCAGCTCTCGAGATTCTGTAAATGTCCAAAATTGTCCCCTATCTTATTCTGATAATGCTCTAAGTGAGATTAAAAAATTTATACCTGATTATCTTGGCGACAAGGCATTTGTCATTGAATGTTCGGAAGGTTCTCAGAATATCAAAATTACTATTACCCAAGATAATAAGATTCTTGGATATCATCTTCGTTAGATAGTAAACTCTCCACCCTTGTAAATCACTTTCTCACTTCCATCTTGGAGAGTCGCTGTGACTGTTCTATCGGTCGTGCTCATCATGTCTGTATGGATGACAGAATCGTTGTATCCGAGACGTTCCCATTCTTCGAGGGTTGTATTAGCTACGTCGCCAGTGTAGGCATCTTTGTACGCCATACCGAGAGCGATATGTGTATTACCAAATGGTCCACCGACATTTTCATCGTAGAGAGTTTCTCCCATAAATTTCGTAATACGAGAGAGTCTTCGGTCGGTGAGAGAAAATTCACCAGCTTTATCTGCATCTTTTTGAGCAATCATTTCTTTGAGGAGTTTCTCATTTTCTGTTGCTGTTGCGTTGACGACGAGGCCATCCCTGAATTCTAATCTGATTCATTTGATGATATTGCTCTGGTAGGAGAGTGGCATGTTGTAGCGTATCCAACCATTTGTTCCTCTCCAATCTGGACTCGTGAAGACTTCAAAGCTTGGGATATTGCGACCACTTCCACCGAGCCATTTTCTCTTTTCTCCGATTTTTACTTTGAGGTCGACATCTTCACCGACGACATGTACCCATTCGATTTGCATATCAGTGATTTTTTTCGTGAGTGTATGGAGTGTCGCTTCTGTTTCTTGCCATCGCTTGATTGGTTCAGCGTCATCGAGATAACAAGCGTTGATGATTTCTCCCCAGTATTCCTCCAGTGACATACCTGCAAATGACGCCATCGCTTCTGTACCATAGAGACCGAGTGTCCAGGTAAATTTCCCTTCATTTTCTTTTTTTTGCATCGCTTCACGGTAGGGCTTGATAGTCTTAAATCGATTCATGACTTTACTCCCATCGATACCAGAGAGCTCATATTTCTCGTGTTCTGCTATCATGTAGAGACGATGATCACAGTCTTCTACCGTTCCGAGCAGTCTCTTCATTGGACGATAGGCGATTTGCTCATCATTTGCATGCTGGAAAAAACTTCTCTGGAGTCCGTCAGGAATAATATCAACCACAGGATGGCCACCAGACTTCAATACAGCGTCGTGGAGAGGTTGGAGCATAGGACGTGCACATTCTGGGACACAGAGGAGGACGACTTCACCAGCCTTGATTCCAGAGCCGCCACCGAGGGCAAAATTGACGAGAATGTCTGCGTAGCGTTCTAATATTTGAGTGTTTGGTGTGTACATAGAAAAAAGATAAAAGAGTAAAATAAAGATTTTATGATTCTAAGAGTTTTTGAAATTCTGCATGGATATGTCCATTTGAAATGATTATTTTTGGATTAAAAATATCCCACGTATCACTTCAGAAGTTCGTGACTTTCCCACCGGCTTGTTGGATAAGGAATCAGCCTGGAACAGTGTCCCAACATCCGCCTTCAAGCGAAATGGCTCATTCTGCTTGACCATCGAGGCACATTCGAATCTTATTTCCTGTTGGGCAGCAGTCTATGATCCTGCCAAGATTTTTTACGATGGTCTGGATTTTTTCATATGTGAATTTCTTAAGCAGTGTTCGTGTCGATACATTAAAAATTCCTTTTTTAAGTGTATCAATCGGGGAGACTGTTATTTTTTCACTGTTTCGATAAGCGCCACTTTCGTCCGCATGATAGAGTATATTATCTTCAGGAAAATAGAGCGCTGAATATTGAACAACGCCGTTTTCGATATACGCAATCATCGGCAGATAGGTTGGAATTCATCTCTGATACATGAGGGTACCGTCGAGTGGGTCGATGATCCAGAGTTTTTTATGCTGGCTGTAGTCATGGTTAGGATCATAGCTTTCTTCACCCATGATTTCATCTTCTGGAAATTCTATTTTTAGCGCGCTTTTGAACATCTGCTCACACTCTTTATCGACGAATGAGACTATGTCCATCGCTCCTGATTTTTCTTCAAAATCAATCTGTGTTCGAAAGTGGTTACGCTGAAATTCTCCAAGTTTTTGGATAATGTCGAGCATAAATGTGAATCGTGAATCCATTTTATATAAGCATTATTTTTACTTCTTCTGAGATTTTATTTTTCCC
>DALYDS010000038.1:7353-8647 GCA_031973055.1 bacterium | reverse complement strand
TCATCGATCACGAGTACTCTATGTCCACGGAGTATATCTTTTCTGATAGCGAGAGTGGCTGAATTGTATTCGTAGCTGTAGGATTCTTTTGCGACGAGATCGTCAGGGAGTTTACCGTCTTTCCGTATCATCACGAATGGGAGAGAAAATTTCTCAGCAAGCATTCCGCCAAGGATGAATCCTCGAGCATCCACTCCAGCTATCGTATCGATATTATTTTCTTGGATAAATACTCTGAAACTTTCGAGGATTTCACCGCGAGCCTCTACATCGAAGAGGAGCGGTGACATATCACGAAAGAGGACTCCTGGAGCTGGAAAGTCAGGATAGTTCGTGAGAAGGTGTGAATAGTCTTTCATTGGTGTATTGTAGTGAGATTTTCTTATTTCAAAGTCGTATCGAATTGTGCTATTCCGCAGAGTTGGAATTCTGTATTACCATTTTTTTCTATTTCTTTTTTGAGAACTCATGTCTTTACGACCGGTATAAGACAGTCTACAATAGTGTCAATTATTTCTCGTTTCTCTGTGACGACGATTGGTTCGCATTTTCCTGACCATGGAAGTGCTCGAGCGTAGCTAATAGCCTCTGGATTATAATCATCTGTATTTATTTTTATACCATTCACGAGGAGGTCGAGTTTCATAGTATGGACTCACTCAAGTCGACGTATATTTTCATTTGTTCGGAGTACTATGGACATATTTTTGCAACTGTATGGACCGTAGTAGGATGTTTTTTGTTGTACAAAAGGCCACTCAGAACCAGTGATGATAAGTAGGATAACTCCTATACCTACAAATATACCTATGAGAGCGAGTATTTGCCCGAGAATATGTCTATATGAATGAAACATTGGGAGTATTATAGAGATATAATCAAAAATAAAACACGATAATTGACAATATATCTATTTATCTACTATATATCCATGAAGAGATCAGAAGAGGCATCGCTAGAAATAGTCGCTAAAGAGGCGACAGATTCAATATTAGCAGATAATGAAGGTATGGCTCCGTTCGATGCTCCTGCCTTGATTATTCGGCCTGGATTTGAAAACAATCGCTTTGCTGATGAGCCTCTGAGAATTATCTGATCAGCAGTTCGGCTAGCTATTGCAGTAGTGATTCAGGATACAACTATGATTCCTGATAACTTGGATAATTTTTTTGCACGTGCTTGTCGCAGGACATTTGATCGACTCAAAATGGCTCCTGTCCGTAACTATGTAGATGATAGCCCGTTCCCGTGCGATCTTTACTCGGGTCACTTGATAGAACAATGATTTGATACA
>DALYDS010000038.1:1840-7253 GCA_031973055.1 bacterium | reverse complement strand
AAGAGTTATGGATGCATTTATTGATTTTGCTCAAGATGTCATGAATTTAAGCAAGCAAGACCATCTCGATAATCAAGAATTTCGTGCTGCTATGATTACATTGAGGCTCGATTTTCTCACAAAAATTTGAAGATTTCATCACGATTTATCGTATGGTGAATTTTTCGATCCAGGGAGCGAAGAGGTGGTTATGCTGGAGTATATCCAATGAAGACTTAAGGAAATTTTAGAAGATACAAGACAATATCTCATATCACAGAAGTAGTTTTTTCTGAGCTTCCTGTATAATTATTCCATGAAAGCTCATTGCCGTCTCTCTGGTATTGATTTTGAGATAACTCCTCGCGAAGTAGAAATGCGTCGTTCTTTTGGTTTCGAAACTCTTCCTGATTTAGTACCTTTTTTACGGATTAGACACTTAGGAGCATTTTGGCCTCACTGGGCTCTCCATAAGAGAAAATGTGATAAAACGGGACGTGATATTGTCTCAGTTTTTCGACCGGATTGTCCTTATCCTATCTGGCATAAAGACGAATGGTATAAGTCAGCACTTCCACCATCTGCCAAGATAGATTTTGAACAGACATTTTTCGCACAGGCTGAGACGCTTTTTAAACAGTGTCCTATACAGCATCATGTCGGTTCAAATAATGAAAACTGTGAATACACAGAAGATGCTTGGTCTTGTAAAAATTGTTACCTAATACATAGCGCCTTTGAATCTGAAGATACTCGCTATTCTCTCAAGTCGTATTGGTGAATAAATAGCATGTATCTGGTCGCTTCTTATAGATGCGAACGTTGTATAGATTGTACGAATTGTCATGGATGTTTTGAGTGTGTGCAGTGCCTCAATGTGAAAAATTCTCGTCACATGTCTTTCTCCTTTGATTGTAGTGGATGTCACGACTGTTTATTTTGTTATAATCTCCGTAATAAATCCTACTGCATAGGTAATCAACAATATTCACAGAGTGAGTTCGAAAAGCAAAAAAAGCAATTTGAATATGCCACTCGAGATGGTTTTATGCGATGTTCTGAATTTCTCAGAAAAATTCTACTCGAAAAGGCATTTTTCCGAGCACAGTATTTCGAAAAGACAGAAAATGTTCATGGAAACTATCTCGATGAAGCAAGAAATGTAGAAAATACATACTTTATGTCGCGCGTGGAAGATCTCTCCAATTGTATGCGAGGTACTATGGCCAAAACCTGTCTCGATTGTGTGAGCTCTTATGATGCTGAAAAAATGTACGCTTGTTCTGCAGTACAGCTCAAGTGTTATGATGTTCGATTTTCATTTCAATTAAGTGAGGCTCGTTTTGTGGATTATTCTGCATATTCTGCTCAACTCGAACATTGTTTTGGATGTTGTGGTCTCGTAAAGGGTAAGCATTGTATTCTTAATACCTCTTATTCGGCTCAAGAATATGGTATTCTTCGTGATAAAATAATCGCTCATATGAAGTCGACAGGTGAGTGGGGGCAATTTTTCCCATGATCCTTTGCTCCAAATCCATACAATGAGAGCTGGAGTAGTTTTTATTTTCCTTTGACCCAATTGGAGCAACAAAAAGAGTGATATTTTTATCTATCTCAACCAGAAAAGCGCAATAATTCGTATCTCAGTATTGATAGACTACCTCTTACATCTCAAGATGCTTCGGTACTTACAACCAAAGAGACGTATTGGGACGATATTGCTGAGAAACCTTTTCAGTTATTAGCACAGGATATCAATTTATGTCGTGACCTCGGTGTCGCCTTGCCTCACAGTTACTATATGCGTCGTATTCAAGAAAATTTCAAATGGATGCCGTATGATTGAGCTCTCCGAACTACTGTCTGTGCTAAATCTGGTATCAAAATTCAGACATCATGGCCCTCTGAATATGATGGGCGTATACTTTCTGAGCCTGAATATATCAAAATAATTGCATAATTTTGCGATTTATTCGAAAAATTGCTATACTATACCTATGCAATCAAATATTTCTCCATCGACACGTCAATTTCTCATTAATATCGTGATTTTGGTGAGCACCGGACTGATTCTCTGGCTGGCTTATTTGCTCCGAGATATCATTGGTTTATTTTTGATATCGTGTTTTTTTGCTCTTCTCTTGTGACCTTTTGTTGTTCGTCTCAAAAAATGGAAAATACCAGACGTGCTCGGTATCTTGATTACTTTTTTTGGCGTTTTCCTCACATTTACACTCTTTATCGCTTCTATAGTACCCGTCTTTGTTGGGCTCGCCGAAGATTCAAAGACCTATGTTGTTACGACAGTCACTGCTATTGAACAGCAGGCTCGTGCGGGTTTTCCGGCTATTGATTCACTTCCTTTTGGCCTCGGTCAGCTCATACGTAGTGAAGTCGATATCGCTCATGTTACCTCATTTTTCACTGATCAAAATCGAGCGCAATTTGTCGTCGATGGATTGATTGGAAATATCGATACTATCAAGGATTTTATCCAAAAATGAGTTGGACAATTCTCGACCGTCAGTCTCTCATTTGCTACAGGTGTAACCTCGGCCGTGACGACATTTACCCTTTTTCTTCTTCTTACATTTTTTATTATTCTTGAGCGCCGATCGCTGATTCGTTGGTTTTTGGCCATACTGCCATCAGACCTCGGTCATTATTTTCGCCATCGACAAGTCGTCATAGCCCACGCGATACATGCTTGGCTCCGAGGCCAACTCATGCTCGCCTTGTTTATGTTTATTATTAATCTCATCGGTCTCTCTATCGCTCAATGGCTTGGTCTCCCAGTAAGCCATATTTTCTCATTGGCATTGATTGCTGGTGCTATGGAGTTCGTCCCTTACTTAGGTCCAGTTATTGCCTTTATCCCTGCATTTCTGATGGTGCTCGTGAGTCCTGAAGTGAGTATGTGGGGCATTGGTTCTGTTATTGGTCTCTATATACTTTTCCAACAACTCGAGGGGAATGTCATGGTTCCATTGATTATGAGCCGTACGCTCAGCCTCTCGTCTCTCTACATCCTTGTCGTTACTCTTGTGGGCGCTTCTCTTGGAGGTCCGCTTGGAGTGCTCCTCGCTATCCCGCTTGCTTCCATTCTCAATATATTTTACCACGATTGGATGCACTACCGACGCTCACTTAAGGATTAATAATGCATACCTATTTTTCTGACAGAGTTGTGTATACGTGAGATGCTGTGAATTCTTTTGTCTATTTAGAGCCTGATTTTACTCATTTTCCTGGCTCAATTGTTCGTGTAGATAATATTCTCTGAAAATATCTCGGATATGATGATTGGGTGAGTCATTTTTCTCGCGAGAATGAAGCAGAAATTGTTGCTGAAACCATAGAGCAGGCAAAACTCTCTCCAGGGAAACGTATCCATATCTGCGGTATTTCTACTGCAGAATCTCTAGAACGTATCAGAGCTTATTATCGTGAATGTGGTTATGAAGATGTTTTAGCTAAGAATTACACACTTCCTCTCGATGTCGCCCTCACGGTGAGCGTCTCGCTCGGACATACATTGTGGTGTGAAAAAGATAAAACATTTCTCGATTCACAAGGGCCTGACGGTACTCCCTATGGACGTATTTCGCCACCCCTTCGTTCACCTCATGATCTCAGATCTCTGCAGCAGGGCCTGCGTATGGGTGTGATTTTGGGCATTGAAATATCTCCACGAGAAGTGCAGTTTCTCTCTGAAATTCTCAAACGACAAATAATACCACCTTTTTTACTGAGTCAGATGATGTATTTTCGTTGGCAAAAATATGGTTTTACAGGGGCGCAACATGAAACAGAACTTCAATATCCAGACTTTTTTGAGAGTTCTCAAGATAACTAGAGAAAAAAGTTTTTCTCATATTGGTGAAATATCTCTACTCGGACACTCCTGAGAGATTCATTGTATGTCTGATTTTCTTTTACGATTTTCTTTGCCCTGAGAGCTATATACATAGTGACTATGAAGAGGAGAGTGGCTATGCTGATAATATCTATCCAGAACATCTGAGAGAGGAAAGTCGTGAGTTGTTCTTGAAAAACTATCATATTTAAATGGTGTTAGTTATTTCCTTTAATTCTGTGACTATGAGCAACCTGCTGATGGTAGTTCCGAGAGGCCAACAGGTCATGAGTGTGAGTTGTTTCATTTCCTCAGTCCCTCAGAGTGATGATACGTGTCATGGTTTTACTACTTTTTTGTCTTTGACGACATAGACAAATTTTTTGTGCTTGAAATAGACGATGATTTCGTCGCCATTTTCGAGCTCATTGAGGAGAGCAAACACATCATTATAATTTCATTTTGCCCAGGGATAGTTGGAACTATGGCCAAATATGAAACTATTTCCTTTTTCTCCTGGATCAGCTGAGCCTGGATATTTTACGATACCATTTTCGAGCTCTTTCATAAATATCTTGTGCCACTCAGTTGAATTACTCGCGTCGTGTTGTTCGACGTTGATGAGGGGTATATTTTTACCAATTTTTGGTATGATTATGCGATCTTCGTAAGGTGTGACATTCACAGAGAGGGTCACACTAGACACCTCTTGATCGAAATAATCGACTCCGAGAGTTTGTGTTGGTGTATTGCTTTTTTCGAGGCGTCTCTTGAGTATTCGCTGTATTTTCATTTGTTTTACCTCTTCTTCATTGGTGGAGATATTGGTGACTTCTATTTTTTGGAGACCTCCTTCTATTGTTTTTTGTTCGTTTGCGAGCTTTTCAGGAGCCAAATATGCACCAGCAAAAGTACTGTACGCTGACCAGTTGGAAATGAGGAGCAATATGATAAATAAGATACTGGTTAGGAGCACAAAATGGACCATTCCGCTGAGGTTTCTGAGCCATTTATGCTTTTTCTTGAGCTGTTTCTCCTCTTTTTTTACCCAATCAAAGACATCATGAGAAGTATCAAACACCTCCTGTACGAGATTTATCGGTTTATTACTGTGTTTCTGAGGTTGTAAATCGCTCCAGCGGTTCTTCATACAGGTATGCTATCATACCTTTTTCTCAATCGCAATTTTTTGAATTGTTTTTGCTTTACTTTATCCTATCTTCCATGGTACACGTTTTTTGAGGCTCAAAATGCCCCAAAAGAGTACAGCTCCGCCATAGACGATAAACATACCTGCAAAGCCTACGAATGATATCAGAGCACCTCAGAAAATAAGCCCGAGAGCGTTGGCAAAATTATTCAGTATTTTGAGTGGTGCAGCCGAGGCGTCAGCGTTGATAACATTGGACATGGTTACGCCGGCATATCACTTGTTATATTCATCGGCAAATATCCCCTGACTCATTGGGTAACCAGCTGCGTATCCTGTACTATTAGTCATACCGAGTGCTACGACGATGAGGAGGCCAAAGATACCCTCTAGAGACCCTGTTACTGCGAGACCAAAGAGTGCTA
>DALYDS010000038.1:0-1740 GCA_031973055.1 bacterium | reverse complement strand
TATTCGAGTTTTGTTTTTTGGAAAATATCATCCCAATCGAGTTCTTTGGTGATTTCTTTTGGTTTCATGATGATATAACTCATATCTCCTTTTATCTTCTGAAAATCACCGGTTGTGACCGTCGTTTTGACGTATGAGCCGGTACTGTGTTCTATTTCCTTCGCCTTATCGACTATATGGAGGTTTTTGACCGCGCTCATATTGAACACTTCCGAAGAATTATCAAAGTATGCCTGTATAAAGATCCACACACAGACAATCAGAAAGATGAGGACGAGGAGTACGAGCTCGACAGAGCTTGTTTCCTGAGG
The DNA here is from genome assembly GCA_031973055.1 of bacterium. Taxonomy (GTDB): domain Bacteria; phylum Patescibacteriota; class Gracilibacteria; order BD1-5; family JAGOOR01; genus JAGOOR01. The sequence goes on along the minus strand of DALYDS010000038.1, from coordinate 1,429 downwards.
TATCGCGAGTATGGCTATGGAGAGAATAATTCCTATTACTGAACCTATACCCATTGATATATTGTATTTTGAGAGCACTGCGTCGTATTCAGAAGGGTCACAATGGTTGAGGAGATATGAGATAGTGGTTATTTCATACACTTCTTTGATGGTTCCATAGAGGATACCGACTGTGAGCAAGAGCGTTATATTAAAGCCCGTTGAGAGAAAATTTTTCGTGATTTCAAATATGTTTCCTGTGAGTTTAAAGCCCTCTTCCACCGAAGTGCGTATGAGGTAGAGAAAGAGTATTGCTGCGACAATCATGAGAGCGTTTGCTACTCAGAGCATGATTTTTGATGGGACATGTCTCTGGATTGTTCCAAGAGGGACATCGATAATCATCGACCAGATATTTCCTATACCCAAAAATATCCCTACGAGGAGAGGGGATCCGACGATAAAACCAAAGAAAAAGACACTAGTGAGATGGAATATAATCCATATAGCACCATAGACACTCACGACATTAAAAAAATTTTTTAGGAGTCTTGATTTTTCAGGTATTTCTGGAGCAATGATTTGCGTCATACCCTGACTCTATCATATTTTTTGCCTGGAGTAAAATTTTACTACTGTTTTCTTATCTACTTCCATAGTTGAGCACCCATATGTTGTCACATTGACCTATACCGAGTTCCCGTAGGTCCTCGTGATACATATTTTCTCTATGCCCTATACTGGTGGTGAGCTGATCGAGGAGTTCCGCTACTGTTGTTTGTCCTAGCCCGAGATTTTCAGCCCCCAGTTGGTAATCATAGCCCCCATCATCATATCTCTGACTCAGTGTGCTCCCATTGAGTCCATGGCTTATTTGCCCAACTTGGCAGAGATTTAATGCGTATTTTTGAGCTATAGCATCGAGTTTTTCTGATTGTTCGAATTCTCAGAGTCAGCGATTTTTACGACGAATATTATGTTCTGTGAGAAGTATTGACCGGAGCTCATCGAGACTCATGGTATCCTTTTCTTTCATGATATCGCTCTCTGGATTGTGATAATTATCGCGACAGAGCACCCCATCTGTGAGGCTTTTTGTCATGCAAAACATATGTCCGAGATAGTTTAATACCCCGCGTCTGTTTGTGGAGAGTGATGTTTTTTGTAGTTGCTGTTTGATTTGGTTACTGATTTTTTCTATTGATTTTGAGACTGTATTTGTTGACGTCTGTGTCATGAACATATCATAGAGTTTTTCTGTTCTTACTTCCAGTACACCACTCAAAGCATAGCTATTGAGGGTGAGAATGAGACATAAAAGAAGTGTTTTTTTCATATAAAATATTATACTGTATCTGAACATATATATACTTTACCACACTAATTTTATTTTGCAAATGTCTTCAGTTTCCCACATGATAGAGCTTATTGATAAGAAAATCCTCACGCA
>DALYDS010000037.1:0-8733 GCA_031973055.1 bacterium | reverse complement strand
CTCGGAGTACCGCGGCTATCATTTTTTCTCCATCCATCAGGAGGAGAGTTTTGGTCGTTTGTTGTGGTTTGAGTCCGAGAAAATTACAGAGATCATCAACACCTATGACGCCTTTTTTAGTGTGTTTTTCGAGAGTTTCTTCTTTGTCTGAGTAGGCAAAAGGGGAGACTCGAGAAATAACGATTTCTTTGTTGTAGGAAATATGTGTCTCCGGATCTCTGAATACTAAATCTTCACCCACTTCGATTTCTAATTGGAATTCGTGTGAGTATTTCGAAAAAGCACCACCGCTCGCGTAGACATAATGTGTTTTTTCGCCTATTCCGAGACGTTGAAATATACGAAAATAGGCTGCTTTTACTTGTTCATAGTATTCATCGAGATTTTCTTGGGTTGTATGAAATGAATAAGCATCTTTCATAAAAAATTCTCTTCCACGCATAAGCCCTGATTTAGCCCGTTTCTCATTTCGAAACTTTGTCTGAAATTGGTAGACACATACGGGGAGTTGTTTGTAGCTCCTGGTAAACTCTTGCATGAGGGGAGTGATGATTTCTTCGTGTGTTGGGTTGAGTGCGTATTCACGGTTGTTAGCTGCTGGTACCTTGAAGAGTACATCAATAGTATCCCATCGCCCTGTTTTTTCCCATGATTCTCGGGCTGAGAGTCATGAGAGCCATACTTCTTGACCGCCGATTGAGTCCATTTCTTCTCGTATGATTCGTTCTATTTTTCTGAGTACTTTGAGTCCGAGCGGGAGGTAGTTGTACACGCCAGCCATTTCTTGGCGGATGTAACCTGCTTGAGTGAGGAGCCCAGTGGCTCGATTTTCAGAACCAGATGGTATGGTTTTGAGAGTTTGGAATGAAGTTTTTGAACGGAATTGCATAAGTTGAGCGTTATTATAGGAAATATCTTTCTTTGTGGAAGTATTTTTTCTTCTTGTTGAGTTTTCTTGCATTCCAGATGAGTTTCTCTATAATTTCTCAGTTATTTAACTACGTTTTTATGAAAAGACTTTTCCTTACGCTCGGTGTTTTTCTCTTTGCAGGTGGTACGTATTATCTCGGTCAGAATTATACTTTTGTAAAACTCGATAGTACCCAACTCGCTCAAGTAGGTTCAAAAACACTCCAATCATCTATCATTACTACCGACGAGAACTGACAGGCTCAGGAGTCAACGATATTTTTACGCGTCGGATCTTTCGCTCTCATGCGACGCCCTTAAGCTTTTCAGCTTGAAGTGGAATTGATGTTTTTATCTGTTCGAATCTCAAATCCTGCACGTCTCTCGTGTGGGATTTTTCTTCTCTAGGGTCAATCATTTTTCTCATAGGCTTTGAGAGAAAAATTCGTAATTCTGATTCCCATTTTTTGAGCGCTATGACGCCATTTTGGTGTGCAGAGAGCTGATCAGCACACTTTATGATTTTATTATCCAGGATTTCGAATTTATGTGGTTCATAAAAGAAATCACCATAATTATTATGATCTGTTATTTGGCATTCAGTTGATCGACGTTCTTTTTTCCCTACGTTTCGTACGTAGTGAACCGTTATATTTTTTCGTGCATGCAGAATTATTTCATCAACACTGTGTTTCAGGTAATAAGGTATTTTTTGAAATCGCATAATAATTATCGAGACACGAATAATATAAATAATCAACAGAAAGCAAGAAAAAAACAATATTCTCTGAAATGGTTGCGAAAAAGTATCTTTTTTATACTCTAGTACATATCGTTTTACTTTCTCACATATTTTTCTAATATGCTCCATATTATCTGACATAAAAATCCTGATACAGATGCTATCTGCTCTGCTTTGGTGGCTGCAGAATATTTCAATGAAATAGGTCAGGAGGCAACAGCGTATCGTCTCGGTGAGCTCAATCGTGAAACTGAGTTTGTCCTCAAGAGTATAGGAGTACAGGCTCCTACTATGATATCTACCCTTGAGCCTGGCTCTGATGTTGTCCTCGTTGATCACAATGCCCCGACTCAATCTATTGATCATCTCGATACTCTCAAAGTTCGGAGTATTATTGACCATCATTTGGTGGAGAATTTAGCAACAAAAGAACCAATCCAACTCCGATTTGATCCTATATGCTCTACGTGCTCGATTCTTTTTTTGATGTTTGTTGAACAGGATCTCGAAATGTCTGACCAGACTGCCAAACTCATCCTCGCTGGTATCCTCTCCGACAGTCTCGCATTCAAATCTCCGACAACAACAGCTGAAGATAGGGAAATCGCAGAGTATCTCGCAGAGGATCTCGGCATAGAAGATATCCAGGCGTATGCACGAGCTATGTTTGATGCTAAGTCTGACCTCGGAGATATGCCTGTTCGAAAAATTGTCGAACTCGATTACAAAGTCTATACTGCTGGTGATAAAAAGTTTGGTTATTGAGTCATGGAAACGACTAATCCGCAGTATGCTCTCAGTCGGAAAAATGAAATTATCTCTGATTTACGAGCTCTCAAAGAAGAAACGGGTATTGATGCTATATTTTTCTCTGTTGTAGATATCATCGCTGAGAAAAATACGGTTTTTGCAGCGAGTGAAATCGAAACCACTATCGTCAAACAAGTATTTGGTGCTGATGTTCATGACTTTACAGCTGACATCGGGAAACTCTTGAGTCGTAAAAAAGAACTTGAGCCAGCAGTGAGAAAGTATTTTGAGGCAAAATAATCTTTTTGAGAAGTTGCTTGCAACTTCTCTGAATTATTTATACTAACGGCGTACTCAATAACAGGGTACGCCTTATTTTTTCATACTACAATATGAAACCAGCTCCAGTGCAGTTTGAACTGCTGACGTTTTATCATTTCGTCGATATCCCAGAAAGTGAAGTCGAAACAGTGTGTGCAGAACACCTGCAATTCTGCTCTGATATAGGCCTCCGAGGTCGTATCTATATAGGCACAGAAGGTATTAGCTCAACTGTTTCGGGCAATCTCGGCCAATGCCGAGCGTACCGTATGTACCTCGAATCCACCAAATATTTCAAAAATATAGCTGACATAGAACCAAAAGCGACACTTGTCTCTGGTCATCAATTTCCAAAACTGACCGTCAAAGTCCGCAATGAAATCGTCGTTCTCGGAGAGAAAGTAACTCAGGAAGAAGTAAAAAAATATAAAAAAGAATTCACTCCAGAAGAATTCAAAAAAATAATTGATGAAGGGAAACTCGATGATTATATTATCCTCGATATGCGTAATGATTACGAATATCGTCTCGGCCATTTCAAGGGTGCCATACCTGCTGGTACAGTTAATTTTAGAGAAGTACCGCAACTCCTCGAGCGTTATCGGTCAAAAGCAGGCGGTAAAAAAATTATCTGGTATTGTACTGGCGGTATCCGATGTGAAAAAGCCGCTGTCCTCGCGAATAAATCAGGTTTGGAGGATATCTATGCTATCGAGGGCGGAGTGGTGAAATACGTGAATACATTTAACGATGGAAATTGGCTCGGTAATCTCTATACCTTTGATGACCGAGTGAGTACTTTTGTCGGAGATGACAAAACTCACACCACTATTGGTACTTGTCTCCATTCTGGTAAGCTCACGGATCATTGCGATAATTGTCGCTTTACTGAATGTAATGCACGTATGATTGTTGATTTTTCTGAGCACAAAAAACATATGTGATTCTGTTCTCAGGAATGCTTTGACAGTGCATGTGAGACTCTCCTCGTCAAAGATGTGGATTGGGATCTCATAAAAATAGCTGGTCAAAATAAAACATACAAAGAATTACGCTCATGGGTTAAAAATAACAAAATGTCTCCTGAGGATGCAAAAACACTTGTTACCACACATCTAAATAAGAGACTCGGAGAGACTCAATTTCCTCACCAAGTGAGTCAAAAAGAATGAGTGATTGCGGTAGATTAATTACGTATTGATTTTGGCGAGATATTCCTCGATAGTTTCTGACCAATTTCCTCCCGCATCGATAACTTTTGCCTTTTGGAAATATCCGAAGGCTTTTTGAGTATTTCCGGCATCAAAAGCGAGAATACCAGCCTGCATCAGAGCGACCAGATTTTTATTATTTTTAGCGAGCACTTCATCCACGATTATTTGTGCTTGTTTTTTGTTATCTGTGACTCGGTAGTACCATGCTTGGAGAGCGAGCATATCGAGCGAATTTTGGAATTTCACAAGCCCGATTTTTATCCATTCTTGAGCATTTCTGGCGCCATCTTGTTTGAGAGCGAGATAGATAGCGTTGGTTATGTCGAGTTCTGTGGCATCATCATTGAGTACGAGATAACCTAGGACTTGGAGCATGTTTTTTGGTTTTTCGAGGAGCCAATAATTATAGGCGAGTTTTCTTTCCACAACGATTTTTGGTTTATATCCTCCGAGTACTGCGTGATTGAAGTAAATATTTGATGTCTCATAATCTCATTTGTCGAAGAGTATGAGTCCTAATATAAAATCTACTTCAGGATCTTTTGGTTCCAGTTTTTTGTATTGAGCGAGATAGAGCTGAGCGAGATTATATTGCCGTACCATATAAGCAGAAAAACCTACTATCTTGAGTACTGGCCGATAATCAGGTTTATTTTTGACGATATTTTGCCCTACCTTGAGAGCCGTTGTGTAGTCACCATTTTTGTACCATACCCCTACGAGAAGTGCCTGTTTGTAACTACTACTCTTGTCTCCGAGTGATTCGTAACTATTGAGTACTTCTTTGAGTTCCATGATAGGCTCGTATTCATACCCATATGATCGTATAGCTGACTCACATGAGATAAATTCGTACTCACATGTCCATGATAGTTTGTATGAATCGACGAGGTAGCTAGGCAATTCCAATTCAGTGAGTGATTGGATGAAATTCTTGTCACCAATATAGCGCATTGATTTGATGAGTTCTTCTTTTTCTGCGAGAGATAGATCCTTTTTGTTATTTGCGTACCATGTGATGGACTTCTGGAACTGTTTTGTTTGGAATGCCGCATGTGCTGCTTTTCTCTCTATATCACTCGATGCTTCTAAATTGAGGACACGTTCATAGATATTGAGAGCTTCTTTGAATTCGTTATTTGCTGCCAGGTATTCAGCTTTTTTGATTAATAGAGCTGCTCTTTCTTTTTTTCACTCTTCATCGAGAGTGGTATCGCTCTCGGTCTCTCGTTGTTGTTTTTCGAGTTCTGGAGCTGCAATTGTCGGCTGTGTTTCCTCTACAACAGGGACATCTGTTACCTGATTTTGATTCGTGTCTGTGTCATCTGTATTGTTAAAAAAGGGGAGTGTACATCCTGATAAAAATACGCTGGTTATGGCACAGAGTGCTACTCTCGATGTGAAGAATTTGTGAAGCATCTTGCAAGTTATAATAAGTCCCGTACACTTTGGTCGTTATATTATAATATTCAACCTCATGTACAAATTTATATCTCTTGCATTCGGTCTAACCATAGTGTCTATGAGTACTTTATCATGGGCAGTCACTGATGACACCCAGATTATTGATAAAGAAAAAACTCCGACTGAACAGATTTCATTCCGCAATTTTTCTTCGTGTGAATCCATGGATACTGTCTTGACGCAGTATTTCAAAAAAGCTCTCTTGGAACAAATCACTATGTATGGCGGAGGTAAGCCTATGCCTCTTATGGAGGAGAGTCTGAGTGGTACATCTTCAGTTTCTCCAGGTCTGGATAAATCTGGCATGGGTGGTGGGGGTGGCGATATGGGTTTTAGCCAGACAAATGTCCAAATAGCTGGAATTGATGAATCTGAAGTGGTTAAAACAGACGGTACCTACATCTATTATGCATCGAATCAGCCCGATGCTGACGGGTATCAATATATAACTATCACTCGTGCCGTACCTGCCCGAGATATGTCAGTTATCAAGCGTATTAAGCTCCCTGCCAATTACGGTAATATCCAGCTCTATCTTGCGGATAACAAGCTCACTATCCTTGCTAACAAATGGAATCAAAACTATATCTATAATCCGAGCCCTATCTCTGTTGGTAATGGTTCAGCAACAGTAGTCGTTGTCTATGATGTCACCAATGTTGCATCGCCTCGTCTCGAGAGATTTTATACAGTGAATGGTGATCTGTCACAATCTCGTCGCGATGGTGATTATCTGTATGTTCTTTCTCAGAATTATGTCTCTCTCAATGTCTGGGGTGGAACTGGTGGTGTCTATTCAAAAGAAGATATCACGAGTTATGTCGATAAAAAGTTTGATCCAGCAGTCATACTCCCAAATGCTGTTGATATTCATGCTACGAGTGATACATCGAAACAGGTTTCTGTAAAAGGCAAAAAAATACCATACACTCTCACCAAATCTCCTGTACGATGTTCTGAAGTCGAGTATATCCTCCCAGAGAAACCACAAAATCTCTCATTCCTCACTCTCTCCGTTATCCCACTCAAGAACACAAATGCCAGCGTTACTCGTAAGGTTATCTATGGAGATGCAGCACAGTTCTTTATGTCTCGAGATAGTTTTTATATTGTTAGTAATTACTGGAAGCAAGGTGGGGACTTCGCCTGTCCAATGAACGCTCGTTGTATGATGCCTATGTTCCGTTCTGAGCAAAATTCTCTCATCCACCGATTTAGTACTAAAAGCGGCATAGTGAATTATGAGTATTCTGTTCTAACTCCAGGTATACCACTCTCGCAATATGCTCTCAATGAGAAAAATGGCGTCCTCTATACGGTGAACCAAAAAGATTGGACTACAAATGGTGTCGATATATTTGCTATAGATGGCAAAGGAAAACTCCTCTCGAAACTCGAAAATGTCGGAGCAAAAGAGCGTTTTCAGGCGGCACGATATATTGGTAATCGTCTTTATCTCGTGACATTTGAGCAAGTTGATCCATTATTCGTTGTCGATACAACTGACTCAAAAAATATGAAAGTTATGGGTGAATTGGTTATGCCTGGTTACTCGACCTATCTCCACCCTTATGACGATAATCATCTTATTGGTATCTGATTTGATACGAAAACCAGCAGCTGGGGCGGTACTATCAATGGCGGTCTCAAAATAGACCTCTATGATGTTACTGATATCACAAAACCAAAACAACAGTATTCAAAAGTATTTGGTGGTATTGGTTCATCATCTGATGTTATCTATAATCCTCGAGCGCTCGTTTGGGACGATGGCCGCAAGACTCTTCTCATGCCTGTCCAACTCTTGGATCAAAATCAAGTAACCTATCAATATACTTCTGCATGGCAAGGCCTCCTCGCTGTAAAAATAGATACAGCGTCTGGCATTACTCAGCAAGCAAAAATTACTCATATTGATATGGCGGATATTGCTGCGAAGAGAAAAGCTGACTGTGCTCAGTATGTTCCAGTTGATACTGCAGAGAAGTGTTACACACATATTGTCACAGGTGAAAAAGTCTGTGTCAAACCGAGTGAAAATCCGGCTAACCCTACCGTACCAGCCTATTGTTATGCTGAATTTGATGATACTTCATACTTGGCAAACCAGATATGGAATTTTTACTCATACTTTGTTCAACGAGGGCTCTATATTGGTGACTCTCTCTATACTGTTTCTCCTTATACCATTCAAGCAAATACGTATGGATGAAATTATAGCCTCATAAAATCTATCGAGAATAAGTAATCATCACTATTGAACTTATAAAAACCGCTCTTTTCGGAGCGGTTTTTTTAATGATGTCCATGTCAATGATCGTGTCCGTGACCTCCTCCGTGCCCATGGTCATCATGTCCATGTCAGCCCCCACCATGCCCCTCGTGTCATCCTCAACCGCTATAGTGCCCTATCATAGAGAATATTCCATGGACAATCAATAGAGCTCATGCGCCAATCCAGACAGAGAATGAGGTTCCAGCGTAAATATTCAACAATACTATGACTATCATAGTGAGCATAGCTGTACGTGTTGGTCCGAAAATTACTAGAACAGCGAAGAGTTTTAAAGTGTAACCAATAAATTCTCCAAGCCCTCTCCCAATCATGCCAAATATGAATGCGCCATGATCACCAAACCAGTGTCATGTACTCACAAAACTTGCAAGACCTCCTGTATGTCCATGACCACCATGAGCTTCATGCCCATGTCCGTGTGCATCATGTCCATGACCACCATGAGCTTCATGCCCATGTGTTTTATTGATATGATTATTATCGCTATGAATTATCTCTTTCTTGTGATGTATTTCTGTGTGTATTTTTTTTATGGGAGTAGCTCTCGGTACTCGTTCTACGTTTTGTATTATTACTCGGGCCAAGGGGTTGATACCGTCGTGCAATAACCATTTATGTGCCACATTGTGGACTTTATTTGGTGATTGTTTGAGTGTTTGTTTAACCTCCAGAGTTCGCTCAGAAAGAGTATCTTCTGCGAGGACAGATGTGACGTGATGAGAGGGGACTACACGACGATCAGCATTCATAATTTATGAAGCCGATTTTCGTTAAAAAATTCTAGAGTCAATATTAATTTACAAACTATCAATTTTTATAGATTCTGATCGTGGAAATTCTATCATTTGATGAGCTGTATCTACTCATATACCTGCAAACATCATTTTGCCACTGTGTGTCATGGAAAATGCGAGAGCTTTAGTAAAAATTCAGCTGTCCTTAGCTATATTCAATGGTATTCTCATTCCTTTAATGACGTTGAAAATTTTGCTCATTTTCGCCCATCCTAATCATGTTCTTGTTCACACAACAGCCAC
>DALYDS010000036.1:1715-8752 GCA_031973055.1 bacterium | reverse complement strand
TATCTTTTGCTTGATTTTCAGGTAACGATACATGGCTTCTGCTATTTCACCACGAGATATAGAGTCATTTGGTCGGAATCTGTCACCAGAGATGTTATCGAGGAGGTTGTAGCGAAGAGCAAATTCAGCATATTTATGTGACCAATGATCCGACGCTATATCTGCCCAATTTTTGACTGGTACGTCTGAGATTTGTTCACCACTTGCGAGAGCGAGTATAGCGAGGAATTCTACTCGTGTTACTTCACGATTTGGCTCAAAGAATGGCCTATCTGTTGTGACGATTTTTCTTTTTACTGCTTCAGATACGAGAGGATTAACCCAGTGCTGAGGAGGTACATCTCGGAATATTCCTACCAATAATTCTCCATGTTGTTCTATTTCTAGAGATTTTAAAACTATAGCGAGAAGCTCTGATCTGATAATTGTTTTTTCGCTTTTAAATGTATTGTCCGCATATCCTGATAAAATACCGTGTTTAGCAAAATAGGTTATTGAATCGTAGAAAATATTAGTGAGAGATACGTCTTTGAAAGAACTGATAGGAGTTTTAGGAGTAATTATTGTACTTGGCTCTGGTGTTACCACTGTATTTTTTGGAGTTTCTGGTATTGGCTGAGTTTCTGTTGGCTTCTGAACTTGTTGAACAGAATCTATGGATTTTGCATTTTTGATAAAATCGAGAGGATCGACACTATATTGCATAATGAGACTCGAATTCAATCCGTTATCGACTCCGTCAAAAAATGACATACCAGCATCACCAGCTTCGGTGAGCGTGAAAGGCCAATACGGATAAAAAGGTGTCTCCTCGTTATCAACCTGGATATGGAGATGAGGCGTTGTTGTAAAGCCTGTCATACCAACACGACCTATGAGAGTGCCTTTATCGATAATCTCGCCTGGTTGTACTAGAACAGCTGAGAGATGGAGGTAACTCGAATAATATTTACCGATTTTACCATTGTATTTCACATCTCGATGCTCAATAGTGATATATTTGTTATTATTTTCATCTCGTGTTTTTACTACTTTTCCATGCCCTATGGCAAAAACAGGAGTTCCAATCGGGGCTCGTATGTCTACTCCGTCATGTGAGCCGACGCCCATTTGTCTTTCTTCGTCCATGTATTTACCAGTAAACATGGTCAGATACGTGAATATGCTATTAAAATCTGTTTTTATATCTTCAGAACGGGGGAGTGGTATGAGATCATTTGGATCTACTTCGGAATAATCGAGACTAGCTCTCTTATCGATATAATCACTTTTTTTCCAGTCAGGGACAAATGCGAGCGGCATCATAGCTCCATCAAATGATTTTGCTGTGCCTCATTGGGAGATAGACATCAACCAGAGGTGACCGGGTGTCTGCATGAGTACGTAGGTGAAAACTAAGAGGAGATTGGCTATCCATATAGTGCTATTGTTTTTTCGAAGAGAGGAGAAGAGAGACATAATTATCTTTGCTATACGTACACATTACCATATTCTTTTTACCACTGCAAATAATTGACATTCTTTTTTTGTAGATACTATTTTTTGAGTCGATACTGTTTTGAGCTCACCTGAATTTACTCACAAAAAACACAATGGTCCATCACGACACACATCATTTTCAGACATACCTTATTTTTTTTCTTATTAGTCTCATTTTGATTGGAACTCTGGCATTATTTTTTATGCCTCCTGTGAATACTTCTCAGATACAGTCTTCCGCTTTGGAAAAACCTATTTCTGACTCTCAGAGTGCTTCTTTTTTGGATCAGTCTCCATCGAAAAATACTACACCAGAGTCTTCTGATGCTAGTTCTGAGTCATGAGAAGAAGGGAGAGTGACGAAGCGTATGAAATTTACGAAACTTTTGTTACGTTATCAATGAGAGCTCCAGGCATTAGAAGCACAAAAAGCAGCTGCTGAATGAGCCGCTAACCCTGATTTAGAAGATGCAATCCAGACACTGACGACAAAAATACAAAATCTGCAGAATATGATAGCCGGCCTCGCTCAATAATATTATTTTTTTGTGAGAGGAGCGATACGGATATTGAGACTTTTTATACCGTTTGAAAATGCTATCTGTGCAACGTCTCCTGTGAGAGAAACAATAGTTCAGACACCAAATTTTTTGTGTTCTACTCGATCGCCGAGAGAGAATTCTTGCATTTCTTTTCTTACTTGAGCTCAGAGTCAGAAGGTTTTTTCTTTTGGTTGTATTTGTGACCAATCTCATTCAAGTTTTGATTCTCCTGAAGTACTCAGAAAGTCAGTCATAAATAGCTTTCGTGGGGTATGCAATTCTGTGTATTCTGCTGGTATCTCGCTGATAAAACGACTCGCAATATTGCTCGAGTATGTCCCAAAACTGTAGCGTTCATTGGCTCGGGTGACGATGAGTTTTTTCTTGGCACGAGTCATCGCGACATACCAGAGGCGGCGTTCTTCTTCGAGCTGATCTGGTTCAAAAAGAGTCCTCGAATGAGGGAAGATTCACTCTTCTGCACCAGCTATGATAACATGCTCAAATTCGAGTCACTTTGCGCTGTGGGTGGTCATGAGCAATACTTTTTCCACCTTGTCATCATTGTTTTGTTCAGCTGTGATGAGGGCGATATCCTCGAGGAAATGCATGAGAGAATCAGCCGGAGGTAAATCATCATAGCGAGAGGCGAGATTTTTGAGTTCGTTGATCGTATCAACTTTTGCTTCGACTTCGGGCGGTGAGAAATTTTCTTCCAAATAGTCCTGATACTTGATGAGTTGAAGTACTTTATCTATCAAGAGTCTCGCTGGGAGCTCTTGTGCTGTTTTTTGTACCTCCCGCATAATCTGCGTAAAGCCTGTCATAGCTGCTTTTGCAGCGTTTTTCATCTCAGGAATGTGATCTATGTGTGTTGTTCCTTCTAGCTGTTCTATGCTACTCTGATTTCATTTTGAGAGAGGCGCGTCGAGAGACATATAATCAATACCCGTTGTTTCGACGTATTTCATAGTACGTTCGACTGTTGTTGGCCCGATTTTTCGAGGAGGAGTATTGACTATTCTTTTCCAAGCTATGCTATCTGTCGGAGTCATGATGACTTTGAGGTAGGCAATGATATCCTTTATTTCTTTTCTATCATAGAATTTGAGCCCACCAATAATTTCGTAAGGGACTCATCGTCGTATAAGGGCTTCTTCTATAACACGTGATTGACCATTGGTGCGATAGAGTATAGCCCACGCGGCAGGATTTTTCTCAACAAAGTTTCCTATCTTATCCGCTTCTTCTCGTTCACTCGAGCATTCGTGGACTTCTATCTTATCGCCTTCTTCTGCTTCGGTCCACATCCGTTTATCGAGAGCTGTCCTGTTGTTTTTGATGACGACATTTGCTGCATTGATGATGTTGCTCGTCGAACGGTAGTTTTGTTCGAGTTTGACAACTTCAGCGGCAGGGAAGTCATGTTTGAAATTGAGAATATTTTGGATATTTGCACCACGCCAAGAATAGATACCTTGCCAATCGTCACCAACGACACAGAGATTCTTTGATTTACTCGCGAGGAGCTGGATTATTTCATATTGAATGGTATTGGTGTCTTGATATTCATCGACACAGAAATACTGAAATGTATTATGGAAGTACTCAAGGACAGAATCGAGACGGAGAATATCACGAGTTTTCAGGAGTATATCATCGAAATCGAGAGCATTATTTACCTTCATTTTTTTCTGGTATTCTGGGTATATCTCAGCTACGAGTCCCTGAAAATGACTCTCCACAGTGATGGCATATTGGTCAGGCGATAGTCCACTATTTTTGGCAAGCGATATTTCGTATTGTACTTGTCTTGGTGGTGCTTCTTTGAGCTCAATTCTTTTTTCCTCCAGGATATCTTTTATGAGAGAGAGCGTATCGTCAGTATCGTATATAGAGAAATTTCTCGCATATCCTATTCTGTCTATGAAAAGACGGAGAAACATGACGCCCATTGAGTGAAATGTCGATACAAGAGGGAAGTCTCGTGGTATACCAAATGACATAGGCATGTCACGTCATAGTTTTTTCGCAATTCTTTCTCGCATTTCTCGAGCAGCCTTGTTGGTAAAAGTAACACACAGAATCGAGGTAGGAGCTATGCCTACCTCATGAATCATGGAGTAGACTCTCTCTGTCAGAGTATGCGTTTTCCCTGAGCCAGCACCAGCGAGTATAAGGAGGGGGCCATCTATGATTGAGACTGCGCGTATTTGTTCACTATTGAGCATGCCGCAATTCTATAGAAAAAAAATCTTTGTCACTGCGGTCATGCTTGGAAAAATATTTTTCTCGCTATAATCCATGTATTCTTCTTATCTAATCCTTGTTTTAATTATGCTCGCCGATCTCTCATCCCAGCTCACAAAAGCTGTAGAACATCTCAAATCTGAATACAGCAAACTCCAGGCTGGCCGCGCAAAGCCAGAGCTCGTTGAGGACATCCTCGTACCAGTCTACGGCTCATCTATGCCTGTCAAAAATGTTGCCTCAGTTTCAGTGATGGACCAGCGAACACTCTCTATAATCCCATTTGATCGAACAACTGGTGCCGATATTTGTCGTGGTATAGCGGGAGCAAATATTGGACTCAATCCACAGGATAGGGGTGATAGTATACTCATCAGTATACCTATGATGACAGAAGAAAACCGTCGCAACCTCCAAAAAATTGCCCGCGATATGGCTGAAGATACAAAAGTTTCTATTCGCAGTATCCGTGCTGATTTTCACAAAAATATTCAAAAAGCTAAAACTGATAAAACTGAATCTGAAGACGTCCTCAAGGCATACGAAGAAGATTTGCAGAAAGCAATTGATGGTACAAATAAGCAAATTGATGACTTAGCAAAAACAAAGGAAGAAGAGGTTATGAAGATATAATTCGTATGAATTCCGATAAACATTATTTTTCTCGCCTGCTCCGGAAGAATATCTGGATTTATTTCTTCTCGTTTATTATTGCGCCAACAGGATATGTGGTCAAGATAGTTATATCCAACTCAGTTTCTGTTGAAGAGTTAGGTTTGTTGTATGCTGTTATGAGTTTTATGACTATTCTCGGGTCTTACAATGACTTTGGAATGACAGAGAGTTTGAATTATTTTCTTCCTGGCTATGTCCACGATAAAAATGCTAAAAAAATCACTAACACTGTTTCGATAGCCCTCGTCACTCAGATGGCGTCTACTTCTCTCTTGGCTTTAGGTATGTTTTTCGGGGCTTCATGGCTCAATGATCATTATTTTCACTCAACGGGACAAGCAACAATTCTCCTCCATATTCTGATACTTCAATTTTTTGCTGATAATATATTTCGCACTATTAGTACCTTTTTTCAGGCAATTCAGGACACTCGTTCTCAAAAATGAATGGATTTCTTTCGAATGCTGCTCCTTATGTGTATAGTCTGTGGTCTGTGGTTCTTTGATCTTCATACAGTAGAAAACTATGCGTGGGCATGGTCTCTCTCCGTAACTATTGCTGTATTTCTCTCTATCTTTGTTATTGTTTCCAAGTACCGCTCTTATTTTACTTTTTCTGGTTGGAAATTTGATAAATCAGAGTATATGCGAGTCTTCAAATATGCTTTTTGGGTTATGCTCTCTGCAAATGTCGGTATGCTCCTCTCTCAAATAGATATGCAGATGGTGGTCTATATGCTCGGTGCGGAATCAGCCGGATATTATACGAACTACCTTTCCCTTATCCGTATACCATTTTTATTTCTCTTGCCGGGCGTGTATTTTCTTTTTCCTGTTTTTTCTGACCTTCTTAAGAGAGGTGAAGAGAGAAAAGTTGTTGCTATTCATGCCTTCTGCTATGAGCTTTTTTCTATTGCTGGACTTATGATGGCGAGCTTTTTTATCTTGTTCTGAGACACTCTTACTACAACACTTTTTGGTGATTGATTCTCTACCTCAGCCCAGATACTTCTCTATTCTTCACCATTTCTTCTTTTTAATTTCCTTTTGCAGATAGATTTTCAGATTCTTTCTGCCAGTGGTCGACCACGTACCAAAATGTATATATTGCTCGCAGGAGTCTGTGTAAATATTGTTACAAATTATATATTTATTCATAAATGGGGAGTTGTTGGTTCTGCTTTTGCGAGTGGTATAGGGTGGGTATTTATATGGATACTTTCTTTTCAACAGACCAAGAAATATGCAGCCTCATTTCGTTGGCCAATATTTTTCCAAAATCTCGTTGGAATTATTCTACTTTCCTGGGCATTACGTCATCTTCATTTAGAGGATTTTCTGAGCGGTAGGCTTCAACTCTTTTCTGGCATCGTAGGAATACTGTTCCTCTATACTCTTGTTTTTGTGAGTCTCAATTGGACTGAGTTTCGACGATTTCAACGTATTTTTCGTTCTAAACATATCATATGATAGGGATTTTTGATTCAGGCTCGGGCGGTCTTACTTTTCTGGCGGCTATGAAGAGGAGATTCCCAGAGTGGTCGTATCTGTACTATGCAGACTACGAGCATTGTCCTTTTGGTGAAAAAACGCCAGAAGAAATACAGATGTATACTATTGCTGGAGTACAAAAACTCTTCGATGCTGGCGCCACTATTGTTATCCTGGCTTGCAATACAGCGTCGGCTTGGACACTTCGAAAGATTCAAGCAGAGACTTTCCCAGATAAAAAAGTCCTCGGAGTCACTATTCCTGGCGCTGAAAAAGTAATTGAACTGGGCATCAAAAATGTAACTGTATTTGCGACAGAACAGACTGTGAAATCACGAACCTATGCTGAACGTGTTCGTATATTGGATAGTGATACCATTGTTGATGAAGTAGCTCTTTCTGGTGATTTGGTTCGAGCTATAGAGGATTTGTTACCGGTACAGCGTTGTCATTCGGAGGATGACTTTTCTCAGCTTTTTTCACTCTATGCCTGAGATGGTTGGCTCTGTGATGGAAAAGAGTGGATTGATTTAGTTCAGAAATATTTCTGATGTATTCAATTATGTCATACAGATGACCGATGTTCTTCTCTCTCTGATGC
>DALYDS010000036.1:0-1615 GCA_031973055.1 bacterium | reverse complement strand
CTACCTGAGCTGAGTATTTTCCATCCACCGTAGAGACACATTATTACCATTACAATTCCGAGTAAACCGAGCAATCATTGAATAAACAACTGTATTGCTTCAATAGGTTCCAGGTCAGCCCCCCATCATTTTAAGCCAGGATTTACTAACTCAGGCTTTGCATCGATTGCAAAAATGGGAGTACTTGCCAGGGCAACGGCCGAATAAAGGTATTTTTTCATAAAGAAAGTTAAGTAAATACGGGGTAATTCTACTCTTTTTCTTTTGGAATGTCAATGATTATTTATATACTTCCTGCAAAAATAGTATGTCATCAACAATCCTCCTCTACGGTAAATGAAAAGTCGGACAGTCTCTCGCACGTTTTTGTGAGAGCATTGATCAACCGTATACTCTCTGCGATGAGAGTGATGCTCCCGCATCTTTCGACGAGTACGTCTCTATCATACCATCCCCAGGGCTTCCATCTTCTCACAGAGTCTATCAGACTGATAAGATCATATCAGAACTTGATTATCTTTTTTCTTCACTGCCAAAAGGCTTCCAGATTCATGCGGTTACTGGTACTGATGGTAAATCAACGACATCATCCATTCTTTACCATTTCCTCAAAGCAGGTTTTCCTGATGTCTGAGTATATCTCGGTGGTAATTTTGGCACTCCATTGGCTGATGTACTCCTCGAAATACAAAAGAAGTGAGAAAAAGAGGGTCATATAGTCCTCGAAGTATCGAGTTTTATGTCGTACCATATTCGGACTTTCTATGCTCATAACACTATACTCACCAATCTCCACCCTGATCATCTCGATTGGCACCAAGATCTCTCCGAGTACTATAATGCGAAACTTAATCTCCTCGCACATACAAAAAATATCATCCTCTATCCTGCGACTGTCGTATCCCTATTACCTGACTTACCACATTTCCCGATTGATTCGATTGCTCTCGCAGATGATTTTGTTATCGAAAATAATTTACTACCACTTACTCCAGAAGTATTCATAGATCTCTCCGATACACAGCTTCACGGAAGACATAATGCTATCAATATATTTTTTGCCGCTTCTCTCGCTTTCCGACTCGGTATCCCAGCCAAGATACTCTCTGCAACACTATCTACCATACCTCCTTTGCCACATAGATTACAAAAAATCTCTACTCGAGGTGGTCGTATATGGATAGAGGATAGTAAATCAACGACAGCTCAATCTCTCTATGCTGCTCTTGAGGCATTTTCTCCTACCCGTGTTCATCTCATTGCAGGAGGGAAAAACAAAGGTGATCCTTTTGACTGACTCGTTGAACATCTCAAAAATAATTGTGCACAATGTGTGGCCATAGGGGAGACTAAGTCACTCTTTCTCCAAGCATGTCATGAAGCTTTCGTGCCTTGTATATCTGTTGCAACGATGCAAGAAGCAGTTGATTATATGTTACAGAATACCAAAGAAGGGGATATCATAATTCTCTCACCATGATGTTCGAGTTTTGATATGTTCAAAAATTACGAGGACCGCGCTCATGCATTTATTGCAGCTATCAATGCATGAGAATAAAAAAGCGATAGTTTGCAAGAGTGAAAAATTCGAACATTCATCGAGTTGTATATACTG
>DALYDS010000035.1:0-9434 GCA_031973055.1 bacterium | reverse complement strand
CTCAGCAGCTATGACGCTCACGAAAGTCCTCGAACAATATCCTATCGACTCAATCGTCAATATCGGATTAGCCGGAAGCCTCTCGCCTCATCTCGAATTCGGTGATGTAGTCGTCGTGCAACACACAGTCGAACATGATGGTTTTATCGAGTGAGATGACGAAGCACAGTCACGTCTCTATCCTCTCTTCAATCTCCTCACAGTAGAACATCCAGAACTCAAATCTGGAGTCCTGGTCACAGGCGATCAATTCGTCGCTTCTGGGAAAACACGAGAAGCACTCCAGGCACGAGGCGGACAACTCGTCGATATGGAATGAGCCGCTCTAGCAAAGGTAGCACATCATTATAAAAAACCGCTCATAGCGCTCAAAATAATCTCCGATAATGCAGATGAAGAAGCAGGAGAAAACTTTTTTCAGAATCTCCATGCCGGAGAGAGAGTCACGAAACATCTGCCTTTTATTTTGGATTTTATAGTAAATAACTAACCGAACAGAAGAAGGATTTTTAAGGGGCAAACTGTTTAAGGTCCATGAATACAGAACCGTAAGATGAAAACAGTCCGAGTTTTTGCCCCTTAAATTGTTTTGGTACTTTTGCAATCAAAAGTACAATAAAGTAGTTAAAGTATCAACACATATAAAACACATTATGATAACAATAAACGCAGGACTTCACTCAAGTGAAAAAGACCACAAAATCATGACAGGCTGAAGACTGACTGTCGATAAAGAAATAACCTCAACAGAGGCTCTCAAAATCCATACGTATGCTCTCCATCTCTTCGGTGAACCGAGGAGCGAAGAGTATAATGATTTTCATGCTGGAATGCATACCAACGAACATCTCCTCGCCTACACACCAGACACAGGAAGTCTCCGTGCAAGCCTCAAAGAACTCATACCAGAAGTCGATACCAAGATGATTCTCGATGTCTCACCATTTGAATTTGAGAATGGAACCTACGGTTTTCGTATCACATCACTCGTAGAACTCGACGCAGATATACTCAAGAAAGCAACACGTGCATCGGTCGATAAAGCTATCGCTTACATAGACAAAATAAAAGCAGGAGAAGGCGATGAAAAATGATTCATGGGTGTCCCATTTGCCACCGCAGAACAGTGTGGACAGTTTACCTATCACCACCCTGCAAAAGCTCAGGAGAGTCTCAAAAGCGTCAATACAGAGACTATGAATATAGTTCCACACACTCAAAACACAGAACATCAAAAAGCCGTCGTCTGTGATCTGCGACTCCTCAAACCAAAAACAGATGAGCAGGATAATCGTATCACGCTCGATCCAAAGTTTAGCTATTACCTCTCGCAGGTAATAGAAAAAGAATTACCAAAAAAAATGCCAGGAACAGCCGTCGTCGTCGGTACATTTGGTTGCATGACAGGGACGTATCTCTGCGTCTCATGCGTCAATCCTGAAACAGATATAACTGTCGTACATAAACATATCATGGATATTCTCCGTGAGATGAATATGGATAGTTTTACAGAGGTACATCAGGAACAACTCAAACAGATTCTGGAAAATTATGAAAAACATGGAATAAAATAATCAAAAAACCCTCCGAATCCGGAGGGTTTTTCATGTATAGTGTTATTTTATTCTGTGGACTACATACTCCACGATATCACCGAATCGTTCATCAGAGAATTGGTCGATGAGGGCGAGCATATCTTGTTCGAGTTGTGCGAGTATCTCGCGTGATTTTTCGATACCAACGAGAGAGACGATACCTTTCCCGAGAGCGACATCTTTGCCTGCTTCTTTGCCGAGCGTCGCACAATCACTATCATGATCGAGGATATCATCCTTGACCTGAAACGCTCGTCCGAGGAGGAATCCAAAAGCACGAAATGCGTCTACTTTTTCAACACTCGCGCCGGCGAGTAAAGCTCCCATTACGAGAGAGGAGGCGATAAATCAACCTGTTTTCTCATCATGGATACGGAGGAGTTCTTCGAGTGAGAGAGTATCATGTCGGAGAAATGTATCTCGTACTTGTCCACGAGCAACACCGATATCACCGATAGCTCTCGCCATCTCTGTCACTGCTGCGATATTTCCTGACTGTGCGATGACTTCAAATCCCATAGTTTGAAGTGTATCACCGATGAGGACAGCCATAGGTTCTCAGTATTTTTTCCAGACTGTGAGCTTGCCACGACGGTATTCATCATTATCCATACAAGGGAGATCATCATGCACGAGCGTGAAACAATGGATAAATTCTATACCAATAACATTCGGCAATATGACACGAGATTCTCCTCCTGAGACATGCTCATACGCGAGGAGTGCGAGGATAGGACGGAGGCGCTTGCCGCCACCTTCAAGCGCATAGCGAAGAGCTTCTTCATACGTTTGTTCGATATCGCGAGTATGACCGCTGTAACGAGTGTTAAAAAAATCACCAAGTGCCGACTCAACCATCTGTTGATAAACAGGAAGCCAGGTTTGTATCATAAAAAAGGTACGAATTATTTGCCGAAATTTCTCTTAATGCCATCGTAGTAAGCGATGGTACGATCAAACTCTGACTGATCAAAATCAGGCCACAAAGTCTCAGTAAAATAATACTCAGAATAAGCAGATTGGTAGAGAAAATATCAAGAATGTCGGATATTGCCTCCCGTACGGACGATGAGGTCAGGCGGAGGAAACACCCCAGTATCGATATATTTGAGAAATTCTTTTTCATCGAGCGTAGAGGGATCAACTCACTCTGCGATACAACGCTTCACGCCACGAACAATCTCATCTTGTCCACTATATCCGAGTACGAGAGAGAATGTCATCTTCGTGCCTCCAGCAGTAGCTTCTTTGGCATCTGCGAGAATAGTTTGGATATCCTCAGGGAGGAGAGAGAGATTACCAATCGCCTCAAATCGGATTGAGCTCGCGATAAGTGAAGGGAGAACTCGTGGGATTTTGTAGCGAATAAGTCCAAATATAGCAGTTAACTCAAATTCAGAACGTTCTGTGATGTTTTCTTTTGAGAGAGCCCACATACTGACGTATTCGATACCAGCCGCGAGGCACATATGCAAAACAGGCTCAACATTGTCTCAGCCCTGTTTATGTCCAAAAGAAGCTATATTATTGAGTTTTTTTGCCCAACGACGGTTACCATCCATGATAAATCCGATATGTTTCATAGGAGAACTCTGATAAAAATAAGATGGCAAAATACAATTCCGATATTGTATGAAAATACCATAAATCGCCAATCTTTTTGACTAAATTAATTCAAAAAAACTCTCCCCGAAGGAAGAGTTTTGAGAAATTATCTCGAATGTCCTGGCGCCTACCTACTCTCGCACTCACGAGGAGCACTACCATCGGCACGACGGGGCTTAACTTCTGTGTTCGGAATGAGAACAGGTGAACACCCGTGTTAAAAGCACCAAGACACTCGAGACAACATATGATGTTGTCTATATTCTAAAGAAAAAGATAAGATGAGCAAAATCGCGATGCAAACAAGTGCACACAAAAGCGGAAAAAAATACAAAATTAGACCGTTAGTATCGCTCGGCTGAAAGCATTGCTGCTCGTACACCTGCGACCTATCAACCTCGTATTCTCCGAGGGGTCTGAGATCTCATCTTAAGGTGAGTTTCCCACTTAGATGCTTTCAGTGGTTATCTCGTCCGAACGTAGCTACCCAGCATCTGTGCCAGTAGGTCTGACAGCTGGTACACCAGAGGTTCGTTCTTCCCGGTCCTCTCGTACTAAGGAAGAGTCCTTTCAAATCTCTACGCTCACAGCAGATAGGGGCCAAACTGTCTCACGACGTTCTGAACCCAGCTCGCGTACCGCTTTAATTGGCGAACAGCCAAACCCTTGGGAGCTTCTTCACCCCCAGGATGCGACGAGCCGACATCGAGGTGCCAAACCATGCCGTCGCTGTGGACGCTTGGGCATGATCAGCCTGTTATCCCTAGAGTAACTTTTATCCGTTGATCGACACCACTTCCATGCGTGAGTGCCGGTTCATTTTCACCGTCTTTCGACTCTGATCGACTTGTAGGTCTCTCAGTCAGGCTGGCTTTTGCGAATACACGTCACGTCCGGTTTCCATCCGGACTAAGCCAACCATTGCGCGCCTCCGTTACTTTTTAGGAGGCAACCGCCCCAGTTAAACTACCCACCAAGCACTGTCCCCCGTCCGACTTCCTCGATAAATACTTCATATCGTCCCAAGTAAAGGGGATACAAAATAAACGTTTTTACACGTTTCAAGAAAATTGGACGGGGTGAGTGCAGTAAATCATAAAGGGTGGTATTTCACATTGTGACTCCGAAGGGGCCAAAACCCCTCCCTCATAGTCTCCCACCTATACTACGCAACATGATTCACGGCACAATACCAAGTTATAGTAAAGCTTCATAGGGTCTTTCCGTCTTGCTGTGAGTAATCGGTATTTTTACCGATATTACAATTTCACTGGGTCTATGCTTGAGACAGTGCTCAGATCGTTATGCCATTCGTGCGGGTCGGAACTTACCCGACAAGGAATTTCGCTACCTTAGGACCGTTATAGTTACGGCCGCCGTTCACCAGGACTTAAATTCAGAGCTTGCACTCCTCCTCGTGATCTTCTGGCACTGGGCAGGCATCACCCCCTATACATCGGCTTGCGCCTTAGCAGAGAGCTGTGTTTTTGGTAAACAGTCGCCTGAGCTCGTTCGTTGAACCCACTTGCATGAATTATGCAAATGGGAGTCCTTCTCCCGAAGTTACGGACGCTTTTTTGCAGAGTTCCTTAAGCATAGTTATCCCATACGCCTTAGTGTACTTACACCTGTCTACGTGTGTTCGATTCCGGTACGGTTTTTTATTCAATACAGAGAGCTTTTCTTGGAACCAAATTTTCGTAGGACACAGATACCAATCGTACCGAAGTACGACGGCATCAAGCTCATAGATTTACCCGGAGGATTATCTACGAGAACCCAACCATTGCGGGTCTCCGAAAACACAGTTCGTCATTCTCTGCACACGCGAATAAAAAGTTCAGGAATATTAACCTGATATCCATCAGCTCCACCTTTCGGCTATGCCTTAGGACCGACTCACCCTGCCATGACTGCCATGGGACAGGAAACCTTAGACATTCGGCGATGGAGGTTTTCACTCCATTTACGTTACTCATACCAACATTTTCACTTCCCGTACCTCCAGCAAATCTCACGATTCACCTTCATCGGCATGGGGAACGCTCCGCTACCACGCTATAATTATATTTATAACATTTCCAACTTCGGTTTTTGATTTGAGCCCCGTTGAATTTTCGGCGCAGAATCACTCGACCAGTGAGCTGTTACGCACTCTTTAAAGGAATGGCTGCTTCTAAGCCAACCTCCTGGCTGTCTGAGTAATTCCACTTCCTTTACCACTTAATTAAAAATTAGGGACCTTAGTTAGGAATCTGGGCTGTTTCCCTCTCGACTACGGCGCTTATCCGTCGCAGTCTGCCTCGTATACCATACATAAGGGTATTCGGAGTTTATCAGGATTTGCAAAGGTTATTCACCTCAACTAGTCCAAATAGTGCTCTACCCCCCTTATAAAGACGTATACGGCTATACCTAAATATATTTCGCGGAGAACCAGCTATCTCCAGGATCGATTAGCTTTTCACTCCAACCCACAAGTCATCCAATAGACTTGCAGCTCTAATTGGTTCGGACCTCCATAGTGATTTCTCACCACTTCATCCTGCTCATGGGTAGCTCTCCTGGTTTCGGGTCTAGTGTACGTGACTTATCGCCCTATTCAGACTCGCTTTCGCTTCGGCTCCGGATGTTTCTTCCTTAACCTCGCCACATACAACTAAGTCGTTGGTCCGTTCTACAAAAAGTACGCGGTCACTAAATAGATTGCTCTAAAAGCTCCCACTCTTCATCAGCATACAGTTTCAGGTTCTATTTCACTCCCCTCTCGGGGTTCTTTTCACCTTTCCCTCATGGTACTAGTTCGCTATCGATCACCTATAGTATTTAGTCTTGGATCATGGTCGACCCTGATTCGAACCGGATTTCACGTGTCCGATCTTACTTGAGAATGTATTGCAACATATGTACGAGCTTTCGAATACGGGGCTGTAACCCTCTTTGGCTTACCTTCCCAGGTAATTTTTCCTCGCCGTACAAAACATTGTCTGCTTTACAGATTGCAGTAAATACACCTCGCAACACCACATTACCAACGGTCTGTCCTTACAGTAATGTGGTTTAGACTGTTCCCGTTTCGCTCGTCACTACTAAGGGAATCTCGTATTTGATTTCTTTTCCTCTGCTACTGAGATATTTCAGTTCACAGAGTGTCCTTCCTGCAGAGCAGGATCACCTTAAAAGGTGGGGTTTCCCCATTCGGAAATCTTGGAGTATGACGCTTCTAAACAGCTTCTCCAAGCATATCGCAGTTTGGCGCGTCCTTCATCGGTTATAGGTGTCAGGGCATCCACTGTATGCCTTAATGTAGTATTTTCTTCCATCGCTTTTGTGTACACTCTTACGTTTGTCATTGCTTTTTTACTCATCTTAACTTTTTCTTAGAATATGTACAAGAGCAGTGCTCTCATAATAATCAGTACACAAAGAAGGTGAAGGTTTCAAATTTAAAAGAGGTAGTCCATCCGCACGTTCTCGTACGGATACCTTGTTACGACTTAAGCCCAGTCAATATCTCTACCATGGGCCCTCATATTACTTAAGGGACTTCCGGTAGGTACATCTTCCATGCTTTGACGGGCGGTGAGTACAAGACCCAGGAACATATTCACCGTGACATATCTGATTCACGATTACTAGCAATTCCAACTTCATGTAGGCGAGTTGCAGCCTACAATCCGGACTGAGATCGGCTTTATGAGATTAGCGTACCTTCGCAGGTTAGCGACTCTTTGTACCGACCATTGTATCATGCGTGTAGCCCCAGACATAAGGGCCATGCTGATTTGACGTCATCCACACCTTCCTCCCGATTAACTCGGGCAGTCTCATTAGACATAATAACTAATGACATGGGTTTCGCTCGTTAACGGACTCAACCGAACACCTCAAGGCACGAGCTGACGGCAACCATGCAGCACCTGTCTTACGATTCCCGTGAGGGCACGCCTCTATTTCTAAAGGCTTTCGTAGATATCAAGTCTGGGTAAGGTTCCTCGTTCAGTATCGAATTAAACCGCATGATCCACTGCTTGTGTGGGCCCCCGTCTATTCATTTGAGTTTTAACCTTGCGGTCGTACTACTCAGGCGGATGACTTAACGCGTTAGCTACGACACTGATCCCGAAGGACCAACATCTAGTCATCATAGTTTAGGGCGTGGACTACAGGGGTATCTAATCCCTTTCGCTCCCCACGCTTTCGTCTCTGAGTGTCAGTAGAGCCCCAGTATGCTGCCTTCGCTTTTGATGTTCTTTATGGTGTCAACGGATTGCACTCCTACTCCATAAATTCCGCATACCTCTTGCTCACTCGAGAAAAGCAGTTTGAGACACAAACGCGGGGTTGAGCCCCGGTCTTTCACATCTCACACACTTTTCCACCTGCAGACGCTTTACGCCCAGTAATTCCGGATAACGCTTGGGACCTATGTATTACCGCGGCTGCTGGCACATAGTTAGCCGTCCCTTATTCCTCAGGTACCGTCATTATCGTCCCTGAGAAAAGAAGTTTACAATAACAAAACCTTCATCCTTCACGCGGTGTCGCTCCATCAGACTTTCGTCCATTGTGGAAGATTCCTCACTGCTGCCACCCGTAGGTGTATGGACCGTGTCTCAGTTCCATCGAGGCTGGTCGTCCTCTCAGACCAGCTACCCGTCATCGCCTTGGTAAGCCATTACCTTACCAACTAGCTGATAGGACGCAGGCTCTTCCCCGAGCGCATTGCTGCTTTACTCTTTCGAGACTATCCGGTATTAATCCTTCTTTCGAAGGGCTATCCCTGACTTGGGGGGAGATGCCAACGTATTACTCTCTCGTTCGCCACTCAAACCGAAAAATATCACACTCATCCAGGCAAGCCCTTCAAAGTGATCTAAAATGGTTCGCGTTCGACTTGCATGTGTTAGGCGCACCGCCAGCGTTCATCCTGAGCTATGATCAAACTCTATAAAACGTATAAATTGAATAGTTCTTTTTTTACGTGCTGAATATGCACGGAAACCTCACCTTCTTTGTGTACTGATTATGTAAAAGAGCAGTATCAACTCAGGCATTGCTGCCCGAAGTGACGAGGCGTAATATAGAGAAAAAATACCCTAAGTCAAAACATTTTTAAAAAATGTACCTTTGGGCTTCAAATAAACAAATAATGACATGTAGACAAGTATAATCTGAATGAAAAAATAAGTATTTGTGAGTTTTTTGTGAGTTTTATTTCGGATTAAAAAAATAGACCGAGTAAAAAATGTGTACGATAATATCCCAGAATACTGTTGCAGTCTGCTGTAATGTAGACTATTATACCAGTAGAGTAATTAATAAATACCTATGGCTGACACCGATAAACCAAACAAAACACCTCAAGAATCTGGAGAAAAACCCAAGAAAGAAGCTCCAGAGAGGGTTACAGCAAATAGTCGTGCCGAGGAAAAGCTCAAGCAAGCCAGTAAGCCAGAGAAAGAAACTCAGAAAAAGAAAGAAGAGCCTACAACAAAGAAAAAAACAGAAAAACAGCCAGAAAAAGGAACAGAAGAAAAAAAGCCTGAGCCAGCAAAGCCAGAGAAGAAAGAAAAAAATTGGCGTTTCGTTCGTGGTTCTCTCTCAGCAGAAAATAATGACTGAACTGCACGGACAGAAACAATTGGATTAGGAATTGAAAATAAAACAGGCACCAAGCAGATACTCGTAGGACCAACAGTAACCCAAGAACGAGCACCATCAGGAGCTACAATAGAACAACTACATCCAATAGGTATAACAGGACGTATCAATTTCTAAAAATTTGCACCTACAAAGAGTCAACTATAATACCCCTATGTCACTCAACACATGAAATGATAGCCTGGACGGTCTGAATCTCTCTGGTAAAGTCGCAGAGCAGAGTGAACAACAGCGCGAAGAAGCCGCAGCGGCACTCGCTGGAATTCAGAGAACACAAAAAGATGAAAAAAAAGCAGCAAAATATGACGTCTGGCTCGCTGAACTCGTGAAAAAACTCCTCCAGAGTTCTGTGTATGATCATGTCATCACACAACTCGTCCCTCTCCTCAATGCTCGTTGTCCATCACATCTCCTCCTCTGATACCTGCTACCACTCTCTGATGAATATATGATGAAGACGCGTGAATCACTCGGTCTCAGTATCGCAGAGATCCCCCCGCTCCTCCCCGTCGCAGAACGCAAAGCCTATACAGAACCACTCGATCCAAACCTCTCCAAACATCTCAATAT
>DALYDS010000034.1:0-9527 GCA_031973055.1 bacterium | reverse complement strand
CATCGATGATTGCCGAGTACAACACTTATGCTCGTGGACAAGTATTTCAATTCAAGACAGAGAAAAAAGATGAAATTATTGATGCCATAAAAGAAAAATACAAAGCCTATGAACAAATAACGCTTGATGGTATCAGAATAGAAGCTCCTGATTACTGGTTTTGTGTGAGAAAATCAAATACCGAACCACTCCTCAAAGTCGCTCTCGAAGCAAAAGATAGAGCTATGTATAACACCATTATCGGAGAACTCAGAGAATTTTTCACCAGCTATGGTGCAGTCGAAAAAGTATAAATATACACTTATGATTTTATCACTTATTATTTTTTTGACATTGGTAGCCGATTTTTGGCTCAGCTGGACTCTCGGATGATGGCAGTGAGTAGGGATTTTTCTCGTTATCATACCAGTATCGATTCTGCTGACAACGGGAGGAGCTATTGCTATTGGTTTAGTATGAACAGTCTTTGGAAAACACGACGATAGAACCAAAATGAAACGTTTTTTGGCGAGTTTTTTGAAGGGGTGGGTTACTCTGGTATGTTTAGTATGGCTCTTACCCTGGATAACCTATGGTGGGGTTTCTTTCATGAACAAAACAGCACCTGCGACTCTCGCTCGTATCACGCTCTCCAATGGAGAAAAAACTGTCGTATTCCAGTCCATGATGCATATCGCCTCTCCTGGATTCTATGACGATATAAAAAAGGACATGGAGCAACTCGTCTGACAGGACTATGTCTTTTTTTATGAATGAGTGAAGCCTGGAAGCGAAGCAAGTCTCGAGAAATTGAGTAACCTCGTCGGTACTGATGTCTCTCCAGAAATGTACGATACACTGGCTGATATAGCAGGTCTTTCTTTTCAGGGAGATGAGATATTTTTGAATATTCTCCCGAGCGTTAATGTCGACCTCTCGACAGATGAAATAGTCGCTATCGCTGAAAAAAATAACATAATTGCACCAGCAGGAGAACAAGCAGTAATTATCGATTCAGTCAAAAAGTATTACCCTACCATGTCACCATTCCAGAAAAATATAGCCCAGGTCCTCTCCCGTGGTATGATGAATGTACTTCTCAGAACCTACACAAGTAAAAACTTTATCAGCGATATCCAGTCAGAACTCCCTGTATTTAGTATTTTACTCGATGAAAGAAACAAAAATGTCGTCCAATCAGTCATCGACTCTCCTTCAAAAAAAATCTATATTCATTATGGAGCACTGCATTTTTCATGAGTCTATGCAGAACTCAAAAAACTCGATCCAAAATGGGAAGAAGTCGCTCGGACATACTACACCGTGATAAGATAAATTTGCAACAAGTGGATATTTTCAATATACTAACACTATGAATATAAAAGCAGTATCCGTCATGACAATTCTCTGAGCTTTTGCTCTCGGGGGAGGTATGTATTTTTCACGTATTGATGAGAAATTTTTGGGAAGTACCTTTACGAATAGTGTGCAATCACAAACCATCAAGATAACACCCAAAGCGACAACTCCAGAAGAGAAAGAAAAAATCCTCAAGAGAATCGAAGCGATAAAAAAAGAAATACTCAGTGAAATAAATGATCCAGACAGAGCTATCCAACTCAGAAGTGAACTCTACGACCTCGAAAAACAAATAGAAGAACCAAAAGAGTAATTAACAATTCTCTATATCCACTTTTTCCAAGTAAAGAAAAGGTATATACCGAGCGTAAGTGACAGCATGATACCTACTATGGTGATAAGAGGCCAGAGCTGATCATCCAGAACAGAGAACCAGCCAAAATGGACATTCATGCCAAAAAAAGCAGCTGTTAAACTCGGAACCAGCAAAAGAACATTGAACATAGTCAGACGTCGAACGGTCTGATTAGTGCTTCGTGCCATGAGCATCTCATTTGTTTCTGTGAGTAGTTTGGTAATTTCACGGAAATTATCGAGCCGATTGATGAGTTTTTTGATTTTATCGAGCGAGTCATCGATAGACTCCTTCCCTGTTTCATCGATGAGGTCACTGTGTTTTCGTGAGAGCTCTTCGAACATGTCATAGAGTGGCGAGAGGATTGATTTGAAATTAATAATGCTTTTTTTTGTGTCTTGTATATCCGATATTTGATCATTTTCGAGATGTCCATCAGCAAAAATAGTTGATTCTATAGCTCTTACTCTGTTTTGTATAGCATTCAAAAGGCTAAACATCCGAATAACAGAGATATCAAGTAGTTCATAAAAGAGGTCAAAACTATTATAGTTTTCTTTATCCACAAGACGGTTACGTATACGATCAAATTCTTTGATACCCAGAAAACCATCCTCATCGATGACAAAGAGATATTTGTTACTCACTATACAATGTATCTGCTGTATACAAATACGACTATGGGTATCCATATCAGCAAACTGCAGAGCAAAATAAGCATAGTTTTTACGTATTTCAAATTTTGATAACTGCGTCGGAGAAAATATATCCTCTATATCGTCTGGCAATATATGAAATTCTGTTTCGAGCTTTTTTTGCAATGCATCAGTGAGCCCACAGTACTCTATGTACTGAAAGTGAGGATATTGTTTTGTGAGAACATTGGGGGTCATATAGTGTATGATTTAGAGTATTCTCAATCGCGACAAGAACTAAATATGGTATCTCCTGTAAGTAACATAAGCACCTCCAAGGACTGCTAACATAAAGATAACAGCAACCATACCGAGAGGACCAGAATCAGGTGTATTACGCTGACAGATATTAGTACAGTAATCTCCGCTATCGTTGTTTCCATCGTCACACTGTTCTCCACGATCGAGATATCCATTACCACATGATGAACCATTGATACGACAGAATCGATTACATGCATCTCCAGAAATAGTATTACCATCGTCACATTGTTCTCCATTTTCGACAACGCCATTTCCGCACTGCCCTCCCACTTCTACTGTTGTACGGCAGAGATTTCGATGATTTTCTGGACTACTATCTGGGTAACATGTAACAGTATAGGTTCCGGATTTTGTAAATGTATAGTTTCTATTTCCCGTTTCGATAGTACTGATAGTTTTACCACCGCGTTCGATAACCATAAAGGTACGACCTCGTGGTTCTCCAGTACAGAGGAGCGATGTTGAGAACGGAGCAGGACCACTATAATCGAGAGCTTCCACACGACATCGAGGATCGGTAAGTTCTATAGTACGGCAGATATTTGAGCATGAATCTTTGTTGCTCATGTTACCATCATCACATTGTTCATTACCTTCTCGGAGACCATTTCCACAGGTTGGAGCAAGACAAATATTCGAACATGAATCGTTATTATCACGATTCCCGTCATCACATTCTTCGCTACCTTCGAGTTTACCATTTCAACATATAGGCTGAATTCTGTATTCGATTTCACAGTATTGGTTACATCCGTCACCTCCTCGAGTATTACCGTCATCACACTGTTCTGCACCCTCTACCTTCCTATTACCACACAATGAACCGACCTGGATAGTTGTCGTACAGGCATTGCCTTGATTTTGCTGGCTTCCATCTGGGTAACAGACAACGGTGTAGCTTCCGATATTATTGAAAGTATAATTTTTCGAAGAAGCATTGATGAGTTCGAGAGTTGTACCATTTTTCTTAATAGCCATAACCGTCTTGCCAGAAGGTGAGCCACTACAAGTCAATGTCGTCTGAAGTGGTGCATAACCGCTCTTGTTGGAAGCCCCTACAGTACATGAAACAGCAGTGGCACCAACAGTGACTTCAGTGGTATCATCATCAGACACAACGGTCGTATCAGTGATACTACGTCCAGTAGCACGGGCAGTATTCGTAAATGAAGCAGTTGTTGTTGTACCTTCACAGGTATAGGTCTTTGAATCATTGCGAACGAGAGTGCCAATAGTCTTATCACAACCTGGTGCTCGCTGATCAGTGACGACGACGTCTCGGAGGTCTACATTACCATAGTTGATAACAGTAATAGTAAATCGTGGTCTCGTACCCGAAGTAATCGTCTGACGATCATCACGATTATCAGCATCGTCTTTGTAGATTCGGATAGCAGGACTTGGAATAGTCGCTATACGACAGCTCGTATTACATCCGTCGTTATTATTTGTGTTCCCATCATCACATTGTTCAGTGCTTTCTATCGTGCCATTACCACAGTAGGTTCTATTAGCTTGACAGCTCGGTGATGCACCATTATTTGAGCCAGCACAACTCCACGTCCATCGATTCTGAGAAGGGCTGTACAAAAAACTCGCAACAGCGCCAGAAGCACAGAGTCCTGAAGTAGAGGCTACAAGAGCTGTACCAGATGATTGATCGTAGACAGAGTTATTGTTCTGTGTACCACACGCTCCAGCAGAATTAGTTGTACACGTATTGCTACATGCATCAGTATTGACTGTATTGCCGTCATCACATTGTTCAGTTCCTTCACGATTGCCGTTACCACAAAAAGCAGTTGGAGCAGTCTGATAATAGAAAGCACATTCACGGTGTGTCACATCCTGACCTGACTGGATAACATTATTGATATCTTTGATACCCGAAAGTGTCGTGAATTTGAGGAGATAAATCGGTCGACCAATATCTATAGTTGTTGGTACTGCGCCTTTAGTGATAGCGTTACCGCTCTTGATACTGGCCCATGTCCATGAATTATTAGCAACGCCTCTTTCTGTAAGATTGAATAAGTTTGTGATATTGCCCGTAGGAGTAACCGTCGCTCCCTGATACGTTGTACCAGTAATAGAGCTCTGAGCTGTATAGATAAATTCATAACTCCCCGAAGTAATACCCGTTCTCGGAACAAAGTTATCAGAAGGAGAATTGCTCGAACCGAGATCAAAGTGAAAACACTGATCACAGCTACCAGCGGCCTCTGGGATACTACTACAGCTCACTGTGTATCCTATACCGGAAACAAAGTTCGTAGAGAGGTATCAGAGGAAAATCAAAAGGAGGGCACGACGCATAAAATTGTGATTACTGTATAACCATACTATGCTTTTCGGGTTCGGTCAAATAAACAGGGGGAAAATCGACTAGACAAAGTTTATTTTTTTCATATAGTCACGCCACGTTAGTTGTCACGGGAACGTAGCTCAATTGGTAGAGCAGCACCCTTTTAAGGTGATGGTCCTGGGTTCAATTCCCAGCGTTCCCACCAAAAACTCTCAATAATCCTCTTTTTTAGAGGATTATTTTTTGATAAAAGGTAATGTAACAAAAAATGTCGTCCCTGGTGCCTTACGGCTCTTATCGTCCGAACAAACAGATTCAAACGATATCTCGCCTTTGAGTTTTTCAACAACAGATTTGACGATATAGAGGCCGAGACCTGTTCATTTTGTGTCAGACACATTTTCAGCACGGAAAAACTTATGAAATATGTCTTTCTGGGCAGAAATTGGTATTCCGCAGCCAGTATCTGTGATTTTTATGAGAATACTGTCCTTCTTATGTTGAAGTGCTAATTTGATTTTTCATCATTTAGGCGTGTATTTAACAGCATTGGAAATAAGATTCTGAATAACTATACGTAGAAGTGTCGGATCGCTCATCTGTAATCATATAGCATCAAAATTTTTCTCGATAATGAGTTTTTTGATGCGGATATTTTTTTGCTGTTCAGCTATAGCGCTATCAATGAGAGCGACTAAGTCGGTCTCTCTAGATTCGATTTTCAAAGTGCCAAGCTCAATACGAGACACATTGAGCAATTTATTCACCAAATCAATCATAACCTGATTGCTTTGATATATTTCATTGAGATATTTTTTTTGAGAGGCAGAGAGTTTATTAGTATTATCTCAGAGCATCATCTCCGTATACCAACTCACTGCCGTGAGTGGTGTCCTGAGTTGATGAGAAGCAATAGAGACAAATTCAGTTTTTTGCCTATCTACGAGAGTTTCATGAGTGATATCCCAATTCACTCATAGCATACGAATTGGTACATTATTTTTATCAGCTTGGACCAATCAAAACGCACGAATGTCATGCAGTGACTGATTAGGCCAAATAATCCTAAATTTCATATCAAATATCTGACCTGTATGAGTAGATCGTTCCAATGCTTTCTTCACTTTTTCTTTATCTTCTGGATGAATACTTGCATACCATGCATCGTATGGCTTTCCAGAAAAGTCTTCTTTTTTGTGACCATACAAGGCGTACATCTGAGAATCCCAAATGAGAGCATCTTTTACAATATCCCATTCCCATACACCTATTTTAGCTGCACGAGTAGCGAGTTTGAGGCGAATATTGGCTTTCTCGAATTTATCTTTTTGAGTTTCTACGTCCTGTAAAGCGTGAGTAATGACAGCTTTTTGCATCTTGAGTTCCTCAACACTTTTTAGCAATTTTTTATTTACTTTTTTAGCATAATAAACAGCTTTCTCTCTTGAACCCATAAGGGAATGAAGTGTGAAAAAACACAAAGTACTAATGAGAAATCCGAGTATGAGTATACCGTAGGTTAATCGAACATAGATACTATTTCTCTCAAACCTAGATGAATTAACAAATTCTACAGTCCAGGGATGACCTGCGAGAGAGAAAGTCTTGATATCACGAAACAATAGCTGTTCGCTTTCTTGAGGGAAAAAAGGAGATGTGTATATTTTATTATCAGAATCCATACGAAGTCCATCAAATATCTGAAAAGAAATATCATATTTTGATGTCGGAACAACAGAAGATATAAAATCATTAACTCGAAAAGGAGCATAAACGTATCAGAAGATATTTTTTGAGGTAAATTGAGTTACCTTGTCAGTGGAGTTTTTATAGACAGGAACATAGAGTAAAAAACCATTCTGTACATCTGTGTCCGTTTCTTGTTTCAGGATTACCTTTCCTGAAAGTGCTGGTAATCCAGTATCACGAGCTTTCAGCATAGCTTTACGCCGTACACTCTCCGAAAACATATCATATCAAAAAGCTCTCTTATTCCTGTCATCAAAAGGCTCTAGAAAAAGAATAGAAGTATAAAAACTTCTCTCACCCTCTGGAGTAATACGAAAATCAGAAAATCATTCATTACGAACAGAAGCAATAAATTCATTTTTTTCTTGAGGAGAAACAACACGGGAAAATCCTATACCCTGAATACCGGGATAGTTACTGTGTATATCGAGAGATTCAACATATGATTGCCACTCACTCCGCTCCACTGATACCGAAGCATCAAAAAATCATCTTCATCAAGAAAGAACATTGATAGATGCATTCATTTCTTCTAAAATGAAATTCTTTATTTCTTCTGCTTGATAAGAAAAAATCTTTTTTTCATTTTCTCTGATATTATTTTGAGAAAATAGAAACACGAAAAGTGTCACGGTCATTCATCAGGCGAAAACTAAAAAAGGAATAAGATATTTTGAAGAAAATATAAATAAATCTGGAAATCTATAAAAAATCAAAGCAAAAAGAAGAATCAAAGAAAGGATAACCGGGACAACTATCTGAACAATAATAATCTCTTTTTTATTCTCTAGAGCAATTTTTACATGATTACGGACACTTTGTTCAGTATATGTATTAAGAAACTGGTTATAGGGAGCAATTTTTTGACCAGTTTTTATATCAAAATAAAAATACTCTTCTGAACGATCCTCCATTTTAACAACATATCACGATACAGGCTCTATCCACATAGTTACTATATTGCCTAATTTTACACCTCTCTCCTGTGGAACTCCCGGCAAATGATGCATAAATTCTGTCTGATCCAGAGGTCATTGATACTCACTCTCGTATTTCAGAACATGGAGACCATACAGTAACCGTTCACCAACATATTTCATCGTAATAGTTTTATTATTACTCACATGCCAATAGGGAAAATCCTGTTCTTTATTGAGCCAACGAGGCGCAAAGAGATAACCTTCTCTATTTTTATCTCCAAATCATGAGACGTGTTTTCAGGTAAAACTATCTATACCATAAAGTGGCTCTGTTTTAAAGATAGTTCTCCCGTCTGGAGCAGTAACATGAAATAAATTTTTTATCGTGAAGATAGATCAATTTTTATTGACTAATTCATAAGAAAATTTTGTATTTGAATATTGATCACCCTGGAAATCGCCTAATCATTCATCATAAAAATTATCTACAGAAGTAATATCGGCCTGATAATGAAAGTCATCTGGAATTTTCAACAAAAAAGGCGCAATAAAAAAAATCCAAAGAGGTATAAAGAAAAGAACTATAAAAAACCAATATCTTTTACGAGAAAATTGTTTTAAAAATACAGGAATGACATTTCTTTTGTTCATATACTATACTTTCTCTTGGAGTAATTCCTTTATTTTTTGAGCAATATCGTGGAGCTTCCAATCGGATTTAATCAGATAAAAAAGTGGCTCATAAGTAATCACATCTTGCACCAATTTCTCGTCACTAGGATTGATATTTGTGAGTATAATAACTGGAACCTTGGCTCACCAAGAGTCCTGACGAATTTTTTCAAAGGCAGTCATACCATCCATTTCTGGCATGAGCAAATCGAGAAGTATCAAATCGGGATGTTCTCTAAGGGCTACATTTACACCTTCCTTACCATTTTTTGCCTCCAGAGTAGCAAACTTTTCTGTATGCAAGACATCAACAATTGCCGTACGGAGATTGTTTTCATCTTCGATGATAAGTATTTTTCTTGGTTTTTTCATATAAAAATAGGTTAATTATTTGATTTATGCCGAAATAAAAAGGAAACTTTTTTACCTAATTCAACCTCATACTTTGAAACTAACTCTGCGATAATTTTTGATGGATTTTCAGAAACAGATAAGACCTTACCAGAATTTGTATCAATTTTGAGGCCTTCAATACTATTTGCAATGAGAATAGCTTCATCACCAACACGTTGTCTCATATCCATAATAATATCACTGATAATTTCATAAAAAGTTCTAATATTGATTGGTACAGCTGAATAATCAATTGGCGATGACCTCGAAATCTGATGATATTTTTTTCTCAAAAAGATAATAAAACCAACTATAACAAGTACCAACACAATAAATAAAACTATGTAAAAAAGAAGTGTGGTTCTAAAAATACCTCCTATCTTTGGCTCAACAGTAAAAGGAAAGTGAGAAGTAGCAGGAACAATCTGTCCATCATATTTAATACTTACTTTTACTGTATATACTCCTGGTATGAGGTAGTATGGTATCTGTACCATTTTGACAAAGCTCGCCGTCGTCTCCACTGCTACCGTCTCACTACTAGAATATACCGACTCTCCTGCTCGTGAGAAAACAGAGTAATAAATCTGCACATCAAGACGTCTCGTACCACTCACATTCAATAACTTCACAGAAACAGGGAGAATTTCTCATGGGGCCACTTTTCAGAGAGTTCATCCATTAACGACGTTCATGCTAATACTGCTGAGCTCAGAAATCACATCAAATAATGGCATATTATCAGCACGTGGAGGCACAGGTATTGGTTCATTTGTGAGACCAATTTTTGATTCTTCATGGAGAGTAATTCGCAGTTGTGTTTTGATTTTTACACG
>DALYDS010000033.1:0-9593 GCA_031973055.1 bacterium | reverse complement strand
TGGTCTCATCCAATCGGTTACACCATAGTTGATAATTTAGAGCTTCAATTTGCCATTTTTGGCTTATTGGAGCTTTTTTTATACCATTAAATCGTAATAAATTATTTACTATATTATCAATATGCAACTAAATAGTTGCATATTTTATTATATCCGTTATCATAGCCTCATATTATTTAATAACCAAAAAATATGCAGGATGTCATACGAAGAGAAGTAACTATCAAAGCTACTCAAGAAGAGATATATGAAGCGATTGCTAACCCTGAAAAGGTAGTTCAATGGTTTCCAGATTCAATAGAAGGTATTTACGCCGTTGGCGAACATCCATTATTTGACTTCGAAGAACATGGCAAAGTACAAACATATATTGTCGATGCGAAGCCATACGAATACTTTGCCTATAAATGGGTTCCTGGAGATACGAGTTTTGTAGGAGACGTAAGAACTGTGCCTCACACAATTGTTGAGTTTAATATCCACCAACAAGATGATGGAACATGTAAAGTTATTATGACAGAATCAGGCTTTGCATCGCTTCCAGATGATATGGGGGAAAAAGCGCTAGGCATGAACTCAGGCGGATGGGATTATTATATGCTCAATGAATTTCAGAAGTATTTTGATAATAAATAATCATGGATGCTCAGATCTTTAAGGCACTTGGCGATCCTCTGAGGTTAGGTATTGTGAAGAGGCTTTCTGATGGGTCAATGTACACTCTCTCAGGGATTACAGAAGGTCTGGGTATATCTAGACAGGGGGCTCGAAAACAAGTACAAGTCCTCGTCGCCGCAAATATCATACATCTCACGCCTGACGGCCGTGAAGTGAAGGTGGAACTGGTCATGAGCTCTCTCAAATCAGTAAAAAGTTTTATTTCAGATCTCGAAAATCAATGGGAGAAACGTTTGGGGAAACTAAAAGATTTTGTTGAAAAAAATCGTGGTTAAATTCCTTCCATTACAGAATTAGAAGCATCTGTAAAGGTTTTTTTTATTTTTTGTAAGGAAAATTGAAATAAAAATCCATATACTACGTATTACAAATAAGAAGATGTTTAATCTTTCTTTAATCGAGTTAAAATTCTATGGAAACAATAACTATCAACATGAACAAGATGACAGTCGGTATAGCACTCGTTATAGCTTTTGTACTCGGTGGTATTATCGGTTGCACAATTGGTTCTCATCATAGCAGATATGAAGGACGTCATGGCTATAATAAAGGTGGCTACGAGGGGATGATGCGTGGTGATGATATTCGTCCTATGATGAATAAAGAAGCATACAACGCGATGATGAAAAATAATGTAGACACTAAAACACCAACTGTAGAAGCTACAGCTACTGATACTGCCGCAAAACAGTAAAGCATGCTGTTTGTGAGGGTATTTCACAATCAGAATTTTTGCATATAATCCTGGCATAACCTCATGCCTATGCCTCGATGTGCTATTATCGGATTTGGATCTATCGGGCAAGA
Organism: bacterium; assembly: GCA_031973055.1. Lineage (GTDB taxonomy): Bacteria > Patescibacteriota > Gracilibacteria > BD1-5 > JAGOOR01 > JAGOOR01. The sequence goes on along the minus strand of DALYDS010000033.1, from coordinate 8,108 downwards.
ACTCAACCGACAACTCCTGGAGAAAAAATGGTCAGTGAATTATATTATCAATTCTGTAGATATTACAGACAGTGGTGGAAATATCATTGATACATCTTCTTCGTGGAAAAAGTACCATGATATCGATGTGGTATTTTTGGCCGTACCTTCGAGCCTCTGAGCTGTTGCGGAAAAATACATACTCTTCTACGCATCCAAAAAAATCCCCGTTATCACCTGCGAAAAATGAGCACTCTCAGAATATTATGAGACACTTTCGGCAAAGCTCCCTCTCATAGGATATAGTGCCACTGTTGGGGGTGGAACTCGCATGATTCCATTTTTGAATCTCCGAGACAAAGAACATATCTCAGAAATATGTGGTATCATAAATGGTACACTGAATTATATTTTCACAGAACTTTCGATCGGTAAGACACAACAAGAAGTACTCGATTCTGTTCTCGAAAAAAAATATGCAGAACCGGGTGCTGCAACTCTCCTCGACATAATCGCTGGTGAACTCGGAGATCTCTCGCGAAAAGCTGTCATATTAGCGAACGCGATGGGTATCAGTGAAGCACCTCTGAAGTGGGAGACTGATTTATGCAGTATAGATACATTTTTGATTGAAAAAACGCTCCAAAATCCACAAGAATATCGATTTTTCATTATCATCACCAATCACGAGTATAGTGGGTTCATCGGTGGCATGAAAATGCAGATAGGAAATTGGTGGGTTTATGCGGGATTATTTCTCATCAAAAATACACACTTCCCACTCACGGAATGAGTGACAAATATACTGACTATAGTTGAATGAGAGGATACATATAGTATTACAGGACCTGGAGCTGGTCCACGAGCAACAGCCAGAGCGATGATACTCGATGCAATTTCTCTTATAAAAAACAGAAAATAGAATTTGCAATTTAGCGAGTTTCGATACAATCCCTCACGTGCCACCATAGCTCAGCTGGTAGAGCGACGGTCTTGTAAACCGTAGGTCATCGGTTCAAACCCGATTGGTGGCTCCATTGTTTTTAGTCGTTGGAAATACTTAATAGGTCTAGAACGATGACCATTGCCACTCGAAATACGATTCACGTATTTCTCCGGTCATCGGTTCAAACCCGATTGGTGGCTCCATTTATTTCTGGGTCGATACCAGAGTGGTCAAATGGGGTGGACTGTAAATCCACTGGCTCCGCCTTCGAAGGTTCGAATCCTTCTCGGCCCACCAGAAAAATATTAATCTCTCTTTGAAAAAAGAGGGATTTTTTTATACGAAGGATTCGAACCGCTCCTCTCGCTTTGCTCTCGTCGGGTTGACTCGTCCCGACTGTGGTCGGGACTCCCCTTCTCGGCCCACCAGAAAAATATTAATCTCTATCAGTAATGGTAGAGATTTTTTTATTTGCAAAAATAATCTTTATTATACCATAGAATGAAATTATTCCATGGATACCACTCAACGAGAATTAGATACTATAGAACTCCAGCTAGATACCCTCAGAGTAGCCCGTTTCAAAAGATTTAATACATCAATGTTGGGGGCAGTACTATGATTCGGCACTATAACATCGGGGTCAATTGAAGGGAGCACTCTCGCTCTGTGTTTCTATTTTTCTATGGCAGTGGCTACGGTGAGTAGTCAGATAAGTATGTCTGAATTAAAAGAACGACGAGAAACACTCTCTCGTATACTCATAGCAGAAAGAAAAAGAACCCAAAAAAACTAATGCTCAATAAGGACATACTGATGATCTAGATGTTCAACCATTTCTTTCCAGAGCTTCCAGGATATTTTTAATTCTTTTTGGATACTGAGGCATTCGAGTTTTTTCAGCCGTATGAGGGCTCCGGCCTTTTTTTCTTGGAGCAACTCGTGATAGACGTGGAGTTGTCGATGGAGGTCGTCGACTTTTTTCTCGAAATCACGCGCTACATGCTCGAATCGAGCGGCTATTTTTTCTCGCATATGCATATCTGGGAGTTTCGCTCTGAGTGTTTCTAGAACCATAGAGAGGTCTTTTTGGATCAGATTTGCTCGGATAATGAGTCCATCTTTGCTTCTGAGATTTTTTGCAAGATGGAGTTTTTCAAGAATCCAAATGAGCCACTTGGTTGGGTCAAAATGATACCAAGAAATGCCATTACGATAATCATTTGGAAAAGCATGGTGGTAGTTGTGGTACCCTTCTCAGAAAGTGAGGAATGCGAGGAAAAAATTATCGACGGCTGTGAGCTCTTTTGCGTAGGTTTTTGAACCCCAGGTATGTGCGAGTGAATTAATCGAAAACATCGAGTGATGAAACGCCATGAGCCACGCAAAGAAACACAGATAAATACTCGAGAGCCAGTCTGTCATAAATCACATAATTACGACAATAACGATGTTTATTCAAAAAGAAATAACGGTGTAATATTGGTGTTGGAAACGTACCCATTTATTGCTCCATAAATCAGGGATTTTCGTCGGATCCATCGGTGGCCTCTTGTAGAGAAACCATCCCATATGAGCATAAAAAAATCATCGCTTGATACTGTATGGATCTTCGAGTGTATCAGTCTTGGCATGATGTATACGGTGTTCGTAGGACCATGTAGCAGCAGAATTGACGAGCCCGAGACAACCGAGAAATAAATAAAATTTCTCTAAAAGTGGATGTGCTTGATATGTCTTATGAGAAAACAATCGATGATATCATCCCGTGGCACCAAACATCGCGAGTGAATAGAGGGCGAGTCCAGTAAAAATAGCTACTGGATTCCATGTACCATAAAGAATATAAACCACTGTCAGTACGACAAAAATAATTTGATACCCTCCAAATATGATAACATCGGGCCAGGAAAGCTTTTTCATGAAGCAATTATACGCGAATTAATGCTTTTTTAAAAAAGGAACTCTTGATTATACGTTATGGTCTGTGAAACATGTTTTAGATACTATATTTCATCCACTAATACATCCGAAAAATCATCCTTTTTACCATCTTGTAGATATTCATGAAGTGCATTGCGGGTTGCGAGGAGGGCCAATACTTGTGCTCTTTTTCGTCGAGGTGACACCGTGATGCCTGTCTCACGAACAATGGTGGATTGATTCCATGAAAAAAGTGTTTCAAAATCTACGCCCTGGACCAAATCTCAGAAAAGCCCAGAACATGCCAGTGTAATCATCGAAGTATTACCTGTAAATGACCATTTTTTGATTCTATTTTCCTCAATTTGCAGATACACGGTGATATCATCACCACAAATACGATTATGCTCTGCATATGAGAGGGTCGCTTCTAGATTTTCTCCGAGATGTTGAGGGTTGGTAGCGTAAAAATGTATCGTTTCTGACTGCATGTATAAATTATGTTATCATATTCATATCTGTCAATACTTTATATACCTCTCAATATACCTTATGTCTTTGCTTCTGGTCTCAATATAGGGTAATCTAGAACCATGCCTGAGAATAGTTTCACCCCTACAACCACTGATGCTGATGTGAGCGCTTACCAGAACACCGACTTGAGCCAGCTCAATACTATCCAAGAAGCAGAGCACACAGCAGAAAAAAAACTTGAATACTTCATGATTCGGGTGATTTTCATTACCAAAATACTCACTTGGATTAGCGTGTTAGTCCTTATTGGGACATCGCTCTATGGCTGGACTCGTCATCAAAAACAAGACTCTTGGTTTATGAATTTACCAATGAATACTAAGACAAGCCCTCTCTGTGCTTGGATGAACCATGGTAATGCTGATGCACTGAGCAAAAAAACAGAATTCAAAGAGTTCGTCATCGCTGAAGGGAAACAAAACCTCATAGATATACAGAATAGTGACCGCTGTATGGCCTCTGATACTATCGTACAATTACTGGAATTAGAAAAAAAATTCGCCTCCATAGAACTGGGGAAAGCGTACGAGGCCGTCATACCAAAGAAATTTCTCTGAACAACAATTGATGCGACTCCGGAACTAGACATCATCATAGAAAACTCTCCCATCCATCGGATGAACCACACTGAAGTACTTGGCTCAATTTCCAATGCAACCGCAAAACTCAATGATAAAAATACAACCGTTGGATGCCAAGAGATTCATTTTCTTGGACTGAATGCTGAAGTAACATGCAAAATCGAAACTCGTGCTCCGACGCAGCCTCGTAAAAAAGCTATAGAATTCATGGAGTCCCTCGAAAAGACCGATATTATGCTCGTTACCTACCCGAATTCACTCGACATGAAGGTCAATGAAGAATCCAAGATGTTGACGACAAATTTTACTTTTCAAATCACTTACATCCCTTCTCGTTACGAAGCGAACCGTATCCAAAAACTCACCTATGACAAACGATAATCCTCTCATAACCCTCCGAAATACTGCCTTGATCTGGATAGGATCAATGGTAGCGTGTTTTGTTGGCTCTTGGTGGATATATCATTTCTTCGCGGATGAAGGACAGATTCTAATAGACAATATCACCAAGGTCCAGAACCAAATCAATCTCATTAAAAATGATGGCGTTATCACAACCAAAAATTGGGAAGCGCTCAATACTGAAGCACGAAAAAACGAACGATGGTCAACGATGGTACAGCTCGTACCTATCCTCCAAAAGCTCGTCGGAACCGGTACGCCTGCAGCAGCCAAAAATCTCCAGACGATGAAAAATATCAGTCAAAATACTGGTGAAAAGTCGTATATTAGCTGGCTCAATGAATCCTGGACAGCAGAAGCTCAGAGCTCTCTCGCGAAAACTCAATCTGATATTGCAGAAATAATTCCTGTATTCGCTGGTATATCAGAAATGGCTGGCACAAAAGATATACACGGAAAAATAACACTCGATTCACTCATCGAATATATACAAACCATTATCGTCGATCAATTCTCACTCAATAATGTCGTAGGAGAAATCGGAATCGACGGTGTGAAATTCCTCCCAGAAACGCCTGATATTGGTGTCTACGAAGTCCCTCTCAAATTCGAGCAAATCCCTCACAAAAACATCCTCAAGCTCCTCGATTTTCTCAAACAAACAGGTGAAGTCACTATTACTGAAGCCAATAAAAACATCACGATAGAGCATAAAAAGCCTCTCGTCATCAGTAAAAAAAAGGAAACTATTTCGAGTCTCAAAAATCTACTCATTACTGTCACTGATCTCAGTATCGTACCTGCTCGAACCGAAGAAGACCGTGCAACACAAAAAATTATGGCCATCAATACAGATGGTGAAGATAATTGGAACATGACCATCATACTCCAATTTTATATACGAGGTGCGAGCCGAGATCATATCGCTTCAATCGATAAGACTATCAGTACATGGCTCGACAAAAACAATAAACCTAAATCTCTGATTACCTTTGGAAATACTCTGTTGAAATCATGTGGTAATTGTACCTATGCTCCAGAAATACGAGATCTCCTAGCACTCCTCAATCAAGCACGCGCGGCCTACGACAGTATTATCAGTCTCGAAAGAACATCGAAATCCTCTCTCACGCCTCTCGAAATCCTCGAACATCGCACACAACTGATGACGACACTAGAAACTCTCAAATCAAAACTCATAAATATGAACAGAATATCAAATCTAAATATACAATTCGAACTCAATTAAGACCAAACCTATGGCTACTATCGATACACTTAAACAATCAATATTTGCTGGCGAAGACCCAGCTAAAATCTGTGATCTCATGATTGTGGCTGCTATCGAAGCCAAAGCATCAGATATCCATCTCGAACCACTCAATGATAAAGTACGTCTCCGTTATCGTATTGATGGTGTACTCAGTGAAACCCTCCAATATCCGAGCACGACACATCCTCAGATTGTTGCTCGATTCAAAATCCTCGGTAACCTCAAAATGGATGAGACACGTAAGCCCCAAGACGGTCGTATCTCACACGAAGTCGGCGATAAAGCATTTGATCTACGTCTCTCGACGCTCCCGACAGTCCATGGTGAAAAGATAGTGATGCGTATCGTCGATAAGACGAAAAAAATTCCTGAGCTCGAAAAACTCGGTCTCGAAGGAAAAAATAATGAAGTTATCAGTCGCGCTATCGAGCAGCCAAATGGTATCATCCTCAACTCTGGTCCGACTGGTTCGGGTAAATCGACCACACTGTATGCTATCATGAAAAAGCTGAATCAGCCTCAAGTGAATATCATGACCTTCGAAGATCCAGTAGAAATCGTCCTCGACGGTCTCAATCAGAGTCAGATTTTCCCAGATATAGGATATACTTTTGCTTCTGGTCTCCGTACCGCTCTCCGTCAAGATCCAGACATCATGATGATCGGAGAAATCCGAGACCAAGAAACGGCGGATATCGCTATCGAAGCATCTCTCACGGGTCACCTCGTCCTCTCAACTATCCATACCAACTCAGCAGCGGAGACGCTCACCCGTCTTATCAATATGGGCGTCAAAACTTTTCTCCTCCCTGCGACTATCAATGCTATCATCGCTCAGCGTCTCGTCCGTCGTATCAATCCTGAGAAATGTATCAAAAAACCATTCTCTGAACTCGATATCAATCTCCAGCAACGAGTAAAAAACGTCATCGCCACGACACCAAAAGAAGAAATAAAAGCACGTCTCTCTGATGCTGTGATGCAGAACCCAGGATTTATGGTTCCTGATATGACGAAAGTCAAAAATTCTGATCAGGCATACGAAGGTCGTATCGCTCTCTATGAAGTCATGGAAATCACGGCTGGTATCAAAGAAATGATTATGAAAGAAGCTCCTGCTCGTGATATTTTTGCTGCCGCTGTCCGTGATGGCATGATATCTCTCGAACAAGATGGTATCATCCGTGCACTTCAGGGCGTCACAACTCTCGAAGAAGTCTACGGAGCTGTCCGAATGGAAGCATAAGAATCAACTATGACGAACAATATCATCATTCTCTCTGAAAAATTCGAAGCTCCCAAGTCTGCTGCGGATAAAAAAACCTGGTGGCAAGCCTTGAATGATGCCCTCATTTCAAATCAAAAAGTAGGTCTCAAAGATAAAGTTTCATTTTATCGTCTCCTCGCGACGATGGTAAACGCTGGACTCACTGTCCTCCAAGCCCTCAGAATACTCCATGACGAGCAAAAAAATCCCGTCATGAAAAAGGTCGAAGCAGAAATGATAAAAAATATCCAATCAGGTCATAATCTCTCGACGACTCTCCGAGCCTTTCCGAAGAGTTTCTCTGATTCAGAAGTAGCCATGGTGGAGTCAGGTGAAAAAACAGGTAAACTCAATACTGCTCTCATGCAGCTCGCGACACAGATCGAGAAACTCTCTTCTCTCAGCAAAAAACTCGTCGGAGCTCTTATCTACCCAGCTCTTATCGTCTTCGTGATGATAGGTGTCGTATTTGTCCTCATGTGGCAAGTAGTACCAAAATTGATTGGTATGTTCTCAGAATTTGGAGGACTCCCCCCTGCGACGCAAGCACTCGTCAATGTGAGTGATTTTATACAAAATTATTGGTATCTCTTTATCGCGGCTCCATTTGTGGTTCTCACGCTCTGGACCAGTTGGAGAAAAACAGAACAAGGCCTCTATCTCACCGATAAACTCCTCATCCATATCCCTGGTATAGGAGGACTTTTACGAAAAATTATCATATCGCGATTTGCTCGTCTCCTCGCGAGTCTCATGGGAAGTGGAGTCTCCATCGTTGAAGCACTTCGTATTATCTCTGGTGCCCTCGGTAACGAAGTCTATCGACAGCGACTCCTCCTCGTCCGTGACGATGTCTCTCGTGGTATCACGATGGGTAAATCACTCGAAAACGATCCCCTCTTCCCTGATATGGTCACACAGATGATCAAAGTCGGTGAAGAAACAGCAAAAATCGATGTCATCATCGTCAAAGTCGCAGACTTTTATGATGAAGAAGTCGACGGATCTGTCTCCTCTATCAACAAAATTATTGAACCCGTCATCATCGTCACTATGGCTGTCATTGTTGGTTTCATCGCTTATGCTATCATGACACCAATTATGCAACTCTCTGATGTTATTGGGAAGCAGTAGCCAGTGATACTTGTTTAGCAGCTATTTTTGCCAGTATAGCCGTATGTTGTTCTGATGTACGGAGAACTG
>DALYDS010000032.1:0-9638 GCA_031973055.1 bacterium | reverse complement strand
CTTCCAATTGATGCAATTATAGACTGGAGCTCGTCTCCTGTGAGGTATTCGACCTTTCGTTCACGGTTTTTCTGTAATTCTATATCGCTAAACTCCAAACCAAGTGTAATATGACTTTTTTTACAAAAATGTCAAAAACTTCTGAGCGAGATCATATAGGCATTAACAGTTCAAATGGAAATATTTCCTTGAGCCAGTGATAATCTGAAATGATCGCATACATGTTGGTCTATGTTTCCTGTCGAAACCCACTTCATACTTTCGAGCTGCTTTAGTGTTTCAAAAGACGCGTTTTTCGAATCCTCAGGCTGTATGGATACCTGAGACGAAAAAAAACGCGCCAAATCGAAGGTCTTTGGGACAATTTTTCGAACTTCTGGATGAGTGAAGCATAAAAATGCCCACATATGGCGTCCATATTGCTCAACCGTCCGTGGACTCATACCACGCGTTATAGTCAGATACATCAGAAATTTTTGAACAGCTTCGAAGAGAGGCATATTAAAATATCAAAGTTCAGAGTGCTATAATGCCTATAAAAAACCACATCATATTGAGTACCATCGGTTGGTATGCAGACTTCATATAACTCACGAGAACTATTCAGAGAGCTCAGGATGCATTCAGTGTCTGATATGTGATACTCTGAGTCTCCAGGTATCAAAAGCTATTACCAAAATAAGCTCACATGATGGCAAGTGTACCATACCAGCCCAGAGCCTCTATTCACATTTTTTTGTTCATAAGATAAGTATAGGGAATATGATATTTCTTACAAATCTATTTTCACATAATGTATGTTATGTGTGATATATTGGTACATCAAGACGAAGCAGCTGAATTACCTTATTTGCATAAGAAATTAAATAACATTTCAGTCCTCCTGTTTCTATGATAAATATTTGCGAAGGGTCTAATCAATGCAATACACAAAATAAAAATTGTTTTGCTCGTTCTTGATGAGCTGGCGCTACTCCAGCTAGGAGTTTTAGTACCTGTTGTTCTGTTATAATAAATCAAGCATCTTTCCTGACGTGTTCGTAGGCTTCGCGGATTGTGATAAAATCTGGTTTTGATAGAGGGCTATCAATCATAACTTTATTTAATAAATGATTTTATTATATCTAATTGGATTTCCTTCATCTTATCCATCCATCATCCGGGTCTTGGTGTAAAAAATGATAGATCATGTACTCACCGAAGCAATATATATTTCTTTAGTTTCCATATATCAACTTTTCATGGATATAAATCTACGAGTTCCTGAATAACTGCTTCACTATAATTGAAGTGTGGTTGCGTTATGTCTCTTATAAATACGAGAATTATAAAACTTAAATCTTCATACAGAGATCATATATGGCACCAGTCTAAATCTATAAGTCCCTTGATTGTATTCTGGTGAACGAGAATATTTCCTGGATGATAGTCTCCATGAACGAAGCACATCTCCTCGTCTTTCATTTTTGATACTTCCAGAAGTGTTTTTTCAATTATTTGCTGTTCAGTTGGAGTAAAGTACTCTTGCACTGTTTTGTACCTTTCTTCTACCCATTCAGTAAAACAAAAATGTGATTTAATTAGTTCTGTTGTTTTGGTTTTTTGTTGTATTTCAGCTAGTCACTCTATGTAGAGTCTTTTGTCTCATTTATTAAGTTTATATATATCGTTGATCCCACACAAAATATCACCTGGTATAAATGTTGCAAGAGTCCATAAATTAATTCCATCTGTAAAATAGGATTCTCATAATTTTGTTGGTATTAAATGAGGAACATTAATCGGGCTCATGAGTCACTCTCCTGTTATTCTATTTAATAGACTCTGTTCAATGAAAAAGTCACTATATGTATTCTCGTTAATAGATCTTCAGCGCAAGACATATTCTTCACCGACAAAGTAAACTTGAGATAAACCATTTTTTCCATCTTGCTCCAAATTCGCAGAAATACCCTCTGGAATATCAAATTGAGAAATAATAAAATCAAGATTCTGCATAGATATGATTAGTATACTAATTTCATGAAAAACTCACCTCAAAAGAACTATTTGCCCTCCCATAAAAACTCTTATAATCACGCAATGAATATTTTGAAGAAACTTCTTTTCTCGTTTGAGGGTAAAATTGGTCGTGCTGACTATATATATTGATTAGCATACTCTCTCCTATTGTTGTTAGTGTGTTTTGATTCATTGAGCTCTGGTCATGATTGGAGTCTCTTTGGTTGAGGAACTGACACATCATGAATGATTCAATATATTTGTTCCATTTTTGGTGCTGTTCTTGCTCTGTGGATATTTGCAGCTGTTGTGAGTAAGCGATTTTTGACTCTAGGATTCAATAGGTATTTGACCCTCCTGGCTCTCCTATTTCCTCCCCTGCTTTTGTGAGGCCTCAAGCGTGATAGTCATATACATATCTATAATGGAAATGTCTCTCTCGTTGATCAGGTGTTTTTCTACGTACTCATCGGTATCGTAGTGGCTTCTGTTGTGGGTATTTATCAGATTCATCTGATTATAAAAATAGTATTAGTTATTGTTCTCGTCATAATTTCTATAGCTCTCTGGATGTTTGGTCGTGATGTCTCTCAGCATCATGCCCCTGAGAAAATAAAGTATACCGGTCTCGATGTTTGGTTGGATTTATTTTTTGTGCTTATCATAGTATTTTTCATACGTTCTTTTGTTCTTTCGCCATTTCAGATTATTGGGCCATCTATGGAGACCACATTTCATGGGGGTACCATTATTGGGTCAAATAACTATGGGGATGGAGAGTTTATCCTCGTAGACAAGATGACATTCAATTTTACGACCCCAAAAAGAGGTGATGTTGTCGTATTTAGCCCACGTGTATGACCAGAAAAGCGTTATCTCATAAAGCGTATTTTGGGTACTCCTGGAGATACAGTAAAAGTTGAAAATGGTTTCGTTTTCGTGGCTCCGAGAGAGAATCCAACAGCATTTATCAAGCTCGATGAATCAGCGTATCTTGGGAAAAATTTCGGACATACTTGTCTCGACTATTCCTGTGCTGGTTTTGAGAATGAATCTCGTGATTTTGTCGTTCCAGAAGGTCGATATTTCCTCATGGGAGATAATCGTCAGCAGTCACTCGATGCTCGTAAATGTTTCAATAGCGAATGATGTACTCAGACTTTTGCTCCAGCGCAGTTTGTTCCAATTTCAGCTATTTCTGGGCGTGTTGCCCTTTCTCTTGGTCACTTTGATCTCTTCAAGCAGATATTTCCATATCCTATTATCGGGACACTGAAACAAGTAGTTCCCTTTCGATGGTTAAATATTCATAATGTTCATACTTATCCAGAGCTCAAATAATATATGAAACGTTTTATCTCTGGATTTTTTGCAAGCCTTCTTCTTTTTGTCGTACTGTATTCTGTTTTATCAATTCGCCCCTACCGTGTCAGTGGAGACTCTATGAATCCATACCTCCAGAGAGAACAAATTGTCATTGTTGATAGGATTTCTCGACATTTTTATCCCCTTCACCGTTCTGAGGTAGTTGTCTACAGTGATATCACAGATAGGAGTGAAAAATATAAAATTAAACGCCTCATAGGGCTGCCGAGTGATACAATAAAAATTTCTGATGGAAAAATATGGGTTAATTCACAGGAACTCGAAGAGCGATATCTCACAGAACATGTCCGCACCTGTCTTCCTGGATCTTGTATAGACCTCTCTCCTTATGACTACAGTGTTCCATGAGATGCATATTTTGTTCTGGGTGATAATCGTGAGAATTCTATTGATTCGCGTTGATGCAGTGATCCTACCTTGTGCGACAGAACAAAAGTACGTTATGTACCGCAAAACGAGATCATCGGTCGTGTTGTATTTTCATTTTAGTTAGCAATGTTTTATCTCGCAAAAAAACCGGTTTGAATCGGGAGCAATCTCCTCGTGAAGATTCTTAAACGAGTTCTAAAAGCTGATAAAATAGGATTTGCTGGCACTCTTGATCCTCTCGCGAGTGGTCTCATGATTATCGGCACAAATGGCTCATCTCGACTCTTCCCTCTCATTGAATCATTCCAAAAAACCTACAAAACCACCATTCGTCTCGATGGTACGACCTCTTCCTATGATTTGGAACAACCAGTACAAAAAATAGATATTAGTCAGGAAATCATTGAGAGTATAACACAAGAAAAGATACATAAGACGATACAAGAGAATTTCGTAGGCAATATCTCCCAGATACCCCCGCTCTATAGTGCGATATGGGTAGATGGTAAGCGAGCATACCATCGGATGAGAAAAGGAGAAGAAAATATCATCCTAGAACCTAAGTCGAGAACTGTCCAAGCATTTGATATAATTTCGTATGAGTGGCCTTCTCTCATATGTGAAATAACTGTCTCACACGGTACCTATATCCGTTCTCTCGCTCGAGATATCGGTGAAAAACTCAGTTGTGGAGGGTATCTCGAATCACTCGAGAGAGTGTCATTGGGGCATTTATCCCTTGAAAATAAGAAAGACTGGATCATTCATAATGACATTTCCTACCTTCCAATTACACATACAGAGCTTTTCCCAGAGATACAAATCCTAGCTCTTTCTGATGGAGAGAAGCGACATCTCCGACTCGGGAGCACGCCACTCAAAACAACCGAAAAGGATGGACACTATTTTGTCGTGTATGAGGATAATGCCTACGGATTACTTGAATCAAAGAATGGTTCGCTATTTCCTGTAAAAAATTGTGTTTAGATTTAGCAATATTCCTCTTCAAAAAGGGCCGCATAGCCCCTATCCCAAGCTTTTTCGAATTTTTCTGTATCAAACCTTCGAATTCAATAATGAGCTATTTCAGTATTCATTATTGCGATACTCTCGTTGAGGATAAGTATGCGCGGGCGAGATAGAGAATTCAAAAATTTCTCTGCCTTTATTCAATGCTTTCAGAGATATTCTTCATAATTTTGTAATCTCCATCAAATTCCATGATTGGTGACTATGACTCATATAGATCTTATGAGAGACTCACCTCTTCATCATACTGAGCTAATTTCATTATAAAAATCTGAAAACATTCATGTTTTTCAGGCTTCATTTACATGCTTTACCTCATCATTACCTGAAGGATAATCATCCATTTTACCAATTATTGAGGACAGCCTGGGCGTCATCCTTTTTATTTCCTGTGTCAGCAGCTTCTTTTTGAGCAATAGTTTCCTTTTGTTTCTTCATTTCGTAGCTCTGCCACTCTACCATGTGTTTTTGATTGAGTCATTCGATTTCTTTTTGGTATTTTTTTTCTAATTCATCGAGTTTTTTTCGTTCAGTTTCGAGGATGTCATAGAGTCTCTGTATCTGGTCAGCATTCATCGAAGGGAGTATGTCAAACCAGTATTGACGTTCACTATCATCCATAGACTCGGTCGCGAGGATGAGCTCTATGAGCTTCCCGTGTTTTGTCTGGATTTCATCGAGGAGCGTAAATGTGGTATTTCCCTTTTGAATTGTAGCCATATAAAGTTGGTTGAATATACTCTATCATGTTTTTCTCTTGTTTGCAAATAAAAATCATATTTTGCGAACAGAAAAACCTCCCTATAATAGGCATATTACTATGTCGTCAATACAAATAGCCGCTCTTATATACTTTACTCTTGTAGTCATTGGTGCTTGGATATTTTTTGGCGTTATATTTTTACAACTCAAGCGTTTTCTCAATCTGAGCCCTTATGTCCCTGTTGTTTCCCGAGTTTTGACTATCTTGCTTATAGTGCTCTCAGTTCTTGGTTACTTGATTATATTTATCCCGAGTATTTTTTGAGCACTGACTACTGACTCTGCTTCATCTTCTCCAAGTAGTAAGCCGAGTGGTTATTTCGACACATATTAGTCTCGACTTCCCTCCCCTTTTGGATACACTCCTCTGTATTCTATGAATCCTTTTGAATCTGCCTACTCACGTCTCAATGATGCCCAAAAACTCGCTGTAGATACGATCTATGGGCCTGTGGCAGTTATCGCATGACCAGGGACTGGTAAGACGCAGTTGCTCACCCTGCGAATTGCTAATATTCTCACAAAAACTGATGTGACACCGAGAAACATCCTCGCTCTGACCTATACAGAAGCGGGGTCTTTTGCTATGCGAGAGAGACTACGGAGCTTTATTGGCACTGACGCTCTGAGAGTTAACATCGAAACATTTCATGGTTTCTGTAAATGACTCATCGATGAAGAGTTTCCTGAGCGTTTTGTACGGTCTCCCGGCATGAAAATGCTCGAAGAACTCGATGCACGCCGCATGATAGCCAAGATACTTCTCAATGGTGATTATAATTATCTCAAACCCCGACATGACCCAGAACTCTATATGGGTGATGTGATTCGTATTGTTGGACAACTCAAGCGTGAGGGAATATCACCTGAGTTTTTTCGTACAAAAATCGATGAAGCTCTTGCCGATCTCCCAAACAATGAAGAACTTCACTACAAAAAAGACTCTAAATGGTGAAAAAAAGGAGAAAGAAAAGCAGAATATGCTGATAGCGAACAGAGACTCTGGCGTCAGAGGGAACTCACGTATGTGTACAGGGCCTATGAAGAGGCACTCGTAACTGAATCTCGATACGACTATGATGACATGATTTTGATGGTCAGAAATTGACTCCGTGACGACGCACAACTGTTGTCTATTATTCGAGAACAATACCAATTTATCATGGTGGATGAATTTCAGGATACCAATGGTCTCCAATCGAGTATCGTCGATCTCATCATGGATGGACAGGACCAACCAAATATCCTCGTCGTTGGTGATGATGAACAGTCTATTTATCGCTTTCAGGGTGCTGTCATGGAAAATATCATCAATTTTTGCGATAAATACAGAGACAGATGACTTGCAGTCATTCCTCTGACTGAAAACTACCGTTCGACGCAAACTATTCTCGATGCTTCACGCGAGCTCATACGCAACAATACGGAATCACTCGAAAAGGCCCTCAATCTCGATAAACACCTAGTGAAAAATGCTCACCTGGAAGAAAAGAAAATCTCTGTATTTACCCCTTCTGACCCTCAAGTAGAAATAGCAGGAATTATCTCAGAGATACGAACATTGCATGATAGTGGAATACCTTGGAGCGAGATAGCTATTATTTATCGAAAAAATGCGAATCCCGTTCACCTCGTCGAATACCTGAAACGTGAAAAAATACCATTTCATAAACAAAAAGGTGAAAATCTCCTCCATCATCCAGAGGCTCAAAAACTCTTAAAAACTCTGAAAATAATTGATAACTCGTATCAAAATGAGCTTTTTTGGGAAGTGATGCTCTTTGATTTCTGGGGTCTCGATCTCCATTATCTCCTCTCACTTCAGGGTAAGATGCGAGCAAGTAATGGTGAATATCGTAAATCACTTTTTCAAACTTTTCTCGAAGATGATGACATGTTTGTGAGAAGTATTGCGGGGAAAATAATCCAATTTACCCGAGATGCTGCCAATAAAACTCTTGTTCAGTTTTTTGAATCATTTCTTGAATCATCAAGCTATCGAAGCTTTGCTCTCGCACAAGAGGATAAAATCGAACGCCTCTCTATCCTCAATTCATTTTTTGATGAGATAAAGACTTTTGCCTCTCTTCATCCTGAAAGTACTCTCAAGGATTTCATCGATTATATAGTTGATCTGGATCATTACTGACTCTCCCCTACAACCCAACCTATCCGTATGGAATCAGATGCTGTTGAACTCATGACGGCTCATGGAAGTAAGGGGCTAGAGTTTCGTGCTGTATTTCTCTATGATGCTACGAGTAAAAACTGGGAATCGTCACGCGATCCATCAAAACTCAGTGTCACAGTTTCGCTCTTTGAAAAACACATCATCGATAAATCAGAAAAAAAGAATCAAAAACTCGAGGAAGAGCGTCGACTCTGGTATGTCGCTATGACACGAGCAAAAGAATATCTCATTATTTCTGCCTCTGATAACGGAGATATGCGATTACAGCCATCATCTTTTATCACAGAAATACCAGAAAATACACGAGAAAAAATAGATATCAAAATTGACCCCGTGAATGTCATCATAGCACAGACTGCTCCCCTGCCACAGATAGACTGGTCTGAAGCGACAAAAAATGAACTACAGAAAAGAGCAAAAAACTATGATCTCTCCGTAACAGCACTCAATACTTGGCTCAAGTCTCCACGAGAATTTCTCGAAAAATACCTCATACGACAGCCAGCCGGGAAAATGCCGAGCGCTTCATTTGGTACCGCAGTGCATGCTGCACTCGCTTACATAGGTGAATATTTTAATGAACATAATTCCCTCCCCTCTCACACACTCTGGATGTGAAAAGTAGAAGAGACGCTCCTTCATGAAATTTTAACAAAAAAAGAACAAGATGATTTTCTCAAAAAAACAGACGAAGTAATAGCTAGCTATCTCTCAAAAAAAGATTGTCCTCTTGCGGCTCGTGCACTTGTAGAAGAACGATTCGGATGGAAAAAAGTTGTCGTTTCTGGCATGCGGCTGACTGGTGTATTTGACCGTGTTGAAAACCTCCCAGATGGCACTATGCAGGTGGTTGATTTCAAAACTGGTAAACCAGATAAAGGAAGAGAACAATTAGCAGATTACGAAAGACAGCTCTATTTTTATCGTCTCCTTTGGGACGGCTCCAATCAGAACAAGATACTCTCACGTGGTGCCCTTGATTTCGTCGAATGAAATACTGGAGATACGGTAAATAGAAGTATTTTTACCTACGATGAGGCAGGTTTAGAGCTTCTGAGAAAACAAATTGCAGCTTTTAAGATATCGCTCGAAACGCTCGATTTCCCTGAAGAAAATACTTTTACTAGTTCTTTATAAAATCCTTACATCTCGCAGCGGCGGAAACATTGGTTCATTGTTTGTCTAGATTTGCGCAAGCTATTTTCATATTTTCCTCAACAGTCTCGCGTATATTTCATAATTCCTCTAGACTCTGGACCAGTCCTGTAACGGTTTTTGGGTCCTGTGCCTTGCTGCCTTCCACTTTACCTTTTCGTAATGCATATTGATCGTAGAGCTGTTTTTCCATGTCAATAAATCATGTACCTGACGTTTGAGTCTGTGAAAAATCTATAGTATTTTGAGCTTTTGCGTCTTCAGCATAAGCGGGTGATGCGAGAGCTAATTGCGCAATTAATGTCTTAAAAATAGTATCGAGAGCTGCTCTTGGTTTTTGTGATGTCCAAGGCATAGTATATCTCCAGAAAAAAGAGTTATTTCCAGCCGTTTCGGTTGCGCTCCTCTCTAATCATTCTTTTATAGATTCTTCTGTTGTTTGGTTTGGTCTTTTTTTGAATTCTTTGAAAAACTGACTATTAAGAACAAAGCGTGAATTGCCTAAACCACCCTTTTGTGCAGAGATGATAGCCTTTATTTGTGCGTCTTTTGATGCATCTGTTTCACCAACGCCAGCACTATAGAGCAAGAGCTGAAAAGCTTCTTTCCATATCTGAATTGCTTGAGGATATTTCCAGCCAACGGTGAAAGCTTTTTTCATCGCTTCTTTGATGGCAACATTTTTTGGTTCTTCGTCATGACATTTTTGTAGCGCTTCTGATGTATAAAATTTTCTCATCTCATT
>DALYDS010000031.1:4355-9825 GCA_031973055.1 bacterium | reverse complement strand
ACATTGGTAAAAGCTTTCATAATTATTTTTTATGAGGTAAATGATCAGTGACTTTGCGAACTATATCGGTGGGTATACGATCAATAACAGAAAAGATATCCTGAAAACGCTCAATAGTTTTTGCAAAACGGTCAGCAACTCGAGACATGTGAAAGACGCGGTGAAGTATGAGCGTCAAGTAGAGTCATACACAAGCGATGACAATAGTTGAAACAATAATGAGTATATCGAGAGAATTGAGTGTTGTAAGAGCATCCATAGAGAATATTTTAATAAAAAAGATAAAAGATAAAAGATAAAAGAGTAGATTTCTGCTACAAATATTTATACTGCATAAGCCATGGGCACACACAAGGAACAAATACAAGAACAAACACCATCCCTTCAGACGATACTCACTCAATATGGGGAACTAAGTCTCCAAAATTATGCTGAAAAGGAATACTATGGTATACTATCTAACGATATAGTCTTTTTATGAAAAAAACGAGAGTTTCTTCTTTTGCTCAAAAAATATACTGAAGATAAATTTGGCATTGAGATCGCATGAATCGTAGTTGATAGTTTGGAAAAAAATTACTGTGTTTCCACTGGAGACCATCAAGGACCTCTTGGGCATCCATTCTTTTTTCATTCGGCTCTATTACGGGGACTGGTGAGGCCTGAGAAAGCAATTGTAAATCTCTGTACGAGTAATGTAAGTCTCGGAAATTCATCCTATCCTCGTGGTATTATATTTCATGGAGATGGTGAAAATGCAACTCTTGGAACTTACATACATCTACCCTTCTTTGGAGCAAAAGATCGTATGCGACCGCTCTATAGATTGCTACCATACCAAAAAGACAATATAAATAAATACACACTTCCAAAACTAGAAAAATACAGAAAAGAAAAAATAATTACCGAAGAACAAACAAAAAATATTAAACTCTTTATAGAAAAAACTCTTCTCTCTGAAAGACTACTGAATTTAAAAAATTATTCCGAACAATGTACTGTTCTTAATTTTTATTGGTGGAAAGAGATTTTTCAAGATAACCTACCCCCGTTTGTAGGCCTCGACAGTGAAGATCTCGCAAGCTATATTCTGTCCGAAAAAATAAAAGAAAATCATACTTTTTCAGATACATTTTTCTCCACAAACTGACAAGTTGAAATAGAAAAACTCTTTAATGGTATAGGATGCTGTTTTGATACAGATTCGAAGCGGGGAACATATCTATTTTGGCATTTAGATGCTACTGGGAAAAGACAGCCACTCTGGCGAGATGGCGACAATTTTCGATCAGATGATGGTAACTTTACTATGAAAATAGAATGAAACGATATTCTCAATTATTTAGAAGAAAAAACTATCATACCTTCATGACTCCTTGTCTATGTTTTATTTGCTTGTTACTACAAAATTACATGTTTCGGTGGCATTTTTCAGGCCGAATACCTTACTCAAATTCAGAGACAATACAGCAAATTAACTCTATGAAAAAACGATTCACTCTCTACACGAACAGATATAATTAATGCAGATCTCTACTATCTCTACAGTACGCCTACAACACCGATTACAGCAATGGATTACCAGAATCATCCAGAATATCTCCCCATTACAATCGATACTCTCGCTCAAATAACTCTCAAAACTGCACTTGAAAACAGCCTTGCCGATATCTGTGGCGTGAATTTTCACCTTCTCTATCCTGCTGGCAACCTCACGGCACTTGTTGAAATAAAGCCCGCAAATCAAGCCTATAAAGAAAAAATAGAACGTCTCATTTATGAAAAATTTCCAGAAGTAGAACAGGTTGGTTTTATTTACATAGAAAATGGCCAACACGTTCTAGAAATGACAGGAAATGAGATGTGCGTGAATGCGACATTATGTTATTTTCACTTGTGTTTTTTACGTGAAAAAAAGGTGAAAAATATTTTTGTAAAATGACCCGATTGCTGTTTAGAGTGATATAAAAAGACTGATAATTCAATCTGTCTGAAGTTCCCTGAGATTCATAATCAAGATATAGAACATAATCTCGCGAACAACACTCATGTCGTCAGGCTCCCCGGAATAGTCCACATATTCACTCATGATGAAAAGCACGACAAAGAGCTCTTGGCAGTCCCCCACCTCAAGCATGACAATGCTCTCGGTGTGTCATTTTTTGATATAAATAAAGATATTACAAAACTCAGAACACATATTTTCCTTTCGCATATTGGGACATTTCGAGAAGAAACCTCCTGTGGTAGCTGAACTATAGCCTATGGAGCTCTGATGGCAAAAAAACAAGGCTCGATATCACAACAAATTAATCAATTATCAGGTAAAAATAATCACATTATTGGAACAATGAACGATGCCTGATATATTAATTTAGAACTCTCAAATGAAGTAGAATATCGTGGTATTTATATGCTTTAATTACCTGATCGTTTATACTTAATTTAGTATTTGACATTAATAATATTGTAATTATTATTAATTTATGAACGAACTGAGTCCTCTGGTCCGCATTCCGCTTTCACACAATAAAGATACACTTTCTGGAGATGATTCCTGATATCGTGATATACCGAGTCAGGAAGGATGAGAACCGATGGTAGCACTACAAAATAATACAAAGATCATAGTCAGGCCTGTATATGCTGGCTACAACTCGATTGATGGACAACTAAACACATCTTCTTCCCTTCCGGGAACTAGAGAAACTATGTACGTTAGGAGAGCTGTAGCACACTGTCTGGAACGTGCAGCAAATTTTATAGCTGAACGGGGCAACTATCGGCTCATTGCAGTCGATGGATTCCGTAATTACCAAACTCAGGCTGCTGGTTTTTCTCAACTTTTTATGCAATCTCTGAGGGAAAGTAGGGACGATATAGCAGTATATGATGCACTCACTTCGGCAGATGGTATATTTAGTTTTGTAGATATAGATATGGCAAAGGTGGCGGATAACTCTTTGGACGTAGGAGACTTTATTGGTCTTGCAAAACGAGTTAATGGAGACCCTACACCGGAACAAATCAGAAAAGAAATGCTTACCGGAGCAGCCAATGTAGCACTCTATCAACAGCTAACTGGCCAAGATTTTGGCCTCATTGATATGGGTTATTGGTGAGAGAAACTTAACAGACATGGTGCAGGCTTATTTTGTTTTAACAATAATGCTCATACTTGAGGTGGTGCTGTGGATGTACTACTCTGAGAGGAGCGTGAAATTGGTGGACATACAACATGGGTACCAGTAAATCATGTACCATTTGATCATATGTGACCAGAGTCAGCTATTGATTATCTCGAAAATGAGGGAAACTGGCATTTATATCGAAAAATTGCAAAAAAAGCATGAGCTATCCGAGCATATCTCACATCAACAAATATTGACCCTGATAATATATCTGATAAACAATTTGAGAAGTGGCGGAACGCTATTCGGCTCCTCACAAACACCATGACCGGAATAGGTGCGACATATTACTGCAATGAAAATTGGCACTTTAATGTTCCAAACATCATTATCAACCCAAAAACGAAAAAAATAGAATACAAATGAAATTGTTTATCGATACAAAAAAATACCTGAAATTCATGCCATGCTATCCTTACCCATGGCCCAAAATGAATCCAAACTTTTACGGGAATGGGGGCTCATCAGATGCTTAATTTGTATTAATTTTCTGTTAGTTACTGTTTTTTTGTGTTTTAACCACGCAATATCCTATATTTCGTCAAGTGCATTCACTATGATAAATGCTGTATTTATGGGGTAAAATTGGTAGTCTACAGTCATTAAAATTTCTACGAAATGAAGCGCTTTTTTTCACTCTGTTTTCTTCTTGTTTTCACCCTTGTTCATCTGGTGATACCTACGGTATTGGCGGCTGATGCTCCGAAACTCAAAGATCTCAAAATAGAAGCACCTACAGAGGTGAGCATTAATGAAGCATTTAATGTGACTATTACGGCTCTTGGTGAAGACGATAAACCACTCACAAAATATGAAGGGAATGTCATATTCGAAATCGTGACGAATGAAGCTAATTTCACATTCCCAAAATCTACCAATACTGACGATGGTGATTGGGGTTACCAATTCCAGCTCTCAGACCAAGGTGTGCATACTATTGAAAAATGATTCACACTCAAAAAAGCTGGTGACTACGAGATAGATTTTATCGATCTCGAGGCTCCTCCAAAATGAATCATAAAAACTATTAAGATAAAAGCTGTCGATAAGAAACCTGTCGAAACTGTCAAAGCGACTATTACCATCACAGAACCATCTACAAATGATACTGTCTCTACGAGTACTGTCACAGTCAATGGTACATCTATTGCAACGAGCAAGGTCAATATCCTCCTCAATGGGAAACAAGCTGCTTCAACACAAACAGATGCTACTGGAGCATTTAGTACGCCTCTCACAGGCCTCATCATCGGTGATAATGTCATCATTGCAGAAGTACTTGGCCCTACGGGAACTACTGCTGGCTCATCAACACCAGTGAAACTCAAGTACAGCACCGAGGCTCCAAAGCTGACAAAACTCACTATAAAAGAAGGCGATAACTTCTTTGCTGGTACCACTGTCAATCTCACAGCAGAAGGTGATATTGGTCTCAAATTCGTCCAAATAAAGGTCGGTGATAAAAGCGCAATTTTGGAAGAAGATAAAACAAAGCCTGGAACGTATACGGGCAAGCTCAAAACCTCAGATTTTGAATGAGAGTTCACTGCAAGCGCATCCATCGAGTCTCAATTAGGAACAAAGGCAGAGGTACCAAATCTCGCTAAATTTCGAACCATCACTGCAAAGATAGAAAATATAAAAGTAGCTCCTCAACCTGACAAGAAAGTACGATTTACTTTTGATCTCAAGCCTGACGTCGATCAGATACAGTATTTCAAAATCAAGTATGGCAATAAGAGCAAAGATTATCCAAACTCCGTCATCACAAAACAAAAAGGTCTCATCAAAGAAAACAATCAGAACACATGGTATATTCCCGACCTCAAGCCTGGTGAATATTTCTCCACGATTATCGCTCTCGATAAAGATCAGAATGAAACTTCTGTTAACTCAGGTGAACAATCATTTCTCATTGTTCTCGATGCAGCTCCAACATGTTATATCGATAAGGTCAGTGGTATACAGGTAAAGAAATTTGATACCTATTCGATTATCAGTTGGCCAAAACTCAAGGAAGCAGCAAGTTATCAAATATTTAAACGTGACGCTTCAGGAGAGTTTGCCATGATTGATGAAATTCCCGGAACACAACTCCGAGTAAATATCAATAGCAGTGCCAAGAAGGAAATATTTGAAGAATTCAAAGTCCGTGCTATCTGTAAAAATGGTAATTTCACTGGTGAAGGAGCGTACTCAGAGAGCGTTTCGGTGCAGACATGACCAGAGATGATACTCTTATTCGCTCTTGTATTAGCATCAGGTATATCGTTTATCTT
>DALYDS010000031.1:0-4255 GCA_031973055.1 bacterium | reverse complement strand
TATCTCTTCAAAATCAAAACTTCATTCCAAGAAGCTGTCTAATTTACTGTTCTTATTCTTTGTGGAAGGAGAAGAAACAAGTATCACTCCAGCTGTATTATTCATTTTGGTTTTTTCCAGATAACGGAGAATTGCTGGGCCTCAAAGTGAGTGACCAATAAGATATATCTCATCATCTTTATTATATTCTGTATGTCTCTGAATTTCATCCACCCACTCTGAACAAACAGGATTCTCTGAATTCGGCATCGATAATGCACATGTATAGATATCCTGTTTTTCTAATTCAGCCATAAGCCACGGTCTCCATCATCCATTTGGGCTTCCTTCAAAACCATGGATTATAAAAACTTTTTTCATTGTATTTTTTCTAACTAAATGGTGCCCAAGGAGGGACTCGAACCCTCACACCTTGCGGAATAGGCTTCTGAAACCTACGTGTCTACCATTTCACCACCTGGGCAGATTTTTCGATGTAATGGTGTCCGCGGATGGGATCGAACCATCGACCTTTAGCTTAGAAGGCTACTGCTCTTCCACTGAGCTACGCGGACACATAAAATCAGCCAAAAGGATTATAAGAGTATTTGCATTCAATCAAGAAAAAACGCCCCTTTCGGAGCGTTTTCTTTGTGATATTTTCTTTCTAGAGACCAAAGTCCTGGAGGAATGCTACGATACCCTTCTTTCGCATAGTGCGGATAGCCGCTGCAGAGAGTCTCAAACGATAGATCATACCGTCACGAGGATCACGGATTTTCTTATAAAAAAGATTGACCATGAAATTACGCTTTGTACGACGTACAGAGTGAGAGACTTTATTACCTGAACCGGTAATCTTTCATGTATAGACACAAATGCGTGGCATAGTAAGAGAGGTAATATGAATTAGGCAGCAGTAACGATAGCAATATCAACACCAACTCCTGATGGGAGATTGAGTTTCTGAAGTATCTCAAGTGTTTCAGCTGTTGGCTCATTGATGAGCAAGAGACGTCGATGACGACGAATCTCGAACTGTTCACGAGCATTCTTGTTAACAAATGTTGATCGGTTGAGCGTAAATTTCTCAATCTTTGTTGGGAGAGGGATAGGTCCGACAGTTTGTGAACCAGTATCTTTCGCAGCACTGATGATTTTCTTTACCGCTTCATCGACTACACGATGTTCGAAAGCTTTGACAGAAATTTTGAGAGTCTCTTTTTTAGAAGAGGCAGAAACTTTTGTCTCCTTGAGAGGAGCTTTTTTGGTAGTAGTTTTTTTTGCTTTTACTTTTGGAGTTGTTTCCTTGGCAGCAGCTTTGGCTTTAGCAGTCATAATTAATCAAGAATTTTTGTAATAATACCAGAACCAACAGTCTTACCACCTTCACGGATAGCAAATCGGAGTTGATTTTCCATAGCGATTCCACATCCGAGTTCTACGAGGAACTTGATGTTATCACCAGGCATGACCATCTCTACACCAGCTGGGAGCTCGATAGCACCAGTAACATCTGTTGTTCGGAAATAGAATTGAGGCTTGTAACCCTTGAAGAAAGGAGTATGTCGTCCACCTTCCTCTTTCTTGAGAACGTAAACTTCAGCTTCGAATTTCTTGTGAGGTTTGATAGAACCAACCTTTGACATAACTTGACCACGTTCGATTTGCTCACGTTCGATACCTCGGAGGAGGATACCTGCGTTATCACCAGCTTGACCTTGACCGAGTTGTTTTTTGAACATTTCGACACCAGTAACAACAGATTTCTGTGTGTCACGGATACCGACGATTTCGACTTCGTCATTGATTTTGACGATACCTTGTTCGATACGACCTGTAGCTACAGTACCACGACCTTTGATAGAGAAGACATCTTCAATAGACATAAGGAATGGTTTGTCGAGTTCACGAACTGGCTCAGGGATATAGCTATCGAGAGCGTCGAGAAGATCTCGAACACCTTTTGAAGCAGCTGGGTCAGTAGGATTTTGGAGAGCTGTGAAAGCTGAACCACGAACGACAGGAGCGTTATCACCATCGAAACCGTATTTAGAGAGAAGTTCACGAACTTCCATTTCAACGAGATCAACGAGCTCAGGATCAGCAATATCACATTTATTGAGGAATACTACGATACGAGCAACACCAACTTGAGAAGCGAGGAGAACGTGCTCACGAGTCTGAGGCATAACACCATCAACAGCAGAAACTACGAGAATAGCACCGTCCATTTGAGCAGCACCAGTAATCATGTTCTTGACGTAGTCAGCATGTCCTGGACAGTCAACGTGTGCGTAATGACGCATAGGAGACTCGTATTCTACGTGAGAAGTTGAGATTGTAATAATCTTGTCAGATCCAGCACGAGCTGTACCACCTTTAGCGATATCAGCGTATGATACAGCGGCAGTTCCGCCTGCAGCACCTACAGCAGTGAGAGCGGCAGTAAGAGTTGTCTTACCGTGGTCGATGTGACCGATAGTACCAACGTTAACGTGTGGCTTTGTTCTTTGAAAATCAGCCATAAGAGAAAAATAAAGGAATTAAAAAGTAGGGGTATTATAGAGAAAAGAAGTATATTTCAAATGATTTTTTGATTACTTCTTCTTTTTTGCTTTTCGGACTTTTTTTTCGATACGGACAAGTGCCGCGCGAAGCTTCCGATGTCGTGATCCTGAGAGACGTACCATAAAATAAATTTAAGAATGGAGGTTAATTTTTGACGAAATTTGCAAGACCCATTTTTTTGAGACGAGCAACAGCTTTTGTCATTGCGTCGATAAGCCATGCAGTTTTACCTTCATGCGCTTCACGACGAACGAGTTTCTCGTAAGTCTTTTTCGCATTAGAAATCTTATCACCAGTAATCGAACGTCGTTTACTAACGATATAGATTTGATTTCGTGGACGTTTTCCGCAGCCTACCATATACAAAAAATTAAAAAATGGGAACCAATGAGGAGTAAGATATACAACCATGGTATCAAAATATTTGGTGGAGTCTAAGGGAGTCGAACCCTTGACCTCCTCGGTGCAAGCGAGGCGCTCTAGCCAACTGAGCTAAGACCCCAAACAACTTATGCCATAACGAGAGAGCAACCAGAATAATCTGGCGGGAGCGACGGGACTCGAACCCGCGACCTCCTCCGTGACAGGGAGGCGCTCTAACCAGCTGAGCTACGCCCCCTCACCTATGACTAAAGTGACGGGAGTATAAATAAAATAGTAAGTTATGCAAATTATTTTATCAGAGTGCCTGAAATCTCGATTTTTTCTGCACTTTTCTCACGATATATTGTACAAAAAATCAGTTCACTTTTTCGAAAAACTCCATACTATGGCGTTCATGACCAAAAATAAAATATCAACTTTTGATAACTGGAAAATGTGGTTGTCATCTCTCTTTTGGCTCGAGCCATGTGCTGGCGGTATCTGTCTCCGAGAACGTCAGTGACAGAGTGAGGTGCTCTGCATCGCTCATAAAAAATGAGGTCTTATGTTTCCAAAGTGACGTATCAAACGTGGCGAAACTCTCGAAATTGGCGCCATAAGAGAAATACAAGAAGAAACATGACTCTACGGTTTTACTCTCTGAGAGAGGATTGGAGTCGTTCGAGATAGGAAAAGACGAAAAAAGATAACATTCTTTGAGGTGAAAAATGTCGGAGCACACTCACCTATTCACGACGAAGCTATTATGTGGGTCAGCCTATCACACGCACTCAAGCATTTAAAACACGAACCAGAAAGAAAAATCCTGCAACAATATCTCCAAAAGATCTGAAAATCAGAGGCTTAATTTATTTTTTTCAGCAAGGCATCGATTCGTGCAGCAATTTTTGGTATAAAAATAACTGTATTAAGGAGTGCAGCGAAAAGAATGATCTTTCACCATGTGCCGAGGAATATCGCGCCTAGCCCAAAAAGAAATGAGAGCGTCATGACAATATATCGTTGTGAGCGGGCACTAATTCACTCATCAGACATGCGGTGATGGAGGTGAGTCAAATCCCCTTTCATCGGATTTTTACCAGCACGAATGCGTCAGAGGATTACATAAAATGCATCAATAAAATAGATACCGAGGACGATAGAAGCTGTAGCTATTTTACCGCCAGACACAGTCGCGAGAGTCGCAATCATACATCCGAGAAACATCGTCCCAGCATCTCAAACAATACAGGCACGCCTCGTGTCATACCTCCAAAAGACAAAGAGAGTTGGTATCAGGATAGTAAGAAAGGACAAAACAAACAGTGAATTATTCCGAGCA
>DALYDS010000030.1:0-9919 GCA_031973055.1 bacterium | reverse complement strand
TCTCAGAAACACCCACAATGCTTGCCGAAATGCTGGTGCAGTATGTGCGATGACACCATCAAAATCAAAGAGGACAGCTGAAAAAGGTTTCATACTATTTGAGTGTCTGAGCTATGCACCATTTTGCCCGAGATTCGTACCAGGTAAAACCTGCGAAAAACGTCAAAAGTGGCATACCAAAATAGAGTCCGCAGATGAGGAGTATTATTGCCAGATATGCACGTAGTTCTATTCACTTTTTCTTGATATTGCACTGTCAGAGGGGTTTGTGTATTTTGCCCAATGTCTTTTGGAAACCGATACCAGCGATATATCCAAATATCGTTGCAAAGAAGCACACGAGCAAGAAGGAAGTATTCATATCGTTATAGTACGAGTTTTTGTTCTTCTATCAAATGTCTACCACCCCCTCTTTGCTTTTTTCTCATACTGGACTACACTTCCTGTATGAAAAAACTCATTATAGCATTGCTTCTCCTCTCTGTTTCTGGAGTTTTTGCTGCTCCGAAAAATCTCACAGTCGGTGAGACGTTGACACTCTATTTCAATGAAATATTTCCTGATGAATCAGAAGAAATCAACGATATCATGGTGAATTATGGTGATATAGGGAGTCGTACAGGACTCAGGTCTGCTCTTCAAAGAGGGATATATTATGGTATGCTTCCAAATACCTCTGCTCATCTCAAGCCTGACACTATTATGACAGATAGAGCATTTGCGCTCCTCCTCAAACGACATTTTGGCGTGAAAGTCTCCTCTGATTTGTCGCCGCTGACGACTGAAGATTATGAGAAATATATGACAGATATACGCATCTCGTACGTCTATTCATTTCTTCAGGCTATTAATCAAAACACTCTCACTACCGTCCTCCAGCCAGCGCTCCCATCTCCACACGTTGCTGAAGCTGAAAAATATCACATTCTCGATGATGTCTACTCTATCATACGTCAGAACCATCTCAACACGTCTACTATTACTGATAAAGACCTCCTCTATGGTGCTGCAGAGGGGATGACAGATGCTGCGGGTGATCCGTATACCAAATTTTTCAGACCCGATGCGTCGACTGATTTTCACCAATCACTCGAAGGGAAAATCGCGGGTATAGGAGTCGTTATAGATATCGATGCTACATGATCAATTCTCGTGACGGATGTTATCGACCATAGTCCAGCGGAAAAAGCCGGTATCCTCCCAAATGATAAAATCGTCAAAGTGGCTGGGGTTATTGTGACCACGCAGGACGGAATTGATGATGATATCGCTCGTCTACGAGGTAAAGAAGGAACCACGGTCGATATCACCATCCTCTCAGGGAAAAAAGCAAAACAAATTACCATTACTCGTGCCATCATTTCTATTCCTCTTATCGAAACAAAAATACTCGATAAAGCCTATTACCTCAAATATCGTGAAGTAGCATTTGGTTCTGACCATCTCATCGGAGACACTCTCCGAGCATTTCTCAAGAGTGGTAAAAAACGCCTCATCCTCGATCTCCGTGATAATCCAGGAGGTTCTATGCTCGAGACTCGCAATATCCTCAATTTTTTCATAGATAAAGGTAATCCGCTCGTCGTCCTCAAATACCCTCAAACAGAAATTACTCACCAGGCTTCACAGGAAAAAATGACAGACTGGTCACAGTATGAGATTGTGATTATTATCAATCAAGATACTGCTTCTGCTGCAGAAGTAATCACGACGACACTTCGTGAGTATTTCCCAAAAACTGTTGCTGTGGTTGGTGAAACATCCTATGGAAAGGGGACAGTTCAGGAGCTGGTTCCATTTGATGATGGTTCTCTCCTCAAATACACGATAGCTGCGTGGCTCACACCAAAAGAAAAAAAATCTATCGATAAAATCGGGGTTACTCCCGATAAGACTATCGTCTTTGATAAAACTATTTGGCTCAACAAACACATCGATACTCAGCTCCTCGCTGCTGAAAAATATCTCTACCAGATATAAGGAAATGCGGAAAAACTTCACACCTCTTCGTCAGCTTCATTTTTTCTCTCAGTCACTTACGAATTAGTAAGCTCGTTCGTTCAAAAATTCGCTTTCTCGATTTTTTCGTTTTTGCGCATTTCCACTTATTCTCGTATTTCCTTAATTGTCATCATCGTCGCCACGTCACTGTCACTGTTGACCCTGTCCGTGCGATTCTGG
Organism: bacterium; assembly: GCA_031973055.1. Lineage (GTDB taxonomy): Bacteria > Patescibacteriota > Gracilibacteria > BD1-5 > JAGOOR01 > JAGOOR01. The sequence continues at coordinate 7,738 of DALYDS010000030.1, read as the reverse complement.
TACATTATCACTGTGTTGTATTTGTTCGCCTTGTTGTGGCTGTGCTGGTGTTGTGTTATCTGTTCTGAGACCTGCTTCTGTCGTGCTGAGGATATCTGATATTTTATCATGAACGTCTGGTTTTTTTATAGCTTTCTTTCCTGTTCCAGTTCCTGAATCGAGCTCTGCTACTGATTTGCCCCGGAGGTCTGCTTCCGAAGAAACTATTTTTTCAAATTTTTTCCACATACGTGTTCTGTATCTTATACTTGCGGCAAATCCCTGACTGGCTGCGATACTTTTTGCTGTTGCATCGACACCTTCCATCTTAATCTTCCAATCTGCGAATATAGCATTGAGTTCAGGACTCGCACCTGTTTTTGTGAGGGTTCTGATATCGGCCATACCGAGTATCATCGATGCGACGTTATAGTAAGAACATTTGGTTTCTGTATTAAATTTCGCCTGGTTCATGAGACGATAGACACCACTTATGTTTTTTTCATAGATAGTCTGACTCATTTTGTCCATGTATTTTTTTGCGGTGTCTCCTTTAAATCCCATTTGCTCTGCCATGCCTTTACACATATCGGGGATTTTATCAAAGAATCAGCGCATATCGTTAAATATACCATCTCCTTTGGTACCATCTCCTTTGGTAAATCAGTCTTCTAGATTGGCATCTATATAACCATCCCAGTCAATCCAGAACATCGGATATCCATTATCAAAACTGTCTCGAAAACGGAAGTGGTCCCCCTCATAAAAGGCTCCTCCTCGTATATTCGAGTGAGCAGCACTACTTTGCATTTTATAGAGCCTATCGTAGTATGATTTGATGGCTGGTGATTTTTTTTGGAGTTGCTCGTAGTGTGCTTTTTTCTCAGCGGGGAGATCTTTCATCATCTCACCGAAAAGAACTGGGTCATTGATCATGAGATTCAGCATGGGGTCACGCATACCTGTCATCTTATCCATGATTGCTTTCCCATGATCTGTCCAGAGTTTCTTAAATCGTTTTCCCCAAGTACTATTTTTATTATCATCTCATCTCCCATGAGCTCTTTCATCCACGAGACTCTGGAGTTCTTTACCGACCGCAGGACTTATCGTATAAGCAAAGGCCACACCCGTTTCTCGAAATATATTTCCGAGATTGCGGTTTTGCATAAAGACAAACATCGGCACTTTTGCAGTATCTTGGAATTCTTCTCGGAGACTCTCTTGTGTATCAGGGAGCATCTGCTGTTCACGAGATGCGAAGAGCATCGCCGCGTACGGCATGGTCGAAATCTCTGTCGGATATCCTTCTTTGAGCCATGGTTTGATCGCTCATCCAACTGTTTCTGTTAATTTTGCTCCGAGGGCTGAACCCATCATCCAATCGAGCTTGCTGTCCATCGTGAGTCGTTCGGCGAGGTTACCAACTCCTCCATCCTTGAGACTCTCGTGTCATTTTTTCATGTACTTCTGGAATCGACGTCCGAGGTTTTTGAGCATCGGATGCTGGAATTTATCAAAGAGTGCTCGAGTCATCTGTATCTCAGTCAACATGTTTCATTCACTATCGACCGGATACGGTTCGTGTGGCATGTGATGAGGAAATTCTTTTTCATTCACATTGGTCACGACGTGGCGGACATTGTTATAATAATGCCATTTTCCACGTGAGTCTTTTCCAGTTCCATCATCATAGGGATAGAGGTGACTGAAGTTGTGAAATGAGGCAAACATCGCTGCCATGAATTTCGGATCGGGGAAGTGGTAGGATGACCATTTTTTGATAAGACGAACACGGTGGTAACTACCCATGCCATCGATTTTGTTGACGAGTTCGTCGAGATAACTCTGAAAGCTTCCATTTCCATCCGCGACCATGATTGATGGCCACTCGGCCCAGTTGAGAATACCAGAGATTGGTCATGTACCACTCTGGAGCTTTTCCATCGCGAGCGCTGCGGTGAGTTTACCAGCAAAAGCGTGATCTTTGTGATGTTGTTCTTCCCAGGCTTTGTAGGGTGCTTTCCAGAGGTCTCCATGGAGAATTGTTCCCCAACTATGTGCATGAAGAAAGACATTGAGCCAGCTCATACTGCCACCTTTTGCTTCGACCTCTTGATGAAATGCTTCACCTTTTTCTGCAGGTTTCTCAAAAGTACAATTGTTAGATTGGAGGTAACCCCAGAGCCATGATAATTGCATCGTCATGCTCCCAGTTCATTTGAATGAGGCGTCTTTGAGTTTTCCTGTTTTTTTATTAAATTCATGTGATTTGTACGTTCCAATACGGAGCGTGACTTCTTCACCTTGGATGCTCTCGATATAGAGATCTTGTTTTTCTCCAACTCGAACAATTGGCGTATTTTGAAATACTCCTGATTTTTCATCTATGCTTCCGATTTGGTTCCCTTTTTCTCCACTGAGAATTTTGAGATCTTTATATTTTTTATGTCGTCATTCTCGATTATGTTGCTCGCTCCCGATGAGTACGTTGAACTGGTCAATACCAAATTTTTTTCCTCCTGTTGGAACACGGTAGACTTCTTTTTTTGTTTCTTTTTGTTGCTTGAGGATATTGAGAAAGTCGCTATATGTATAATTCTTGATAGATCTCTCTCCAGAACCCCACCCATCCCAGAGAGTGACCTCTCATTCTTCTCCTGTCATTGGATCCGGATCGGTGATGGATTTGATTTGAAATGTATCAAATGTGTTTTCATTTCCAACGAGGGCTATAATCATCCCTTCGTGGATTTTTCTTTCCTCTGTTTTTTCGGCTTCTAATTTTTTCCCTCCGTCGTACAGGAGCTCATCGACTTCTTTATCGAGAGCTTCTCGTGTTGGTATATTCGCGCTTCAGAATTTTTCTCTCAAGACTTCTTTGACCTCGTCATCTGTTCTGATTTTTGAACCGTCTTTGATGACTTCTTGTTCGAGTTCTGAACCATCGATGAAATCAATTGTTCCATCTTTGCTACATCCAGAGAGGTAGTGGTAGAGTTCTGGTCCAGAATAAAATAATGGCATCCCTGCTGGTGAAACAGGGTTTTTGATATTTCCGAGAAATCGCAGTTTTGCGACACTTTCTTCATCGAGATCTTCTGAGAGGAGGCTATCAATAGCATAATAACCCGCCATAGACAGGTTGCCGTCTTTGTCTTTTTGTCGCCATATCATGACATTTCCTTCTTTGAATTTATCGAGATTGGTGACTTTGTTTCCGAGTTTTGCGGTGATTTCTGCGAGGAAGCCGCTCTGTGTCATGACTTTCTGTGAATGGATACCGTGTTCGCGGAGAAAGAGATTTTTGTAATCTACTCCTCTTCCTCTGAGTGAACCTGGTTTTCCTTGCCAGAAATTTCTCTGTTGTTCGATTTTTCGAGCTGAGCCGAATCGACCGAGGAGTCGTACTTGTGTTTCGAAGGGGAGATTGCGTGTGACGATGTTTGTCTCGGTGAGTCCAGTGATATATTCGTTTTTTGCATTATTTTCGCGGTCTTCACGGATATGTCTGTCCATCTCAGGGTCGCCAGTGGCTATATCACTCGTGATCGGTGGGTATTTATTGAGAACATTTTTTGCTGCTTTTGGATCGACAGATTCCACTGCATCATAGGTGACGAGTGGGAGGTATTGTCGTGCGAGGAAACCGAGAATTCTCTTTTTATTTTCTTTTGAAATCAGGGTATTTGAATCAGAGAAAAATTTCTCATAGTCGGCACTGAGGTTGCCTTCTGAGCCATTTGCTTGGATACGCTTGATAGCGTCTTGCATGCTTTCGCCTTCTTCGAGTTTGAATCCTCCCATGATACTCCTCCATGCGTCTTGTATTCCACGGCTGTTCGCATTATTCGGAGGGAGTTTCGTTATCTCATCATTGAGCGTATCAAAATTGATATCATTGAGATTTTTTGTTTTGAGTTCAGACGCCAATGCCTGATCGAGTCGTTTTTTCCTATAACTCGGTATCTCGAGAAATGAGCGTATGGTCTTTGTACTTTCTTTTTTGAGTACTTTTCGGAGCGTTGTTTTATGTGTGTCAGTGAGTCCTTCGTATTCATCCTCGACGACGTCTATCGCCCCCTGTATCATGTCATCTTTTGCAGAGTCTTTGAGTTTTTGATTGTGCTCTATGTGATACATGAATTGATTTTCAAAACACCCTGTTTTTGATAAAAAGGCTTCAATATCAGTATCGGAGTCACTCGCGATACCCATTTTTGCCCTGTTTTCGGCTGAGAGAGTTTTGAGTCTTTTTTTGAATTCTTCCTTGAGCTTATCTCGTGTGAGAGTGCTCTGATGGAACTGTTTGATGAAATCTTTGAAGGCGGGATCTTTGGTTGATTCTTCGCAAAATTGTCTGGTTTTACGTACCTGTTCGCCCACTATATCATGCTCTTTCCCTTGTTGTTCGAGGTTTTCTTGATTCTCTCCTGGTCATGTAGTTTTCCCAGGTAACATGATTGTATTTTACATTCAAAACTAAAAAAGGCAAAAGAGAAAACTACGATTGTTGTTTTTTCCATGCATTCCACCCACTTGCTACCACAAATGCGAGAGCGAGGAGTATCCATAACTCAGGTCCTGTCTGCACTTTTGTCTGTTGTTTGACTGTTGGTTTTGGGATATCTTTCTTTTCTTCTTCTGGTCCCGCAGCATTGAGTGCAGGTACGTCTGTTTTTGGTGTTTCTACGATACCTGTCTCAGAGGGGAGAGGTGCGGCATTGAGATTTGGCACTTCGACTGCTGGTTTTGGTGCTGGAGGAGTAACTTTTGGAGTATTGACGGTAGGAGTTTCTATTTTTGGTCCTGTTGTAGCTGGAGTAATTGCTGCAGAGGCAGCTTTATCATCTATTGCTGGCTTGAATTTACCGAGAACACAGATATTTCTGTCTTTTGGTTGTCCATCCTGATTGATTTTTGGATCAAATGGTCGGACTGTGAGAGGCGCGAGGAATATGATAGTATCATCTGGTTTTTTCCCTTCGACATGGACGGTTGATTTTGCTTTGAGACGGTAGAGTCCGACTTCTTCATCTTTTTTTACGATAGCTTCTTTATGATCTGGAAACGGATCCCAGATAAGTGTCTCGTGATTTTCCCAGAGATCTTCTGGTTTTTCTGGTTTACTTGAGACAGTGATTTCACTTTTGATACTTGGGAGCTCTTGTTCGTTGCTGTAAATAATCTCGAAGAGATCACCACTTTGGTTTTTCCAAGGGATTTTCACTTCAGTGATATCGCTCGACCATCCTTCTTTGGTTGCCTGAGAAGTAAATGTTTCTTCGTAGCACACGTCACAAGAGTTTTTATCAAATGATGGATGTGTCGTACAGACAACGTTCTTTACTTCCGCGAAAGCAGAAATACTGAGAAACATAGCTCCGAAGAGCACAATTGAGTGAGAAAGTTTCATAAATACAAGGTTACTCCTCTATAGTACTAGAGTTTTCCCTGAAAAGCAAATATATGTCTGTATTATTTTTTTGCTGGTATTGCTTTGAGTTCCCAGCCTGATTTTTTGAACATGATATGGTCGAGACTATTTTTGTAGAGAGGCTCGATGCTGTATCCTAATTCTTCGAGTTTATAGCCTGTTTCTTTGATGAAATCTTCGATAACTTTCACGGCATCTGTTTTAGTTGTTTTGGCTTGTATATCCTGGAATAGAGCTATGACAGTGATATATTGTACGAGAGCCTCGCGAATATCGTTGCGGACTTCTGAACTAGTTTTGGTACAGAGGCTGAGGAGGAGTTTGAAATCTTCTGGAGTTTCTTTTTCAGGATCGAGCATTTCTCGATACTGTCTGAGATTCTGAGCGGCTGATTGGAAATATATCTCATTGACGCCTGCGTCTCTCGTATATTGGAGGAGATCGACGATATAGTTGAGACAGCCGTTATATATAGCAGGATGTTTGCCGATAACTGGTTTTCGACGATAAAAATACGCACAAGATCTGACCGTTTCATAGGCTTGGAATTCTTCGTGAATCTTGGTATTCACAGCATCGAGCAATCCTCGTAGTTCCTCGAGGTCAGTGACGACATCGAGATTGTAGAGTCCATCTATGTATTTCTGGGGGAGTTCATCATATTCATGGATACCCTTAAACGGATCGGCATATTTCTTGCCTCCTTGTGACCAGATAAAGACTGTTTTTCGGAAATGGAGGAGCACCTTGTCACATGTTTCGTGGGCATAGGCATTACGCGCATTGGTGAAAAGATTTTTCTCTTGTAATTCACGCTTGATGAGTGTATTGCGTGCGAGAGTCGCATTATTGTAGTATACATTGGCATTTTCTGTGAGTTCTTTTTTGATTCTCTCTTCTGAAATTGTATCACTGAATACATCAAAAAAATCATGTATATCTGGTTGTGCTCGATAACGCTCGATATGCTGGTCGACGACGAGTTGGCTGAGAGAGTTTTCCATAGTGAAAAAGGGAGTTACCCTCATATAGTACTCTATCTTTTTGATTGATGCAAGTTTCTTTCGTACTTTTTCTGCAAAAAGTACCGGAGAAGTGAGTGAATCTCACTTCGAGTACATTTAAGTGACAAAAACTCGGACTGTTTTCATCTCACGGTTCTGTATTCATGGACCTTAAACAGTTTGTCCCCTAAAAACCTATTTTCTGAATGTATTGTTTTTACTGTGTACTCTTTTCAAACTCTGTCAGCCAGCTCTCAATCGTCGCAAATGCGTCGCTGTAGAATGCTGGTTGTGTCACGTCGATGCCGATAGATTGGAGGATTTCGACGGGTGGGACGCTTCCGCCAGAGGAGAGCAGTTTCACGTAGTCGTTGATCATCGCGCTGCCTTCACGCTTGTATTTCTCCACGAGAGCGAGAGACACAAGCATGCCAAATGAATACGCGTAGCAATAAAACGGTGTCGAGAAAATATGTGGAATTGCTGACCAGGTGTAGTTTTTTTCTGGTGGTAGTATCGGTGTCACGACATCGCCTCCGAGTTTTTTTGATTCTTCATCCCACCAGAGATTGAGTTCTTTGTAGGTCATCTCACCTCCAGCGTGGATATGATCGTGGACGCGTCGCTCAAAGCTGACATACATGATCTGACGGTGAATAGAGCCAAAGACATCGAGGAGTTTTTGATTGAGGAGTTCGAGTTTTTCTTCAGGGGAGAGTGTCACCTGAATTTTCTCCATCAGGAGTGATTCAGAAAAAATCGAAGCCGTCTCCGCGAGGACGAGAGGTGCATCGTAGACAGGGGATTTCTGGACTTGTGCGAGGTGACCGTGGATAGCATGTCCGAGCTCGTGCGCAAGGGTAAAACTATCATCGACGGTGTCGGTATAATTCAGGAGGACAAAACTCTCGATTCCTTTGTCATAGCTTGCAAAAGCTCCGCCTCGTTTTCCTGCTTTTGGGAAGGCATCGACACGTCCTGCTTCGAGCATATCACGAGCGTAGTTGCCAAATCGGCTATCAAATCCAGCAAACATCTCCATCACAGTTTTGCAGGCTTCTTCGTAGGGGATTTTTTTCTCGATTTTGAAAATCGGTGCATGGACATCGTAGCCGTAGAGTTCAGGAAGTCCGAGATGTTTCTGTTTTGCACGGAGAAATCGCTGATAGAGCGGATAAAATTTCTGCACTTCAGACATGAGTGTATCGACCACATTGTCTGGTACTTGTTCGCTGATATTGCGCTTACTCATCACCGTCTTGTAGCCTCGGAGTTCCATCGAAGAGCTCCAGTTTTTCACAATACCCGTGTAGAGATT
>DALYDS010000029.1:0-10684 GCA_031973055.1 bacterium | reverse complement strand
TCTACTTCTTGGAGTTTTTCGATATAGCCAAAAATCCCAGCGAGTTGTCATTGATACATAGTGACTTCTTCGTCAGTGAGGTGTAGACGTGCGAGTTTGGCGACATGTCGTACTTGGTCTTGCGTTGGTATCATAGAGCGATATACTAAGGGCGAGTTACTTGGATGTATCGTATATATTTTTCATTGCAAAGCAAGCTATGGCTGATGAGTTATTCGCAGGGTTTACGCCCACCCCACCCACAACAACGCCAAAACCTCCCGAGGAAACTCCTGTTTCTACAGTATCTTCTGATGCTTCTTCTCTGCTCAATTTCGGAGCCTCGACATCATCCGAAACCTCTCAACCAGCTCCAGAAGCTGTTTCAAACAAAGCTCCAGAAGTGTCTGATACCCAACTTTTTACACCAAAAACTGAGACTGATACTGTGCAGCCTACTGTTCCCGTTGTTCCGGTTCCAGACGCTCTCCTTCATATGATTTCTGATGCAGAAGCAGTCGAGGCTTCTGAAGCGGTAACGCCTGTTGTTCCTCTGAGTACAACTGTGGAACCCTCTGTTTCAGAGACTCAACCAATTATACCAGAAACTCCTGTAGTTACCTCAGTTCCTCCGATAGTGGAAACAGTGGTTTCTGATATACCGAGCCAACCTGATGTACCAGTAGCCCCAGCTCAACCAGCACCTGCGCCTGTCAAAAATACTGACCCACGCTTGGAGAGTTTTATCAAAGATGATCCTATTTATCAGGAAATGCTTCGGACCGTCGATGCACAGAGGGTGAGACTCTCTCTCGCTCTACGATATGCACTGCTCATGTTCGGTATATTTCTCGTATTTGCCTGGATAGTGAATAATCGCGTTATTATGTTTGGTTTTTCAGAATTTGTCTGGCTTGCTCGTATTCGAGATGGACTTTTTGGACTCATGGCTGGATTATTCTCAGCGACACTCTGGTATGGAAGCCCTGTCTGGTTTCATAATATATTCTTTGTTATGGTGATTCGTGTTTTTGCGTTTGTGTTTTTCTTATGAGTCCTGAGTGCTCTTTATTTCCCCATTGTATAGTTATGAAATATTTCAAAAATACTCTCCTTCTTATCGCTTCACTCTTGCTCCTCACGGCTTGTGGGGAGACGACTGTCGATGATAATGGTCTCACATTATATCGATGAAATGCGTATGAAATGCGTGTTCCTGCTTCGTGGGAGCAAGTCGAAAAAACCCAGATGTCGACGCCAGTACGTGGTACGGTTGAACTCGCTATGCGTTCTCTCGTGAGTAACCGAGGATTTATGAATAATCTCACCGTCCTCTCTGATACGCTCCAGAGTGAGACGGCAACATCGAGTGAGTATATGCGCCAGACTATGCTCTGGGCATCACGTGAGTACCTCTCGACGACTATCGAAAACGAAGAATCTGTCACATTTGCTGATGGGACGACGAGTGCTCTGGTTATTTTTCATGCGAAATACAACGAAATTACTGAAGAGCATATCTTTATGCAGACAGCTCGTATCTGTGGTAAAACGGTCTATCTGATTACTCTCTGACTCGAAAACGATACAGCGGCTGATACCTATGACAGATATCGTCCGATACTTGCGAGCTTTACTTGTAAATAACTCTCATGCGTTTTTTCGAAGCCACCCTCAGTCATAATCACCATACCATCCTCCATAATATGAATTTGGAGATAAAAAAAGGTGAATGGGTATTTCTCGTCGGTCCTTCTGGAAGCGGCAAAACGACTATTCTCCAGTCTATATTTGGTAATCTCGCCCCATCACGAGGTTCTTTTATCAACGATCAATGACGTGATATTTATCAATTTTCGTCGTCTGAGCTCCGAGCTTATCAGCGCACGGGTGGTATGATATTTCAGGACTACAAGCTCATCTCCTATAAAACGGTGTCAGAAAATATCGCCTATGCTATGGAGATTTGCGGTTATGCTCATGAGACTATTGAGCCACGTACCAATGAACTCCTCGATCTAGTCGGTATGATTCACAAAAAAAATGCTTTTCCTCCCAAGCTCTCAGGAGGGGAGTCTCAGCGTGTTGCCATCGCTCGTGCTCTCATCCATGAACCGACGATGATACTCGCTGATGAACCGACAGGCAGTCTCGATCACAAAAATGTGGCTATCATTATGGACCTCCTCTCGACTATTCATAAACAGGGAACGACTATAGTCTTTGCGACCCATGACCAGAAACTTCTCTCGACCGTTGATGCTCGAGTCATCGATGTAACTCAATTTCATTAATACTGCTTATGTCTCTCTTTATTGGTATTCTCTTGGCTCTCTTTGTTTTCTTTATTGTCGTGTTCATCCACGAAATGGGGCATTTCCTCGTGGCTCGTTGGAGCGGAGTCAAGGTACACGAATTCGGTATCGGCATACCTCCACGACTTCGTCGGTTATTCACCGATAAGCATGGCACTGAATGGACACTCAACTGGCTTCCCATCGGAGGCTTTGTTCGTCTCAAAGGAGAAGACCTCATATCGCCTGAGAGTCATGCAAAAGACTCACTCGCTCGAGCTCCCTGGTGGAAACAAGTCTTGATTCTCCTCGCTGGAGTCACGATGAATTTCCTCCTCGCCGGGTGTCTCTTTTGATTCTTATTTTATCGAGGTACAGAACCTCTCACTATCCATATTCGTGAGCTCTCACCACACTCCCTCTTATCACGAGTTGGCACAGGGACGAAACTCATCTCTATCAATAATACCCTCCTCGACGCTGAGAGATCTGGTATTGTGACGAGATTTCCTGGTGTCCTCGTAGATCCACTTCCAGGCAGTGTCGCTGAGAAAGCATGACTCAAAAAAGGCGATATAATTATCGCTATTGATGGCACTCTGATGAAAATGCCAGGAGATGTTTCTCAGTTGCTCAAATCTTCTCAGCTCCCTAGTCACGCATTTCGTATACAGAGAGGTGAAGAAATTGTTCATATCATTCTCCGACCACAAGATGGTAAAATGGGCGCGTATGTCCTCCCTCATATAACACCTATCTATTACCAGTTCCCATTTTGGACTTCTCTCGGTTATGGTATGATTGAAGTAGTCGAGCAGATAGGATTTTCACTCCGTACTTTTGGTGCGATATTGACGACGAGTTTTTCTGATACAGCCACAAAAGAGGAGAAAAAAGAAGCGACAGATGGCATCGGATGACCAGTAGCTATTGGTCGTGTCTTCGTCTGATTTGCTGATCATGGTGTTCAACTCCGAGGTGTTATCACGCTCATGGCGATGATTTCACTCAGTCTCTGAGTATTTAATCTCTTGCCTTTTCCAGCACTTGATGGTGGACGTTGCTTGCTCGTTCTCGTGAATCAAGGAATACACGTCATCAATCCGAAATTCAAGATATCGCCAAAGATTGAACAAATGATTCATTCAATTGGTTTTATCATCCTTATTTTTGCGAGTATTCTCGTGACCTGGAAAGATATATTTTTTCACTAGAGTCTTCGTGTTATTGGCCCTAGCACTCACACTGTTTCGTTTGGTACTTTTGATTGCAAAAGTACCCAAAACAATTCAAGGGACAAAAACTCGCTATAAACCAAGTTCAAGAAAATTCTGTATTCTTCCCGCTCAAACAGTTTGTCCCTTAAAAATCTCTTTCTATTTTTGACAATTTTTAATTTTTCTTTTTTAATTCTTAATTTGTAATCATGCGCCTCTTTTCTTGGAACGTAAACTGAATCCGTGCCGTCATGAAAAAATGATTTCCTGAGATTCTTAAAAAGCTCAATCCTGATGTTATCGGTTTGCAAGAAATAAAGGCAAAGCCTGAACAAATCATCGCAGAAACTGATATTATCCAATCACTGGGCTATGAATGTATATTTAACTCTGCAGAACGTCCAGGGTACTCTGGCACTGCTGTTTTTACGAAAGTTCGCCCTATGGCTGTCATGAATCGTATCGGTACAGAAGCGGATAATGAAGGTCGTACACTCGCTCTCGAATTTGAGGATTTTTACTACGTGAATTCTTATATTCCCAACTCCAAGGATGACCTCTCTCGGCTCGAATATCGTCAAGAATGGGATAGGGCTATGTGTGTGTTTCTCGATAAATTACAAGTTCATAAACCAGTCATATTTTGCGGCGATCTCAATGTCGCACATCAGCCGATTGATCTCAAAAACCCAAAACAAAATGAAGGCGTCCATGGGTTTACCCTCGAAGAACGCAGAGGGTTCGATGCATTTATGAATATTGGATTGGTTGATATTTTCCGAGAAAAGAATCCTGAGCTCACCGGAGCGTATACATGGTGGTCCAATTTTAATAATGCACGTGCCAATAACTCTGGTTGGAGAATAGATTATTTCCTTGCCTCTCAAAACATCACTTCACGTATTGTCGATGCGACAATTCATCCTGATATTATGGGGTCAGACCATTGTCCTGTGAGCATTGTTTTGAATTAGTAGAAATATTTCGTATAGATTTTTTTCCCTGGTGATTGTTCACCTCTCTTTGTATAGATAACTGTTACCTCAGTGTATCTTCTTTTCTCCAGTCGACGTATGAGGATAGGATTATCTGTCACGATGATGATAGATTTTCATTGTTCATGTATACGTCGCTCGGCAAAGTCGAGTATTTTGTCACTCATTCATTGATTCTGATAGTCTACATTGGTTGCTACTGCGCCCAACTCAATCGTCCCTGAATCCAATTCAATGAGCTCACCACAAGCTACGAGCGTTTCATCGTCATAGATGGTGATAAAATTGTGAATATTTTTTCTGATATATTCCTCCGTTCTTGGCTTCAATCCAGACCCTGGTTGTTCACTTACTGTATTGAGGAGTTCGAAGAGTTGTTTCTGCTCAGATATATCTGCCATTTTTGGTTTTACGGCATTGATTTGTTGGCAGATTTCTTCGATGATGCGTGTGAGCGATTCTCGTCCTACTGTTTCCCAGCCTGGCGGCTCTTCTGCTCATGATTCGTATTCAACCATAGTTCGTCTTTTTACACAAATATTTCATAGTTTTATATTGATATTTCTAGTATGTCAAATTAATTATTTTTATATCCTTTTCTTGCACGTTTTCTTGTCTCGAATATACTGCATGAAATACTCATTTCTTGTCTTATGCTCTCCCTCCAATTTATCCGTGAAAATCCTGATATTGTTCGTGCGGCGATAAAAAATAAATCAACGAAGATTGATTTTGATGCTTTTCTGGCGCTCGATGACAAGAAAAAAATGCTCCAACAAGAAGTCGAAACGCTTCGTGCAAAACGCAATGAGCTCTCGGCGAGTATGGGCAAAGGAAAACCTGATCCTGCTGTTCTCGAACAAGCGAAAAAACTCAAAGAAGACCTTCAAAACCTCGAAAAAGACTATGAAATTCTCGAAACAGAGCATTCAATACTCCTCAAACAGATACCAAATATCCCCACAGATGATACGCCGATTGGTCATACAGAAGAAGAAAATATGGTTGTGCGAGAGTGGGGGAAAATCCCAGAATTTAGTTTCACGCCTCGCGATCATGCTCAGATTGCTGCTCTCCATGGCTGGATAGATAAAGAACGCGCGGCGAATGTCGCAGGCTCTCGTTTTGCCTACCTCATGGGAGACCTCGTCATGCTCCAGTTTGCATTGATTCAATGGGTTATGTCTACTCTGACCAACGAAGAAATCCTCAAGAAAATCATCAAAGATCTCGGATTAAAGATTTCAAGTAAGCCATTTACTCCAGTTTTGCCACCGTATATGATTCGTACAGAACCATATGATGCGATGGATCGACTTGAGCCTCGTGAAGACCGTTACAAAATAGAGGGGCAAGACCTCTGGCTCCAGGGAAGCGCTGAGCACGTGCTCGGGTCTATGCATGCGAATGAGATTTTTGCAGAAAAAGACATGCCAGTCAGATATATCGGTTATGCAACTTCTTTTCGGGGTGAAGCGGGAACCTACGGCAAGGATATGGAAGGTATCATCCGTATGCACCAATTCGATAAGCTCGAGATGGAGAGTTTCTCTTGTGCTGAGACATCTCACGAAGAACACCTTCTCTTCTCCGGTATCCAAGAATACCTCATGCAACAACTGCAACTTCCATACCGAAAGCTCCAAAAGTGTACATTTGATATCGGAAAACCAAATGCAAAAGGTTCAGATATCGAGGCATGGCTCCCAGGACAAGGAAAATATCGTGAGACACACACAGCGGATTATATGACCGACTATCAGGCTCGCAGACTTCAAACTCGTGTTCGACGTGAAAATGGTGAACTTGAGCTCATTCATACCAACGATGCAACCGCTTTCGCATGCGGACGAGCCATGATTGCTATCCTCGAAAATTATCAAAACGAAGATGGTTCTGTGAGAGTCCCAGAAGTGCTCATCCCTTTTCTCGGTAAAAAGGTTCTCTAGATTTGATTTTACAGGTTAAGTAGGGTATTATGTTTGTATAATAATTACCTATGTCTCCAGCTTCTCCATCACCAGAATCAGCTTCTCGGCCAACTGTCCATGCACGCCGTGCAGCTGCTAAAAAAACATTACGTAATCGTTTGATTGCTGGTGTGCTAGTTGTCGGTGGTCTATTTGTTGCCGAAAAACAGTGAGATATTAGTGGGCGTGTTGGTCGCACTCTGAATGATCGACCAGCGGCTCTCAGGACTTATATTCGTGAATTCTCTGACACAGAGTTTGTGGCTCAGAGAATGCAAGAAAACAATGCTTATTTTACACAAAAAGGAGTGACTGATGAAGCTCAGATACATGCTTTAACCGAGACATTAACCAATCTCGACATTCTCGTCCGAGGCTTTTCTGAGGGCACTGTTCTAGAAAATGATATTCTCGCTTACATTCTCTCTTCTGATGAAAGAATAGCGACTGCTCACGGCACGTTTCTTCAGAGAACTGTTTCTATCGATGGTAAAGTCGTTGAAACTGCTGGTGAAAGTATGTCATTTTTGCTTGATACGAGTACATCATTTTGGCCGACGGTGATTGAGGATTCCAATAATCCGGCAAAACAACATCGTCATCTCAAAATCGCACACGACAAGGAGTGATGAAAGTATATTTTTACCTTTACTGGTCAAGATGGACACCGCTATGTTGTCGAGGTTGGTGTTCGAACTAATCGCAATTTTTAGAACCTTATGGCTGATACTCTCCCACTCCCGTCTCCGAATAAACGCAAACTCATCTTTGTCGCCATTATTGCGGCGGCGTTTTTAGCTATTCTCGTCCTCGTTCTCTCGCTCTCTGATGTAGGCAAGCCTGCTGCAGGCAAGGGATTTAAACCAGAGAAAAAAGAAGTCGTGATTTGGACCGTCAATATGTCTCCTACTATTTTTGAGACCCTCACAAAAGGATTTAATGATTATGTCGGTCGTAATGATATGAAGCTCGTGGTTCGCAACTTCGGATCGTATGATGACTATCTTGATATCCTCCCTCGTGCCATACATGCCAAGGCTTCACCAGATGTTTTCGTGGTTCCGAATCATGGAGGGCACACCCTATGGGATCCCTATATTGTGTACCTCGGAGAAGACTATATCGATTTCAAAGACTTCGAAACTCGTTATCATCCGCTTTTTGTCGATGAGCTCATCTTCGAGGAAAAACAAAAAGTAAAAGGCTCAAATCAGCTCGTTCGTGGTATCCGTGGTATTCCTGTAGGGTTTGAACCAATGGGTATTTATTACAATCGTAAAATTATTTCGAGTGTGCCATTATTCTGGGACAAAATCCCTGAACTCATCACCGAAGATGCGAAAACCAATACTATTCCGACACTCTCTCTCGGTTATGGTCGTGCGACTCCAGTGAGCTCTGATATTGTTCCACTCCTCACTATGCAGGAGCGAGGTGTCCAGCTCAATACCTATAGCACTCTCGATTCTGTCGAATCACGTGCGACGATTGAGAAATACCTCGACTACCGTCGTGAGCCAAATAATCTCAATCAATTCAAAGATGCTTACGATAATACGCTCACCAATGCTGATCTTTTTGTTCGTGGAAAAGTCGGAACTCTCGTCGGATATCCGTCGACATTTAACGACATAGAACTCGCGAAAAAACGTGCCAAAAAAGATAAAGCTCTCGCAGAAGCATTTGATGAAGATGTCCGATGGACAACTATTCCACAGGTCGAAGAAGATCCAAAGAAACAAATCAATCTCGCTCGTTATATGTATTTCGCACTTTCGAAGACGGGTATGAATCGTAACTTCGAGAAACCGAGCAATGATCCTGCTATCAAATTTATGCAATTTCTCAATACAGCGAAAGCTCAGGAAACATTTTTCAGAAATCACGAATACTATCTCCCATCACAACTCGATCTCCTCCGTACAGAATCCAAGACACGTATCGATGGCAAAGATGGCCCAGGTATGATCGTCTCTGACTGGTATGTCTCAACACAGAAATTCATCGCCTACAACATGGGCATCCCTCATTTCTTTACCTATATTGCTCAAAAAGCGCTCGATGAACCAGGCGCTACTTCATCAGTCATTAGTGGAAATATGCTCGAATTTCTCAATTGTAAAATCAAGCACCTCTCCGATCCTGATACCTACGAAAAATCATGTGAATGTCGTACTGATGTTTCAAAAAATAATAACAATTATTGGCCGCTCTGTGGCAATGATGTGTAAGTGAGGTATTGAAAATTATCACAAATAACCGATACTCTCTCGTATATGATGACATCTTTTCTCCGTCGTTTTTTCTGCTTCTTGGCTCGTCTCTGTATATTGCGACACAAGCCGCTCGTGATTGGTGTCACGGGGAGTTTTGGAAAAACCACAGTCCGACATATTATCACAGAGATTCTCCGTCGTGCTGGTCGTGATGTCTGGACACCAGAGGGGAATTATAATGGTGAATGGGGTTTTGCGCTTGGCGTCCTCCAGGTCCGTAGTGGCTGACATAGTGCAACGGCCTGGATGCGTGCACTCTTCGGTGCAGTCTGGACTATTATAAACCCACGATATCCGCATACTCTCGTCCTCGAATACGGTGTTGATCACCCAGGAGAGATGGATATACAGATAGATATTACGGAACCAGATATCGCTCTCTTCACGAAACTCTCTCCGAGCCACATAGAGGGTTTTGGTACCGCTGAGAAATATTTCGCAGAGAAAGAAAAAATCCTTCGTCGAAAAATAAAACAAACCTACGCAATAGGTAATTCTGATGACCGACACCAATCTGATTTTGTGTGTCAGTCATGGTACGGCAGTGATACGAAAAAGAGTGACTACACCATGGCTGATATCCAAGAATTTCCAGATAGAACAGAGTTCACTCTTCTTCATGGAGAGGAGAAATATTGTATCGTAACGCCTATTCTCGGGAAACATCATGCAGGTCTTATCGCAGGAGCATTTATGGTCGCACTTCAGATGGATATACTCCCGCTCGATATCGTCTCATTCTTACGTCATATACATCTCCCTCATGCACGAGGAAATACGCTCAAGTGACTCCATGATTCTCTCGTCATCGATGGGACATATAATGGATGATTTGATCCTATCGTTGCTGGTGTCGAGATGCTCGCTCGTCTCGCACAAACTGAGTGACGCAAAACTATTGCCCTCCTCGGTGATATGCGTGAGCTCGGAGCAATGGAGCGAGTTCGACACGAAGAACTCTGGGATAAACTCAAGACTCAACCTATCGATCATTATATTTTCGTCGGTGCAGTGAGTATGGAAGTGATCAAACCGCGTGTTGGCAAAGAGTGGCAAGACAAGACACTCTTCACACTCGATTCGCGTGTTGCGGGGGAATATATCCGTTCACTTATCGCCGCAGATCCTGATAAGTATCTCCTCTTCGCGAAGTGAAGTCAGAACACCATCTACCTCGAAGAAGCTCTCAAATATTTCATCTTCCCAGAAGAGTATCTCAAGCTCGTCCGCCAAGAAGATTTGTATGTCCGCAAGAAGAATGATTTTTATCAGATGCTCAAGGTCTAATAATTTTTTGTTATACAATCTGTGATTGCAGCTATACTGATATGTGTAGCTGTTTTTTTTAAATCTTCTTTTATGATGAAACTTATCTTCATTTTCATTTCAACACTCGTCCTCTTTCTCGCCATTGATGCTGTCTGGATTACGCTCTTTGGTTCCAAATGGTACGCACAGTATCTCTCACATCTCACCTCTGGTAAAGTGGCTATTACACCGGCACTTCTCTTCTATGCTATCTATATTTTTGGTATGTTGTATTTCGTCATCATGCCAGCTATCGGAGGAAATACACCACTCATCGAAGTAGCTCTGCGAGGAGCTATACTGTGATTCTTTGCTTATAGTACGTATGATCTCACAAACCATGTCTTTATGAAAAACTGGCCATGGTTTATCACAATTACCGATATTCTCTGGTGAGCATTTGTGACGGGTACTGTGGCGACATTGATAGTGAAGTTTTTCAGATAGTAATAATGGGCAGATTCGTTTGGTACTTTTTGTCGAAAAAGTACCCAAAACGATTCAGGGGATAAAAACTCGCTATAAGCAGATTTCAAGATACTGCCTAAATTCATCCCGCTCAAACAGTTTATCCCCTAAAAACCTATTTCTGTTTTCATTTTCCAACCCGTTTTTTTTATGTTTCCACTTTTTATCGCACTGTGT
>DALYDS010000028.1:0-10788 GCA_031973055.1 bacterium | reverse complement strand
CTTCTGACGAAGTTGTGAAGATGAGATTTGCATGAGCTGTACTGTATGATTTTTCGTGATGTTTTCAAGGTTTTTTTATAAAGCTCGAATTGCAATTCAAGAAAAAAACGAGAAACTCTGGCCATGCTCTACACCGTGCACACAGATGGATGATCACGAGGAAACCCAGGCCCAAGCGGGTGCGCTTTTGTCGTGAGTCAAGGAAGCAAGGTGATAGAAACTGGAAAATTTTTCCTCGGAACAACGACCAACAATCAAGCAGAATATATGGGCGCTATTCTCGGCCTCACAGCCGTGCAAAAGCTCTGAGGGACAGAAATCCATCTCGTTATGGATAGCGAGCTCGTCATAAAACAGCTCCAGTGAATCTACAAAGTAAAGGACGCAGGTCTCAAAATACTCAATCAAAAAGCAAAAAGCATCCTAGCAGGTTTTAAAAAAGTAACTTTTACTTCAGTTCTGCGAGAGAAAAATAAACACGCAGACGAGCTCGCAAATGAAGCCATGGATGCACAATTTCCGATGCATACAATGGACGAATCTCTCCAAGTATCTCTCTGGTAAACTATGCCAAAACGCTATATTTTCATCTTCATGGTTTTCTTTTTGGCCTTCCTCGTCATACAGTTTATCATAACTGGTTATCGGAATTCTCAACGCGCAGAAACACTCCGAATCCGTGAAAACGAAATCATCCGTGATGAGATAGAGATAGCGAGACTCACCGCTCGGGCAAAATGGGGAGATACCGCAGCAGCTCGAGTGTATCTCAAAAAACTCCACAACGATGTAAAACTCCCAGGCGAGCGAGTTATTGTTCTTGTACCAAAAATCATGTCAGGAGAATATTCAGTAAATAGCGCCATCAATGACGCAAAGAAAGAGGAGCGAGGAAATCAAGAACTGACTATTCCTGAAAAATGGAACAAGCTCCTTTTCGGAAACTAGTTACTTTGTTTTCTCTCGATATCCGAGAGCTTCGGTAATGTGCTCGCTCTGTATGCTGTCTGAATCTGCCAAATCAGCAATAGTGCGAGCGAGTTTGAGCGTACGGTAGTAGGCTCGAGTCGAGAGTTCGAGTCTCTGAACTGCTTTCTGTAGAAGCTCACTTGTCTCAGAACTCAAAGCACAAAAAGTATCAATATCTTTATTGGTCATTTCAGCATTAGAGGTCTTCCCTGCTTCTCGCAGACGGAGTAATTGTCTCTCTCGAGCACGGATAACCTGCTCACGAAATTCTGCAGAGGTCGTTGTAGGAGCTCATTTGGTAGCAATTTCATCGACATTGACTCGTGGCACATGAATAAATATATCCATACGATCGAGGAGAGGACCGGAAAGTCTCGAACGATAACGCTCTATTTGAAATGGCTGACAAGTACACTTCTTCACAGGGTCACCCATAAATCCACACGGACATGGATTCATAGCTCCAACGAGCATAAATCTGGCAGGATAGATACAACTACTCTGCACTCGATTGACGCTAATCACTCCATCTTCGAGTGGCTGACGAAGTGTTTCGAGAACGGTTTGCGGGAATTCGAGCATCTCATCAAGAAAGAGAACTCATTTATGAGCCAATGATATCTCTCCAGGTTTTGAATCACGACCACCTCAAATAATAGAAATCGCTGAAGCCGTGTGATGTATACGACGAAATGGTCTCTCAGTAATAAGTGGATGTTCTTTACTGAGTTTTCCTGCAACAGAATAGATTTTACTCACCTCAACTATTTCCTCATACACCATCGGGGGGAGAATTGTTCCAAGGGCTTTTGAAAGCATAGTTTTTCCAGATCATGGTGGTCACTCCATGAGGATGTTATGGCCTCCAGCTGCAGCAATAAGAATGGCACGCTTTGCATATTGCTGTCCAACAATCTGAGAAAAGTCGACGAGCTCGTGTGGATTATGTGATTCGATATCTGCGATAGAAGAAGCTGGTTGAACGATAATCGGAAGTGAGCCAGAAAGCATACGAACAATCTCTGCGATATTTTTTGCAGGCACAATTTCGACTCACGGTATGAGTGCTGCCTCAATAGCATTTTCTTCTGGAACTATGACACGTTTATATCATTTTTCTTTCGCAAAAATCACTGTCGGAAGAACAGCCTGAACAGCACGAACAGCGCCATCGAGAGCGAGTTCACCAACAACAAGTGTTTCATCGAGAATAGTTTGATCTATCCTACACTCTTCTTGAAGTATCCCGAGAGCAATCGGGAGGTCAAAACTTGGACCAGTTTTTTTGATATCAGCAGGGGCGAGATTGACGGTAATTTTTGTGCGTGGAAATGGAAGGTCAGAATTCTTGATAGCACTTCTGACACGCTCACGGCTCTCCTGGATAGCGGTATCCGGAAGTCCGACAATGATAAAAGCAGGCATACCGTTGTGGATGTCGACTTCGACTTCTACCAGTTGACCGTCGAGTCATGAGACCACGACAGAATATACTTTTGCAATCATAGAAATATTCTACGATTCTAATTTCGAATGCAAATTATGCAGCGAGGGCTAATTCGTTTGCCTCTGCAGGTAACAAAGAGATAGCATCAATATAACTATCAGCAAGCTCTAGGGCTTGGTTAATATCTCTTATGACAAATTCATCCTTCTGCGCTTCAATAACTTTACTCATCGCTTGAGCATGTTTTGCAGCATCAAAACCAGTATTTTTGAGGGCCTGTTCGAGGAGAATGATATTTCATCCTATTCTCATACCTGCAGCAAACTCGGCTTTGCCTGCCGAAGAACCATTGAGTGCCATATTGAGAAATGCTCCTATCATTTTTTTTCATGATTTGAGTTCCATAACTCTGAAAAAATAGAGCGATTCTGGAACTTCAAATTTATCGTAAGAACTTATTGTACCACTCACTTTTTGCTGAGTTGCATATTGGGTCAATCACTCAATCATTTCCCTCTCTCAGAGAGCATTGCTCATGCCTATTTTTCCATAAATCACTCACTTACGTGCATCTGTCATATACTGGTATCCTGGTATAGTCAGTTCATCCCATTTACTCTCCTGAGTATTATGAATTCACTCGTGAACTTTTACTTCTTCACCAAAATGTGTACCAACAGTGTGGAGTCCAATGAAGCTTACTTTATTTCCTGGTTCTTTATATCCTCCTACTCATGCTGGAGTGAGGACAAAGAGTGTCCGTGCTGCAGCTCAAGTCGATAACTGTAGTGCATGTTTTGCTTTATTGTAGTTTAATCTCGCACCTTCTGAGTTGCCTCATTCCATCAAAATATCGCCTTGTTGTCTATAGTATCTCGCGGTTTCAAAAGGTGTTGCACCATTTTTAAAATCAGGAGTTTGGGCATCTATGTGTTCTGCTATATGTATCATAGGTAAGAATTGGATAATTCTTACCAACTAATTCTAGTGATTATTTTATTTTGACAAGTCTATTTTATATTTTCTTTTCTACATCCAGCCAAGAGCATAGAGAGCCCCGAAAACTATAAATATCATACCAAGGAGTTTCAGTGCAGTAACGGTTCCCCCGATACCAAAAAATTTCTCAGCCCATACCCATGAACCGACAAATTCGTATGTTGGTCGTATGTATTTGAGTATGACGACGCCGAGACCAATAACAAGGAGACCTACAAGGAAATCCATAAAAAGAAAAATTAGAAACTTTTGTATCCTATACCACGTACCGTCAATATGACATCATCGCCGACTTTGTGACGGATGTTTTTGATGTGTGTGTCGATAGTTCTATCATAGAGAAAATTAGCATATCACATGATTTCACGCATGAGATCGTCTCGTGAAACCACTTTCCCCTCTTTACCAATGATATATCGGAGAAGTTGAAACTCTGATTTTGTAAGAATGGCAGCCTGGTTTCATCGGATAACCTTGAGTTCTGATTCGATGAGCTTGAGGTCACGGTATGAGAGTCCTTCATTGCTCGCTTTGGGAGCTCACCTTCTGAGGACAGCTTTTATACGCATCACGACTTCTTTTGGACTAAATGGCTTGCCGATATAGTCATCAGCCTCGAATTCAAACGATGTGTTGATATTACTCTGGTCATCTCTAGCTGAGAGCATCAAGATAGGAACGGATGATTCACTGCGGAGAGTCCGGAGGATAGTGAGTCCATCCTGACCAGGGAGATTTATATCGAGAATAATAACATCTGGCTTGATAGTGCGGAATTTTTCGAGCACCTCATCACCATGGAAACATGTATGAACATCGAACTCTGACTCTTGGAGATAGAGCAGAAGTGAATCTACAATACCATGATCATCATCAACCAACAGAATAGAAATCTTTTTCTCAGTCATATTTTTATTATATTGAGCAGCCTCGGAATGCAAGGAACTACTGCGCTACAAACATATTACCACCTATCCATGCGAGGTCAAATATAGCCCGCTGTGTCCGAGCAAAAGAAGAACTCTCGACAATAAAACCATAGTTTTCATCTTGCTCCAACGAGATAATGGCTACCTTGTCTCCATATATAAGCACATCGGAACCAAATATAAACTCCTGATTATTAACGAAGAGGATTTGTTCTCACTCAAAGAGTGTTCCGCCTGTTACATAGGCCTTTGCCTCTGGAGAATAAGTCGAAATAGTACGGGAAGTCACTTTTGACTGTTTTCTTTTTTCTCGAAACTGGGTGACCTTATCGCCAAATATCGCGAGCATCGCACCGAGATTGGTATATGTCAGGGCTTCTCCTGGGGCTTTGAGGACATCTTCCATCACCGTTTCGATACCGCTCGTACCTTGGTACATCTTTACTTTAGCCTGCTTATTCCCCTTCTGATTCATCATCTGATTGAGAAGAGGAACTGTTCTCGAAATCGTGAGAAGACGAGATTCAGCTATAGTGACAAGTTTTTCTGGAGGCTCTGGAGTGTAAAATGTCGCTCATTCACGAAAAATCGTCGAGACAAGCCCCTTGGAAACGAGTTTTTTGAGCGTGTAGTTGCATGTCTCTCGTTTGAGGTCACAGGTACGGGCAATAGTCGAGGCTGGATTGGTGCCAACAGACAGAGCTGCGAGGTATACCTTTGCCTCTTCATCGGTTAAACCCATCTCAGAAAGTGTTTCAATAAGTGCAGTCATAGGAGCATTATATACTATTTTTCATCAGGTGGAAAATTTTTTCACCAGCATTGTTTTGACTCTCAAAGTTTTGTCCTAGAATGAAAGATTGTATTCTCCTCGCGAATACTCCACTTTTTCTCTATTTTATCATATTTATGACTTTTATCCCCCCTTGAGAAAACATTGCTGAGAAGAAAAAATGCAAAATATCTGGAAAAGATTTTTTCGTGACTGACAAAGACCTCGAGTATTACGATAAAAAATCACCCATTTTCACAGGGAAAAAATACCTACTCCCATCCCCCACCCTCTCCCCTGAAGAAAGGAAGAGACGGAGACTCTCGTGGAGAAATGAGAGAAAGCTCTACCACAGAAAATGTGATAAAACAGGAAACTCTCTCATAACTATCTACTCACCCGACAAACCTTACAAAGTCTACGATCAAAAAGTCTGGTGGGGTGATGATTGGAATCCTCTCGATTCTGGTTCTCAATTTGACTTCAATCGTTCATTTTTCGAACAATTAGGAGAACTCCACCGTCGTGTACCTCAAATCAATGTAATCACTTCTCAAAATGAAAACTGTGAATTTACCAACCTCACCGCGAACTGTCGAAATTGTTATCTCATCTACGAATCATCCAATAATGAATTTTGTGAATATGGTTGTTGGTTTCAAAAGTCTGAGCATTGTCTCGATTGTTCCTTTATTCATGAGTGCAAATACTGTTATGAGATTAGCGATTCCTATAATTGCCATTCTCTTTTTTGGAGTCAAAACTGTGATAATTGTCGAGAGAGTTATTATCTCTCGAATTGTATGTCGTGCAATAAGTGTTTCGGATGTGTCAATCTCATAAATAAGTCCTATCATATTTTTAATCGTGAAGTGACACCCGTACAGTTTGAGGCTTTTTTGCAAAAATTCTTCAGCTCTAGTGCACATGAACAAAAACAATATCTCTCAAAACAACAAGAACTCATAGATTCACTTCCAAAGAAATTTGGACACATCCTCCAAGGTGAAAATTGTATAGGAGACTATGTCAGAAATGGTAAAAACTGCCTAGAGTGTTTCCACGTGCACGATGCCGAGAACTGCAAATATGCAGAGCATATATGGAGAAATTCGAGAAATAATATGGACGTTTCAACAGTTGGACGTGACTCTGAATGGGCTTATGAATGTATCAACAATGGTATAAATTCTTCCAATAACAGTTTCTGTATACAGAACTGGACGTGTAGCAATGACATATACTGCATATCTTGTTTCAATTCTCATGACAACTTCGGATGTATCTCTCTGAAAAAACATGACCACTGTATTCTGAATACATCCTTTTCAGTCGCTGAATATGAAACTCTTGCTGGGAAAATCATAGACCATATGAGATGAACAGGAGAATGGGGCGAATTTTTCCCCACTTGGCTCTCCCCTTTTGGCTACGACGAAACAGTCGCAAGCCAATATTACCCTCTCTCAGAGTCTGAAGTGCGAGAAAGATGATGGAAGTGGAAATGAGAGGAAGAGACATCCTCGTATCATGGTCCTTTTGTCACACCGCTCGCGACAAATCAATACGATGAAAAAAAGGTTGGTTACGAAACGGCACAGAAAAATATAGATATCCTCATCGGATGAATACTCCAGTGTACTGTGACAGGAAAACCATTTAAAATTATCAAACAAGAGCTCGCCTTTTATATTGAGAATACTATTCCTCTCCCAACAAAACATCCAGACCAGAGACATAAAGAAAGAAATAATCTGAGAAATGGACAAACTCTTCATGAAAGGAAGTGTGATAATTGTGAAACACACATACAAACGACTTACGAACCAACGGCAAGAAATGTAGTCTGTGAGGCTTGTTACCTCAAACTCGTTCATTAATTTCTCATATGACATTTACCCCTCCGTGAGAAAACATCGTCGAAACCAAGAAATGCAGGATTTCTGGTTCAGAATTTTTTATCACTGATCGTGATATCGAATTTTACGAGAAAATTTCACCAGTATTTGCGGGACAGAAATATCAGGTACCTAGCCCGACTCTCTGTCCTAGTGAGCGCCAAAGGAGACGAATGACTTTTCGTAATGAGCTAAAACTCTACCACAGAAAATGTGATAAAACAGGGAATCAGATGATTTCTATTTATTCTCCTGATAAACCATTCACTGTCTACGATCAAAAAATCTGGTGGAGCGATGACTGGTCACCGAACGAATATGGTACAAATTTTGATTTCAATAAGACATTTTTTGAGCAATTTAAATCCTTGCAACTCCGCGTACCTCGGGTAAATCTGTTTGCAAAAAACTGCGAAAACTCAAGTTTCACAAATCATACAGACCATATAAAAAACTCTTACCTATCTGTAGATGTGGCTGACTCTGAAAATATATATTATTCGAGATGGGTACTCAATTCTCGAAATTGTTTTGATTGCTATCGCTTGGAAAATTGCGAACTGTGCTACCAATCCCAATATAGCATTAACTCATATTCACTCAAATACTGCCTTCTCTGCTACAATTGCTCTCATTGTCTCTTTTGCGAGAATATGAAAAACTGTCAGAATTGTATGCTCTGCTATGGATTGATAGGGAAAAACTATCACATAATGAACAAGGAATACAGTCCTGAGGAGTATACTAATAAGAAAAATGAAATTGAATCACAGATTTCCTCAAATGGTCAGAATATAGCAGAATTTTTTAAGAAATTTTCTCATCAGTTTGTCCGACAAAATCTGATACTAAGAAACACAGAAAATGTACTCTGAGACATGATAGATAATTCTAAACTTGCAGTAGAAAGCTTTGATATATCTAACGCTGAAAATATCAAATACTGCTACGAGGCAACATGAATAAAGGATAGCTACGATGTATTTGAATCATGATTTGAATGCGAGCAACAATATGAATGTTATGCGAGTAACAGAACGAGCTTTTCAAGTTTTTGCACCATAGGTTATGATAATTCTTTTAATTGGTACAGCGATCTGTGCAACAATTCCCAGAATTGTTTTTCATCTATAGGATTGAAAAAACAGCACAATTGTATCCTCAATAAGAATTATTCAGTACACGAATACGAATCTCTGTGCGGACAAATCATAGAACATATGAAATCGACGAGAGAATGGGGGGAATTTTTCCCACATGAACTATCGCCATTCTGCTATGATGAGACAGTCGCCATGGAACATTTTCCTATCTCAGAGCAAGAAGCAAAAAATAGATGATGGAACTGGAAAGGAGAAGAAGAGACATCTTCATATCATGGCCCCTACTACAATGCTCTACCTACCAAAGAATATAATGAAAAAATAGTCTGATATGAAACTGCTCAAAAAAATATTGATAATATTCTGGATGGCATCCTCCAGTGTCGAATAAGCAAAAAACCATTTAAAATAATAAAACAAGAACTCGCATTTTATATAGAAAATGACCTACCAATTCCTGATAGTCATCCAAATCAGAGACATCTAGAACGATTAGCGCAGAGAAATCCTCGAACCTTGTACGAGAGAATATGTGCTGAATGCTGACAAAAGATCATCACAACTTACACTCCAGACAGAGCAGAAAAAGTCGTATGTGAGCATTGTTATCATAAACTCGTTTATTAATATGACTTTTACTCCTTCTTGAGAGAAGATTATTGAAACAAAAAAATGTCGTATAAGCGGACAGGAGTTTTTCGTAACAGATAAAGATCTCGAATTTTATGAGAAAATCTCCCCTATCTTCGCAGGTCAGAAATATCAGGTTCCGAGCCCGACACTCTGTCCTGATGAACGTCTAAGGAGGAGATTGAGTCAGAGAAATGAGCGAAACTTTTACCACCGTAAATGTGACCTCACCGGAAAGCAATTTATATCAATGTACGATTCTGCTTCACCTTATACAGTCTACGAACCAAAGGCATGGTATTCAGATAAGTGGGATAGATTAAAATATGGACGAGCGGTGGATTTTGGAAAACCATTTTTTGAGCAATTCCATGAATTATCCCTGAAAGTACCTCGTATAGGTATTGATTTGGTAAATTGTGAAAATAGTGATTTCTGTAATTATTGTTGAGATGACAAGGACTGTTATTTAGACATAGCATGAGAATGAAACTTTAGGAGCTTTTATAACCTCTTTACGAAATATTCAGAGTTTGCTATCGATACAACATTTGTGTACAACAGCGTCACCATGTACGAGTGCATATTTTGCTACAAATCGAGCATGTTGCAGTACTGTGTCTATACAGAAAATTGTGATAATTGTTTCTATAGCTTTAATCTCAAAGGTTGTTCTGAGTGTATACTCTGTAATAATCTCAGATGAAAAAAATATCACATATACAACAAACCCTATTCAGAAGAAGAATATAAGAAACTCAAAGAAAAAATACTGCTCGATAGAGCGCAAGCACTGAAAGAATATCAACGAGTTACGCTCGAGGCAATTCACCGTGATTACTACAGACTCAATTGTGAAAATTGTAGTGGAAATGACCTCGCGAATTCCAAGAGCTGTTTTCATTGCTTTAATATCAACGACTCTGAGGAAAGTAAATATCTCTACGATGTCCTAGAAGCGAAGCATTGTATGGATATGAACTATTCTCTCTACCATCCCGAATGGTCATACGAGCTCATATCGACACTGAGTCTCAAAAATAGCGCCTGGAGTATGGCAAGTCACTACTGTCGAGATATATATTACTGCGATCAATGTAATAATTCAGAAAACCTCTTTGCTTGTATCGCAATGAGTCATGGCAATCACTGCATCATGAATAAATCATACAGTATGCAAGAATATGAGACCCTCTGTGCCCAAATCGTCGACCACATGAGGTCTACTGGCGAATGGTGAGAATTTTTCCCTCATACAATCTCTCCTTTCGGTTATGACGAAACGGTCGCTCAAGAATATTTTCCGCTTACAAAAGAAGAAACCATTCAACATGATTGGAAGTGGAAGGGGAAAGAAGAAACATCCTCCTATCATGGCTCTTACTACACTCCCCTCTCTATCGAACAATATGATGAGAGAAAGGTAGGCTATGAAGTAGCTCAAAAAAATATTGATGACCTATTAGCTGGTATTTTGCAGTGCGCGGTAAGTAAAAGACCGTTTAAAATAATAAAACAAGAACTGGTATTCTACATAGAAAATTGACTCCAGATCCCAACCAAACACCCCGATCAGAGACATAAGGAGAGGATGGATATGAGAAATCCCCGAACACTCTGTGAGAGAAATTGTACTGGTTGTGCTGAAAAAATAATTACCACCTATAACTCAGAAAGAACTGAAAAAGTCTACTGTGAAAAATGTTATAAAAATCTCGTTTATTAATCCAAAATATGCCACAAAAAAAATGTCGTCTCACCTGAACTCAATTTCCCATCGACCAATGGGAACTCGATTTCTTGGATAAAATCAGCCCAATTTTTGGATGAAAAAAGTATCTCGTTCCAGAACCAACGCTCTGTCCAACAGAACGTATGATTCGACGTCTTGGTTTTCGTAATGAGCTAAGTCTCTTTTATCGTAAATGTGACCTCACTGGTAAACAAATAGTTGCCCAGTATCCAACAAATAGTGAATACAAAGTCTACGATAAAGCAGTTTGGTATTCTGACGACTGGAGTGCGACACAATATGGGCGAG
>DALYDS010000027.1:5938-10839 GCA_031973055.1 bacterium | reverse complement strand
GTCAGTGAATTGTTATCAATATCTCGATTTACTGTCGTGATAAAATCAAAAACCGACGTCAGGGCAATCACGCTATCTATATCGTTTTCGAGTGCTTCTACGAATTTTTGCATTGATTCTTGGAGCATATCTCTGAATTCTCTTCTCACTTTTGTATTTTTCGGTGTATACGATTTTAGCCTCTTGAGTACATTATCCAGGCTCGTTATCGTTGAGACTGCGCTTTCGAGACGCTCAAAAGTGAAATTAAAATTTTCACGGTATCTGTTTTGTAAACACATCATACGAAACGCTCTGTAGAGTAGTGTCTTTTTTTCTGGGTAGCGTGCTTCGAGGTCCTGCAGACGATAGACGTTCCCGAGTGACTTACTCATCTTCTTGCCATCAACCAGAAGATGTCCTGTGTGCATCCAGTACTGAGAAAAGGTCTCACCTGTGATGGATTCTGTTTGAGCTATTTCATTCTGATGATGGGGGAATATGAGATCGCATCCACCCATATGAATATCGATTTTTGGGCCGTGCCCCCAGAGGTTGCAAGCACTACACTCTATATGCCAACCTGGTCGTCATTTGAGTGTCTTTGTACCTTCTTTTGTTTCAAACTGTGCATCCCAGAAATTTTCGCCATCAGCTTCGTCGTATCATTTCCAGAGCGCAAAATCGCTCAAACTCTCTTTTTCATATTCATCTTGTTTTACTCGGGCACCAGCTTTCATACCTTTTGTATCGAGATGGGCGAGATTCCCATATTTTTTGAAACTCTTGATATCGAAATAGACGGAACCATCGTCGCTGACATAAGCATGTTTTTTCTTGATTAATTGTTGTGTCATATCAATCATTTCTGGAACGAGTTCAGAAATAGGCTTATAACGATTGAAGCCTGTTATTCAGAGCTTGTTGAGATCTTCGAGAAAAAGTTTCGTATATAGTTGCGTGAATTCTTTCAATGTCTTACCGTCTTTTTGACTATCACGAATGGTTTTATCATCAATATCAGTGAGATTCATCAGAGCATCAACTTCATATCCTAGAAATCTGAATGTACGAATAGCTATATCCTCAAATGTATAACAACAGAGATTGCCGATATGAGCGTAGTTGTACACTGTTGGCCCACAAGCGTAAAATTTAATTTTTTCTGGTTCTATAGGCTTGAAAGTCTCGATTTTTCGAGAAAGTGTATTGTAGAGGGAGAGCATACCATGGATTATAAAAATATCCCCTTGAAAGTAAAAAATATCTTCCCTTGCTTCTTTTCTTAATCAAGATACATTTAGTCCGTGAAAATATTGACTCTTATTACTGCACTTTCGACGATAGCTCTGGTATCGTTATTTTTATCTGATTTTCGACAACCTGACATGTGTGATATTCATCATGATGGTGTTACATGGAGATTTGAACAGGCTCGTACTCATGTAACGCAAACTCGATGACTCATGTGACGTCGTTCTCTCTGTGAGAATTGTGGTATGTTATTTCATTTCGAAAATGAGAAAATACTTCATTTCTGGATGAAAGACACTCTCATCCCTCTCGATATCTATTTCTATGATGCACGGGGGCGGCTCGTCGATACTGCTCTCAATATGCGCCCTGAATGAGAAACCAAAGATCCCATGACGAGGAGTTCCAAGAAACCAGCCCAATATGCCATTGAAGTAATGCAATGAGCTCCTTTTCCAGCCGAAACTATCAATATATCTCTTTGCCAATAAATTATGCATTTTCTCGCGACATGTTCCCCTGGGGTCGAATCTCTCGTACGGAGTGAATTAGAACGACAATGAATAGATATTACCTATGGTCAGGATCGCCTTGTGGCGTTTGATGGGGATATGAATACTCTTGCTCAAGCAAATATCTGGCTCCGAACTGCTAATCGTGTCTATATTGAGTTGGATCGTATGCATGTTACATCATTCGATGCATTATTTGCTTATATAGAGGCAATTAATTGGAGTGAGTGGATTCCGTGAAATACGCCCATACTCGTCTCTGCGACAAGTTCTCGTTCTGTATTGACGCATACCCCAACGATACAATCCATCGGTAAAAAAGCCATCATTCGTCGGCTGACACAGGGAAGTGATGATTGGCATGAAAATGAACTATATCATCCTCTTGAGGTCTTTTTTCTTCTTGTAGGCGATGAGATGCGTATCCTCCTCAATACTTCCGGTGATGCACTTCATAAACGGGGTTATCGTACTGAAGCAGGGGAGGCCCCTATCAAAGAATCTCTCGCCGCTGCGCTCATTCTCTTCAGTGGTTGGAAATTCCGTACTCCTCTCTATGATCCAATGTGTGGCAGCGGTACTCTCCTTATCGAGGCGGCTATGATTGCACGTAATATAGCTCCTGGTCTCGTACGAGATTTTGATTATCTCCACTTTCCCTGGTTTGAGAGTGATTTACATAAAAAAACAGTAGCTGAAGCTCGAACAAAGATATTTGCAAAATCATATGAGATTTTTGGCAGCGATATCGATACTTCAGTTCTCTTTGCTGCAAAATCCAATGCTCAAAGGGCCGGAGTAGGTGATACTATCAAATTTTCTCAAGCAGACTTTCGGGAAGTGCAGTATATAAACAAGGCTCATTTAGTGACAAATCCACCATACTGAAAACGACTCTCTGATGACAACCTTGATGGATTGTATGATGACCTCGAACAAGTCTTTCTCTCTAATAGTCTGACTGGTGGAGTTATTACCACTGTTGAGAATTTCCCTAAAAATGAGACAAATTGGACAAAAAAGAACCTCATGAATGGTTCTGAAAAATGCCAATTTTGGAGGAAATTATCGTAGAAAATTCATTTTTCCTGAAGAAATACAAAAAGTCTCCTGAATATCTTTGCAACTCGGCTCATCATCTGGTACGATAGAAGTGTTAATTCTAAAACTCTTCGTATGCAACTCGAATTCGTCGGCGCAGCTCAGACTGTTACAGGCTCAAAACATGTCCTCCGTGTCAATGGTAAGACATTTCTCCTGGATTGTGGTATGTTTCAAGGGCGTCGAAAAGAATCAGATGAGGCAAATAAATTTTTCCCTCTCAAAACTGATGAAATAGATGCACTTATTCTCTCGCATGCTCATATTGATCATGCTGGTCTCATTCCTCTCTTGGTCAAGAAGGGTTTTACTGGTCCTATCTATTGTACTCATGCAACTCGCGACCTCTGTTCTATTATGCTCCAGGATAGTGCTCGTATACAGACTCATGACGCAGAGCATCTCTCAAAGAAAGGTGGGAAAACTATAGAACCTATCTATACAGAAGAAGATGCTCGAAATGCCATTATGCAATTTCGATCTGTCGGTTATGAACAAAAAATCCCCCTTGCTCCTGGTGTATTCATGACGTTTCATGACGCTGGTCATATCCTCGGATCTGCCCTTGAAGAATGGGAAATTGATGATAAAGAAACTGGTGAACATATCCGATTTTGTTTTACAGGTGACCTCGGACGGAAACATCTCCCTATCCTCCGTGAACCAACACAGCTCAAGGATATAGATATCCTCATCACAGAATCAACCTATGGTAATCGTTTTCATGATGAGCTCGAAGCAGTCGAAGAAAAACTCACACAGGTTATCAACGCAACGGTTGATCGTGGTGGAAAGATATTTATTCCAGCTTTTGCTGTTGAGCGTACGCAGGAAATTCTCTACGTCCTCCGTCTCCTCATGCATCAGGGTAAAATCATGAAACTCCCTATCTATGTGGATTCTCCATTGGCTACTGGGGCAAC
This sequence comes from bacterium, assembly GCA_031973055.1. Classification (GTDB taxonomy): domain Bacteria; phylum Patescibacteriota; class Gracilibacteria; order BD1-5; family JAGOOR01; genus JAGOOR01. The sequence goes on along the minus strand of DALYDS010000027.1, from coordinate 7,070 downwards.
TGATATTTTCAAAATTCATCCAGAGTGTTTTGATGAAGAAATTCTCAATGCTACCGATGAGGGGTTATTTCCATTTCTCGAAGGAGAAGGAGTCCGCTTTACTCGCAGTGTCGAAGAATCAAAAGGGCTCGACCGTATCAATTATCCAGCCATTATTATTGCCGCCTCAGGCATGGTGGAATATGGTCGTATCGTTCATCATGTAGCGAATAATATCGAAGATGAGAGAAACCTCCTCCTCTGTATCGGATACATGGCAGAAAATACTCTTGGGCGTAAATTGCTCGAAGGTGCTACTGAAGTAACTATATTTGATGAGCCAAAAAAAGTGAAGATGCAGATTGAGGTCTTCAATGCCTTTTCAGGACATGCTGATCGTAAGGGGCTTCTCGAATTCGCAGAACACTGTGGGAATCCAAAACAGATATTTCTCGTTCACGGTGAAAAAGAAAGCATGGATGCACTCTCATCTGGCATGAAGGAACTCCCAAATCTCAAAGATACGACAATTACATGCCCTGCACCAGGCGATATTTATGACGTAGTGGTTGGGAAAAAATGTGAGAAAAGTCCGGAGAGGAATATGCAATGTCACGGTATAGTGTGCAAAATATAAATCTATGAAAAACATTTCTCTTGTAATTCTTTTCTTTACTGCACTTACACTGAGCGGATGTCAGACATTTAATGCTCAAGATGCCTATAATAATGCTCTCAAAAAGACTCAATCTGGTGACAATAAAGAAGCTGTTGAGGCTTATGATCAGGCAATTAAACTCCATGGAGATGGAAATAAGCAGGAGGTAGAAAAATCTGCTACATCTACCGTTTCAACTGAAAAATCGTCTGAACCAGTATACAATAAAGAAGCGGAGCTCTACTACAATCGTGCTATAGCGAAATCAAATCTTGGCGATGATATCGGAGCTATCATGGATTATGATAAGGTCATAGAGATGAACCCAAAAGATGTGGAGGCATACAATAATCGTGCCATAGCAAAATCAAATATCGGAGACTATCAGTCTGCTCTCGCAGATTATGAGGTTGCTTTGTCTTTTTTCCCAAATGACTCGGAGCTCTACAATAATCGTGGAAACTCAAAATCACTCGCGGGAGATATCGACGGGGC
>DALYDS010000027.1:0-5838 GCA_031973055.1 bacterium | reverse complement strand
GATCTCTACAACAATCGCTGAAATGCTCACTCATCTCTCGGTAATAAAAATGAAGCATTAGCTGACTATGACATGGCTATCAAGTTGAACTCAAAAGATCCTCAATTCTACAAAAACAGAGCTATTACAAAATATGCTTTTGATGATAAGTCTGGCGCACAAGCTGATAATCAAAAAGCTCGGGAACTAGAGTGAAAATAGATTTATGGATAAAGAAAAAAGATTACCTAAAAGCGTTTCAAAGTGATGTCCATATAGTGCTGTTAAAAGTCACGTATCACGAGTACGGGCATTAATGCTGAGAATATTTATACCACAAACTCCTGACATATCAGTTTGATGGAAATGGTTTCAGAATATTTCTAATTTAAAAAGAGTAAAAAAAGAAAAGAAACCTATTTGGCAGGATGAGGGTATGGATAATAGATTTGCCCACGCTGCTCTTGTAGGTTCCGTATTACCAGATTTCGTTCAATTTATAATGAAAGAAATGAACACTTTTTTGCAGTCAAAAGATGCTCAGGACCACTTGCAAAAAAGATTTCATATCAACATGGATAAAATTAAAATTCCTGATTTTCAATCTGATTATGATGTGCTCGATTTTGAAGCAAAATGTTTTGAGCATTTTTCTGTTTTTCTGTTTGAAGTTATGAATGTTTGGAGATTTCTCTGGAATAAAGAAGTACAGAAGCAGATACAGAAAAATCCAAAATGCCGATTAGCTCTACTTGCCACTGCTGTCTCTGTATGTGACGATAATCCGATAATGAATGGCAATAAAAAGAAATTTTGAAAAAAGGGCTTTGAAAGAGACAAAAAAGGTTTTTGATTGTGACAGATTTTATGAGGTGGTAGTATGACCTTGGCAACTGAATTTATGGACTCTCTGTGTAAATGGGAAATGCTATCGTGAAGAGTTCTGTCTGAAAAAGAAATTATGGATTATGCATATCGTGTTCATTTCGGATTACTAGAAACCATGAGGGAATTTACTTGATTTACACGTGTAGCAAGTCATATTCGTGATCTTTATGAACGGCAGACATGAGAGGATGTTCGAGAGGCTGTGGTATCCTGAAAGGTATCTTATTCGGCAAAGTTTTTTCGTATTCTGGAGATAAATTTCATGAAGTTTGATGCAATTTTGAGAAAAACTAATAAACCTCCTAAAGAACTCTGAACTATGACTTGCCCAGCCAAATTGGCAGTTGTGGATTGAAAAAATGTTATAACTCTTTTGTGTGAATTGGTTATTATTCCGGCACTAGAAAAATATTATCTTCCTTGGCGTAAAAATAATATTCCAGATAATACTTGAACTACCGGTAATCCTGAAACTTAAATACTGAATCTCCGATAAGTATTTTCCCGTCGATTGTGTACCAGATACCGCTAGTATCTTGTGATACTGTTGAGCTCTCCTCTGGTGTCATATTTTGTAGTACTTCTCGTATAATTGCTGGAAGTATTTTTCGCTTGTGCATAACATCCCAGACACGATCAACTGCTTCTGGGTATTTCATTGGAGTCATGCGGACAATCTGTTCTATTCTCTCCCCACTGACGCGATATTTGTGATTTCCTTCATGAGCTATAGTGAAATCATTTGGATCCTTTTCTTTGACGAGATCGATGATGACTCGTTCTTTTGATTCTGGTTCTATTATTTCCTGTGGTTTATGGCGTATGAGCTCGTCTTGGAGTTCTTTGAGTCCATCACCGATAGGCGCCGATATAGGAAATACTTTTTTCTTTGTCTTTTTTTCAATCTGAGACACGAGATCTGCCACCATTTCTGGATCGAGGAGATCACATTTTGTGAGGACAATTATTTCTTCTTTTTTGAGGAGTTCGGGATTGAATAATCAGAGTTCGTTTCTGATGGCGTCATAATCAGCGATACATTCTTCGTATTTACCAGCATCGAGGAGATGACACAGAACTCGTGTACGCTCAATATGCTTGAGAAATTCGATACCAAGCCCTGCTCCTTTGTGGGCATCAGGTATTAGACCGGGTACATCTTCGAGAACCATGTTTTGTCCTTTGTACTCCATAACCCCTAAGTTTGGAATCAGCGTAGTAAAAGGATAATCAGCTATTTTTGGACGGACTGATGTAAGGCAGGATATCAGCGTGGATTTGCCGGCAGAAGGTATGCCGATAATACCGACATCAGCTACGAGTTTGAGTTCGAGATGGACATTGAGTTTTGTTCCTGTATCTCCATTTTCTGCGAAGCTCGGTGTTCGACGTGTCGCTGCTACAAAATGAGCATTTCCGTAACCACCGCGTCCTCCGATACATAGACGTACATTTTCGCCTGGTTTTGCGAGGTCGTGGAGGAGTTTTCCATCCATATCGTAAATGAGGGTGCCCACGGGGAGTTTCACTATTTTATCTTCTGCGTTAGACCCATGCATGAGCTGTATTCCGCCTCTTTGCCCGTCTTCAGCCGCAACTTCTTTGACGTATCGAAAGTCAGAGAGTGTATTGATATTTGGATCCGCTATGACGATGATATCGCCTCAACGTCCTCCATCGCCACCAAATGGGCCTCATTTCGCAATACGAGCTTCTCGTCTCCATGAAACAAGGCCATTACCGCCGTTTCCAGCTCGGAACTTCACATCTACAGCATCGATGAACATTTGACAAGTATTAAAAATAATTTGAACTGGATGTATTATATAGAATTATACAATTCTGTCGAACCAATATGGTACACATTCTTTTTATTGTACATGTTTTCTTTCTTTAAAAACATAATTCCAGTGGGCTTATTCATTTTGCAAGTCTTTTTTCTTGTAAACGAATTCTGAATATTACAATCATACCATATTTCACTTTATGGTTTTTACACTTTCTCGCGATGATGCATCCAAGATGCTCTGAGTATCAACTCGTACTATTGATCGTTATGTTCAATCTGGTAAGATTCGTTCTAAGCGTGACGGTAAGGTCATCATGCTCCATAAAGATGATGTTAGTCATGTAAAGAATTGAGGCACGCAGACTGATTACGAAGTCATAGCACCAAAACCGACACTTGTCCCGAGTATTGGTTATGATCCGAGGGAGGCTCAAAATGAAATCCTTCGTGCGATTGAAGCTATAATAAAAGAAAAAGATGCCCTCATACAAGAACTCACATTCAAGATTGGTAAAATGGAAGGGGAGCTCATGAATTCAGTACCAAAGATTGAACATAAGCGAACTCTATTAGCCCTCGAAGAGACGAATCATAGTCGTATGCAGGATATGGATATGATTGTCCAGACCAAAAAAGATATTGAATCAAAGTTTCAGCGTGAAAAGCTCATATCTACTGTTCTCATGATTGTCGTTTTTGTTTTGCTTTGTCTCTGCGTTGTATTAATGTTTCATTTCTTCAATGTCCGTAGTGATATCATCAATAACTCATAATTATGTTTGATAATTTGACTCAGTCTGCCGATGGTCTTTTGGTGGGACTTTTTGCAGTATCTTTAGTGATTTTTTTTCTTTTTGGTCCACATAAGGTCTATGAGGCTATATTCGGTTCCTTGTTTGGTTTAGGTATGTACCTACTGATTCATGAGATGACTTTCGTATCTCCTGACGTGACTCGAACATTAATTTTTGGCCCATGGATTGTGGATAATCGTGGATCTCTTCTCTTGGTATCAAAAATATTTACTATAGTACTTTTTTTCATCTCTCCAGTTACTATTGGTATGAATGTTTCGGGTGTAGTCCGGGGGACTTTAGTCTTTTTTATCAAGCTTATAATTCTTTCTGCGTTTTGTGTTTGTTTTATGGCGGTCTTGTTTTCTTTTCTTTACGGTTGAGAGAGTTTGTTTGGGCAGGTAGCTCTATTACCGGGGTCGCTCGTATGAAACACTTACCTGCAAACATCATTCCTCTATACACGTATTGCGAACTACTCTCATATCATACTTCTTTTAGCATTCATTTTTTCATTCTACAAAATACTTTTTTCCCATTGGGTCAGTTCTCTCATGCTCGCTTTTTGAGCTGTATACATCAAATGAAATGAAGTATTTGGGAAGAGAAATTTGGACACTATGAGTCATGGAGGGGCAGAATCCGACGGGGGAGATCATGATATACATGTTGAGGATAACAATCACGGACACCATTAATCGTACGCATTAAATGCTGTTACAAATGTGTTAACGAGTTTTTCTATCAGTCTCAAATAGCCCCATGCTGATATGTCTTCTTGTATATCGTTTATGACATAGAGAGTGAGTCATGATTTTTTTAAGAAATCTAGAGTGCTTTTGTCTATATTTGTCTGTATGAAAGCTATTTTTATATTCTTATCTTGTATGATTTTCTGTAACTCTTTTGTTCTCATTTGCCTCTCTTCTCGGAGATAGTCTGGAGCGTAGTGTTGTACGGATTTTTCTAGTCAGAAATCTTGTAAAAAAATACTCATATTTTCCTCACTAAAAAGCAAGAAAGATTGTTTGTTGTATTCGTTTATTCGAGATTGTAGTTTCCTGTAAGTTTCTTGTATGTTATTCTCATAATTTCCAGCTTGATCATAATAATAGCCTCGGTTTTTCCCATCTAACTCAACCACAGCATCACGAATTGATTCTATATGTGAGATAGCCTCTGATAACTTTATGATTTGTTGATTTGATTCAGTCTGAGTGAGCTGCAGATGCGTGCCATGATATTCTTGGAGAACATTGGCTAATACGCTACTATCTTTGTCAGTACTGGTTATGAGTATGTCAGCTGCATTTATTAATTCTTTTTCATCTGTTCATAATTTTTTAGGATCTTTTTGTTTTATGAAAGATACTGTTGCATGATCTCATGCAATCATTTTTGTATGTATTAATCAGCGAGTATCCGTTGATACTATTGCTAGCTTGCCATCATTTTTTATGAGAGAAATGCTTTCTGTGCTACAGCTAGAAAATATATACGGCAGGCATAACAGTAAGATTATTGAGAGTTTTTTCATGAGGAGAGTATAATACTTGTTTATAAAAATACATTTTTATTTTCTACCACCTCTCTAAGGTGTTTATCTTTCGCTTAAATACTATAAATTATAGTATAATATTACATAATCTATTATGTCAATTTTGAATATTTCCTGTCAGAAAAAGGAGAACGCCTTCATATAGAAATCAAGTTTTTTTTTCTTTGACTTCATATATCAATCCGCGATAATTCCTTAATGACAACGTTATCTAGTGCATCGCAATTACAAACATTTGTTCATCTCGTAGCTGAACGCATGAGAAAGCAGGATTTCCTTACGTATTTTCAGAAATTGAGTCTCGTGAGCTACCAAGAAGAAGTTATTGTTTTTGGTGTTGTATCTGAGTTCATACGTGATAATATGAGTTTTCGTTTTGCGGATTTGTTGCTGACTGCAGCCAAAGAAATATGGTGAGATGTTACACGTATTGAAATTGTCGTGGACGCACAGATTGAAAATCCAACCTATGCATGAGTGATTGATTGTCGACGAGTCCTCAAGGGTTTACAGACAACAAAAGAAAAACAAAAAGAAATCGCTGCAATAGAAAATCCTGGGAAAGAATCTTTTTCTTCTCGATTTGATTTGGATCACTTTATCGTTTGACCGAGCAATCAGTTAGCTTATTCTGCTTGTGAAGCTGTCGTTCGTAGCCCAGGTTCTCGATATAATCCACTTTTTATATATTCTGACGTTGGCCTCGGTAAGACTCACCTCCTCCAATGAGTTGCTCTCGAAATCAAAAAGAAATCGCCTCAAAAAAAGGTTGTTTATATGACCTCTGATCAATTCGTATCAGAATACGTGACTGCTGTGAAAGATAGAAA
>DALYDS010000026.1:7491-11289 GCA_031973055.1 bacterium | reverse complement strand
GACTCGGTATCGACCCTACAAAAGCGGATCAGATGATTCGTATGGGTATGACACTACCTCACGGAACTGGTAAAGCTATCAAAATCGCTGCCTTTACAGATGCTGGTGATGAAAAATCACTCATCTCAGGTGGAGCACTCGTCGCTGGTGGTGATGACCTTATCACAGGTATTGAAAGCGGTTCTATCCCTCTCAATTTCGATATAGCGATCGCTACTCCTGTTATGATGCGTAAGATGGGTAAAATTGCGAAAGTTCTCGGTCCAAAAGGTCTCATGCCAAATCCAAAATCTGGAACTGTTGGTGAAGATCTCCAGAGCATTCTCAAGGAACTCAAGGGTGGTAAATTCGAAGTAAAAAATGATAAACAAGGTGATATCCATGGAGTTTTCGGGAAACTCTCATTCGGTTCTAAAAAACTCACTGAAAATCTCGAAGCATTCATTACTCATCTCAAAGAGGCTCGCCCAGCGGGACTCAAGGGTACAGTAACTTTTATTGAAGGAATCTATGTTTGTAGCGCGATGGGGCCTTCTATTCCTGTAAAAGTTTAATTACAAAAAACTCACATTCCTAAAGCTCTCTCTTTGCAGAGAGCTTTTTGATAAGAGAAATGGTGATGAGTGAGACTATAAAAAGTATAATCATTACAGGACCTGTCTGTGGGAGACGATCTATCTGAACTGGCTTATCAAAAGTTTTTTCAGATTTATCAGTAATAGGGGGTAATACCGGCAAATCGAGTTTTTCTTTTGAGTCATCAGTTAACACCTCTTTTGTATCATCAACTGGAGTAATTATTGCATCTTGAGGGAGTTTTTCTATATCCTCTGGAGGAGACACTGATGGTTCTTCTGGGTTTTTGGGGGTCACCGGCGTGGTGGCACTACTATAGGCCACTGTAAATGGGAGCTTATTCTCAGCTGGTAACTCAATACCACCCTGAGCAAATGCTTTTTTGATAACGATATCGTGAAGTACGCCTGGTTCCATTTTCCCCTTGAGGAAAATATGGACAACTCTCAGGTCATCCTTGGCGACTTCTAATTTATCCAGAGTACGTTCCTTCTTTGTTTGAGTATTCAGAATCTTAATCTCTGTCTTTGCGACATCGATAGGACGAGTAAACGCGATAGAGATAGTATGATCATCAACAGCAAATGGATCTCCAGAAACAGCCATAAGAACAGGCTTGAATGTGCTTACATGGAGTGGTAGAGAGTTTTTATTGAGGTCTTTACCATTCTTATCGTATCCTTTCACGACCACATAGTAGGCCGTTCATGAATTGAGTTTCGTAATTTCTATTTCCTGCTTATCAGTAAAGTCTGTAGTCAATAGAGGTGTAGGATTCTTCTGGTCCACGAGCGCATCTTCATCATAAAAAATCTTATATTTTTTTGCTTCAGGAATAGGTGACCAATTGACCACGAGCGAAGTCTCGCGAATCTTCTTTGCTTGAAGCACACTTTGAGAAGAATCAACGGCAAAGACTGTGAAGCCTATTGCGAGAAAGAAGAGAATCAATATCCTGTACATAAGAGTATTTTAGAGACAAAATCAGTGTACCCCTCTCTTTCACATGCCGCAAACAAAAAAACATACAATATCAGGTTTTACCCTTGTAGAAATCATGATAGCCATTGTAATAATTATTTTATTGAGTCAATTAGGCAATATGAGCAGTCTTTTTCAAGCAAAAGAAAAAAGTCAGGTCGAAGAAATATCAGTCAATGTCATTAATATCATAGATGAGGTCAAAACACATGCTCTTCTAGGGAAAACAGAAGAAGGTCATATTGTGAGAAAAAGAAAGATAAAAATAAAACTCTCCGATAATACCATTGGCTATCAATCAGCCTTTAATCTGGCAGAAAAAGATGAAAGTACTTTTACTATTTTAAACGATAAAAATTGGTTTCTCCAGGAACTCGGGAGTAGCTTTTACGAATGTCGCAACAATGTCGCAACGAAACTCCCTAATACAGAGCTCAACATATTTTTCGAAAATGAAAAAATACAATTCCAGGACGGAGCAAATGTAGATATGCCCGTACAGCATATCGTCATATTTCTCGAGAGGAAAAGTGGTACCAGAGAGATACATATAGATCGGAGAACTGGACTCACCTACGAACGATGATACACGCCTCTCAACAGTACCAATCCCCCTGTTCCAGCGTGTAGTTAATTACTATCAAAAATCACTATGAAACTCATTCTCTTCCTCGCCGGCGCCATACTCTCTATATGGGTCTCTGTGAGTGTCTATAGGCCCGTGCAAGAATTCGTAGTCGGTGTAGAAAAAGTCTATATCCAGAGTAAAGTCGTCAAAAAAGAATACATGCAAAAAACTGATACAGCTATCAGTAGTATCAGTGAAAGCTATAAAGAAATTGCTCGTGTTTTTGGTATTGAAGTAGCTGAAAAAGCAGCAAAAGAAGAAATCCTACCAGCTAAAAAATGAGAAATTGACCCTATAGAAAAACTCTTCACCTACGATATAGCTTTTTGGCTCTCATTCGCCGCAGGCTCGATGACTATGAGTCTGTATCTCAATGTACTCGCGATTATCGCTTTTTTCTTAAAGCCTATTACATTTTTCATGAAATAATTATTACTAAAAAACGGCTCATAAAATGAGCCGTTTTTTAAATAAATATAATATTAGCTTGATGCCCTCCCGAGATATTCATATGTTCGACTATCGACACGAACTTTTTCACCTTGTCCGATAAAGAGAGGAACCTTGATTTCGAGACCAGTATTGAGTTTTGCTGGTTTGAGATTATTAGAAGCACTATTCCCTTTTTCTCCTGGTGGAGTATCAACGACTTCGAGATTCACTGATGGTTCAATCTGGACATTGATTGGTGTACCATCCCAGAACATTACCGTTGTTTTATCTCATTCAACCAGGAAGTATTTTTTTTCACCAATTACATCAGCATTGATAAAATAGCTATCAAAACTCGTCGTATCCATAAAATGATATGCAGAGCCATCAGTATACTGATAGTCAGCATCACGGAGTTGGATATCGGCTGGTTCAACCTTATCAACAGCATGAAATGTTGTCGACATAGATTTACCATTGAGGAGATTCACGATAGTGCATTTCTCCATACCCTTCCCCATCGCGACTTTGAGATGTTCAGATTTTGTTACTTCATATGGTTGACCATCAACAATGATTTTTTTACCAACCTTCAGTTCGTCCATGCTTGCCATAAAAAATGTTTAGAGAGTTAAAGCGGTGAGATGATACACAAAATAATAAAAAGGCAAGACTGAACTGCCTTTTTACCATTCTAGTGCAAATTAAAGTGAAACTTTTTCAGGGAATTTCACACCATCAAAGAATTGATCAAATTCTTCCTTGAGCATCTCTTGTTTTTTCATCAGAACAAGTGAGATTTTCTCATGGAGATCACGATGTTTGAGAATAATCTTTTTTGCTTCTTCGTACGCATCGTGGAGTAATTCACGGACTTTTTTATCAACTAAGAGCTTCGTCTCATCAGATACTTCATTACCGTCAGCTGTTTCGCCGAGGTAGTTGTCTGCGAGCATACGTCCTGCGATATTCTCGAGACCAATATCAGCATCAAATCAATAACGAGTCACCATATTACGCGCTATGTCAGTTGCTCTCTCTATATCTGAGCTCGCACCAGTGGTGATATATTGAGAACCGAAAAATATCTCTTCTGAAGCTCGACCACCAAAATAGACAGTGAGTTCATCAAGCATTTTTGCCTTCGTAACATAGGTACGGTCTTGTTCAGGGAGAAACCA
>DALYDS010000026.1:2757-7391 GCA_031973055.1 bacterium | reverse complement strand
GCCTTGTCGAGAACATCGGCACGGTTCGTAGCGCCCATGATGATAACATTCGTATCGTTATCAAATCCATCCATTTCTGTCAAAATCTGATTCAATGTCTGCTCTCGTTCATCGTGTCCACCACCAAAACCAGTAGAACGTTTTTTACCAATCGCATCGATTTCATCTATGAAGATAATAGACGGAGCATTGGATTTTGCTTCAGCAAAGAGATCACGAACTCGAGCAGCACCGACACCAACAAACATTTCTACAAATTCAGAACCAGATATAGAATAAAATGGTACATTACTCTCCCCTGCTACTGCACGAGCCAAGAGAGTTTTACCAGTTCCTGGAGGCCCTACCATGAGGACACCTCGTGGGATTTTGGCACCGAGTTTCTGATATTTTTTTGGATTTTTCAGGAAATCGACGAATTCCTGGAGGTCTTGTTTTTCTTCTGCAGAACCGGCTACATCATTGAACATAATTTTGCCTTTCGCGGGCTCATATCGTTTTGCTTTATTTTTTGAGAAGCCCATAGGACCACCTCCAGATCCAGCCATCATACGGCCCATGAGGAGGATAAAGAGTCCCACAAAGAGCAATGTACCAATAATAGTCGGTGCTAAATCAGCCCAAAAATGGAGTGAAGTAGTATCGATAATTGATATAGGAGTAGTGAGTGGCTGATTGATATCGATACCTATATCCTTGAGAGAATCTTTCGCAGGAAGAGTAGCAGTTTCAGTTGGAAGTGCCTCCTGTGGATTGATGCCAAAATTTGGAACAGATGAGGTCTCAGGAGTGGCTTGGATAAGAGTACCAACGATAGTCTGATCGCGAACTTCTACTTTTGAATATTTAGCAGCTTTGTATGAATCGACAAACTGAGAAATAGTAACTTCTTTTGAACTGTCGAGACTACCGACAATATAAAATAAACCTCCGAAAAGAAGAGAGAGAATAAAGAGAGAAATAATTGTTGAGTATTTCTTTTTATTATTTCATTTTTTTGGTTTCATTTGACCAGGAGTACCAGCAGCAGAAGTCTCAGAAAGTTTCTTTTTTTGTGACTGGGTAAGTTCAGAATTTTTTTGAGCCATAAACAGAAAAACAGTGATAGATAAGAATGTAGAGGCAGTATATAGATAACTTTTGATTTGCAAAAATGCGAGAGTTGCTAGAATTCACAAAAATACTTATACAATAGTTCGCACTATGAAAGCTATTATCCTCGCTGGAGGTTATGGTACACGATTGTACCCTCTGACAATCAATGCTCCGAAACCAATGGTACCAGTTGCTGGTCGTCCGATGATTGAGTATCTCATCGACAAAATAATAAACAGATCAGATATATCAGAAATCTTCATAGTGAGTAACGAAAAATTCACTCACGTTTTCGAAGAATGGCTCCAGAAAAATCCGAATCCAAAAATCACAATTATCAATGACGGAACTACTTCAAACGAGACTCGCCTTGGCCCTGTAGGAGATCTCAATTTATTGATGGAAAAACACAATATCGATGATGATGTCCTCATATTCGGAGGAGACAATCTATTCGAGGATGACTTATCTGGTGTCATAGAAACACTCCATAAAAAAGGTGATGTCGTAGGACTCTACGATGTAGGCGATTTGGAGTTAGCAAAGGGTTTAGGCAATGTCACTCTCGGAGAAGATAATAGGGTTTCATCCTTTGTTGAAAAGCCAGAAAATCCTTCATCAAGCCTCTGTGCAACTATGATTTATGCTCTCAAAAAAGAACATCTCAAATACATACCCCTCCTCCTCGAAGAATGAAAGAAACAAAATGCTGGTGAGATAAAGGCAGGTGAAATGATAGCCTATATTATGAAAAATGAGCCAGTATATGGTCAAACTCTTGAGTGAAAATGGTTTGATATAGGAACACTCGAACAATTACAAAAGGCAGAAGAGTGGATAAATTTGAAAAACAAATAAACATAGAGTAGAGTATATGTATGACTTCTTCTATCATACACGCTCTCGATACTTTTGCGCTCTTTGTGGGAATAGTTTGAGTGATGGTAATAATTACTGGAGTAATCCATGGGCTTATTAACTTCATAAAAATTGAGATAGGGGTAAAAAGCAAGCATCTCAACAACGATCAAATACGATATAGTCTCGGTATATATCTCCTCTTAGGTTTGGAGTTTCTCATAGCAGCCGACATTCTCGAAACCATATTCCGACCAGGGCTCGAACAATTGGCCATATTAGGCGGAATAGTTATTATTAGAACAGTTCTCAACTACTTCCTCAACAAAGAACTTGAACATATAAAGAACGAAATAGTATAGTACCATGTCTGCCATTAAAAAACTCAACAACGAAGACATAATAAACAAGAAAAAGCTCCTCGATATAACAAATGACGGGCATTTTCGTGTCGCTATATTTGGCTCAGCACGTATCAAGCCCGAAGATAAAACATATCAAGAAGTAGCCGAACTCGCCAGGAAACTCGCTATAAATGGATATGATATAGTCACTGGAGGAGGACCTGGAGCAATGGAGGCAGCATCATACGGTCATCAACTCGCGACCAACGCTGATGAATCCCAGACAATTGGTATCAATATAGAGCTCCCCTTCGAACAAAAACCAAATAAATATCTCGATTTTACCGAAACAACGAGCACTTTCTCAGCACGACTCGATACTTTCATGCTACTCTCACACATGTTTATAGTGACTCCAGGTGGTATAGGGACACTTTTAGAGTTATTTTATACCTGGCAACTCATGCAGGTAGGCCATATATGTCGGACACCTATTATTCTCTGGGGTTCACAATACAAGACACTCCAAGACTATATCAATAATGAAATCGTCGGAAGAGGATTTATGAGTGAACACGATGCAGAGCTCGCTATACAAACAGAAAGTCTCGAAAAAACCATGGAACTCGTCCACATGGCGTACAACACATACGAAAAATCTGGTAAAGACGCCTGTGTTAATATTCATCAGTATATCGCAGGAGCAAAAAGACTTGGTCTGGTTTAAAAACCAACTCTCGTAGCATCTATTTCACGGAACTTCATGAACTTGCCATCAAATATAAACTCTGCATTTCAGACAGGTCCATTTCGGTTTTTACGAATAAAAATAGTTGTTTTTCCTTTGTTCATGTCATTCGCCTGCAATTCTGCACTATTATAGTATTCTTCTCGGTAGATCATGAGAACGATGTCCGCATCCTGCTCAATAGAACCCGATTCACGGAGATCTGAGAGAATTGGCTCCTTGCTCGCACGACTTTCGACAGCACGAGAGAGCTGAGAGAGTGCAATAATCGGCACGTTGAGCTCACGAGCGAGAGATTTGAGTCCACGTGAGATATCTGATATTTCTTGTACTCGATTCATCGGATTGGTACCAGTAATCAACTGGAGGTAATCGATGACAACCATATCGAGACCAGATTCCATTTTGAGACGACGGCACTTGGATTTGATTTCGAGGAGACTCATACTCGCAGAATCATCGATAAAAATATGAGACATAGAGAGTTGGGAGAGCGCGTCCCCTATTCGTGCGAATTCGTCATCGGTTAGTTCTCATTTTTGGAGTTTCCAAGAGTCGATACCCATTGCAGCGCAGACCATACGATCTGTGAGCTGTTCTTTGCTCATCTCGAGTGAGAAAATAGCGACATTTTTCTTTTTAGCGACATTTTGTGCGATATTCAGAGCCATGGCTGTCTTACCCATCGACGGACGAGCAGCGAGGATGACCAAATCCCCTCCTTTGAGACCCTGTAATTTATTATCGAGGTTTTTGAAAGTCGTCATGATTTTCCCATCTTCCATTTTTTTAGGATCTTCATGCGTTTCAGCATACGTTTCATATCGTAGATCGAGAATCTCACGTATATGAGTTAGTCGGTTTTTGATAAATGTTTGTGTTACCTGAAACAATGACTGTTCAGAACGTTCCAAGAGCGTATTAATCTCCGTGAGCTCATCGAAACCAAACGAAGAAATCGTGCTCCCCGTCTGTATGAGGCGGCGGAGTATCGCCTTAGACTTCACAATCTGTGCATACTCAAAAACGTGAGCACTCGTCGGGACACTGATAGTGAGATCTGCTAAGTATGTATTCCCTCCGATAGTATCAATATGACCGCCTGCTGCCAAGGCCTCTGAGACAGTCACGAGATCTATGGGTCTATTTTTACGATAGAGCTCAATAATAGCCGAATAGATAATACCATGATTATCATCATAAAAATCATCTTTTGAGATAATATCCGCTACTTTTATGACTCATTCGCGATCAATCAAAAGAGACCCGAGGAGGCTTCTCTCGGATTCTAGAGATGATGGAGGAATTTTGGCAGTCATAAAATAAGATAATTATCTGTCAGCGAATCGTTTTGCGTCTGGATGGAGTCCGAGCTTTTCTTCGACCTTTGGGAGCCAAGCGAGGACAACCTGGTTATACGGATCGAGCTTGCGGAGACTGAGAAAAGTATCATATGCTTTCTGATCAGAACCAACCTGCAAATTCGAGAGTGCGAGGATCTCATGAGCTCGTATGTGCTTTGGTTGAGCTTCTGTGAGACGACGAGCATAGAGGAGTGATTCTTCGTATTCATGGAGTTCATATCCGAG
>DALYDS010000026.1:0-2657 GCA_031973055.1 bacterium | reverse complement strand
TGAGACGACGAGCATAGAGGAGTGATTCTTCGTATTCATGGAGTTCATATCCGAGCTCGGCTAATGTCTGGAGCAATTCGATACTTCGAGGTTCTTTTTCGAGTCATTTTTTGAAAATATCATATGCCAATGTCTGTTTTTTCTGGAAGATAAGATTATTGCCCAGATAAACATAGAGATCAGCTTTTTTTGGATCATGATGGAGGATAAGGTCGCGGAAGAGGATTTCAGCTTTTTCAAAATCAAATTCCTTTTCATAGAGTTGTGCCAACAATATATTGAGTTCCTGATTGTGACGATCGATCATGAGCCCCTCTATAATATGAGAGCGTGCTCCTGCATAGTCCTGAACAGCGAGTTTTCCCTGGACAGACTTGAGGGTATTTTCGAGAGAGAGTTTTTCTCGGGCAGTGAGTTTTTTCTTCGTACTATTGAGCGATACATCAGCGCGACGCGTCTGAGTATCGACCTTCTTCTGTTCGAGGGTGTGTTTACGGAGGATTTTACTTCTTTGTTTCTTGTAAAAGAGATTAAACTCACGGATAGAGCCTAGTTTAGACCATAAGCCATGACCAAAGTGGAAAAATATATAAAACATACCAAAACCGAGGAGAATGATTTCCACCCAGAGAAGTTCGTAGACGAGAAGGAAGCTCATATGAAGATTTAGAGAGTATAAGTAAGGAGATGATTAATACGTTCTTCGAGAGGCGGATGACTCGCAAAGAGATGCATAAATCCTGTGGTCTTTCCATCTATTTTGAGAGCAGCAATTTTTGGATCACTCGGAACAGCAATATTTGCCTCATGTATTCGCTGCAGGGCTTTGAGAGCATTGATCATCTTATTTTTACCGACAAAACCAGCACTACCAGCATCTGCCGCGAATTCTCGACGACGAGAGTATGCCATGACAACGAGAGAGCCGAGTACGCCCAGGAGAATTTCGAGAACTAACGTCACAATGAAGTATACCAGACCATTCGAGCCCTCTTCATCACGACGACCAGCCATTGAAACAATCTGTGCTATAGCCCGTGAGAGAAATATCACAAATGCATTGATAACACCCTGGAGGAGAGTCATCGTAACCATGTCACCATTGAGGATATGTGCCATTTCATGAGCTACAACCCCTTCAACTTCATCTGATTTCATCTGATGCAAGAGACCGCTCGAGACCGCTACAAGAGAAGAATTACGTGTGGCACCAGTCGCAAAAGCATTTACTTCAGGAGATTCATAGACACCCACCTCTGGTGTAGTAATTCCGTGAGTTTGAGCGATTTTATCAACAGTTTCGTAGACGAGCTTCTCTGCAGCAGTCCATGTCGCGATATCTTCTGGGGAGAGGAGTCTCATGTGATGAAATTTCTTTGCCATCCATCGAGAGGTGAGCAGAGAAACAAAAGCACCAAAGAATCCGTAAAAAAGAGCAAACAGAGACAGAGAAAAATAATTGGTATGGAGTGTACCTGTGATATCGATACCAAAAAATCTCTGGATAAGACCCAGGATAATGGTTCCCATCACGATAATCGCGATATTGGTGAGCACAAAGAGGAAAATTCGTCGTATCATAGTTTCCAGATTATACAGAAGTTGAGAAAGTCGCAAGTATTGTACTTGTAACTCTGAAACTATCACTACAATCAAGTTAATGTCACTCTACAAGAAAGCACTTCGGTATTTCCTAGAGCTCTCAGAAATCCCTCGTCGTTCTCATGAAGAAAAAAGAGTCAAAAAATGGCTCACATCATGGGCGAAAGAGAATGATTGGGAGTATGAAGATGATGAAGCAGGCAATCTCCTCATAAAAGCACCAGGCAGCACAACGGAAACACTCTGTCTCCAAGGACATATGGATATGGTCTGTGTCGCCCAAGAATCACACGATTGGTCAGAAGAAGGCGTCAAAATAGTCGAAAAAGATGGCATACTCTGGTGAGATAAGACCACTCTCGGTGCCGACAATGGTATAGGAGTAGCGGCTATGATGGCCATCGCTGAGATGAAAGAGCGGCCATCGCTCGAGCTCCTCTTCACCATGGGTGAAGAAGTAGGTCTCATCGGTGCACATGACCTCGATCTCGAAATCAGTGCCAACTATGGTATCAATCTAGATTGGTGCGATTCAAAAAGTATAGGCATAGGCTGTGGTGGCACCCTCCTCATCACCTGTCGTTATGAGCCAAAGAAAACTACTAAAAAAGGTAAAACAATCAAAATTCGTGTCTCTGGACTCACCGGAGGACACTCTGGTATAGATATAAATAAATGACAGTGAAACGCACTCATCGAACTCATGAAAATCCTCCACGAACGAGATGATATCATCGGTATTACTGATATAAAGTGAGGAGATGCTGACAATGCTATTCCACGAAGTGCGCGAGCGATTGCTCTCTACAATGGAGATATAGAAGAACTCGAATCATGGCTCGAAAAAAGAGAGAAACTCCTCCAAAAGAAATTTGATAACGAAGACATAGGTCTGTCTGCAAAAATCATCGACGAAGAGTACGATGCACACTATCAAAAAGACATTCTCACCTCTCTCTACAGAGTCGGCTCTGGCGTCCAAGTCTCTGATACCAACCACTCCCCTCTCTCTTCATGGAATCTCGGCAAACTCCGTCTCAAAGAAGGGAAAATGA
>DALYDS010000025.1:730-11401 GCA_031973055.1 bacterium | reverse complement strand
ATGTCATTGATGCTGCAGGGAATATCTCTTCAGCTTCGACAGCGGTTTTGACGGTAGATAATGCAGGGCCTATCACTTCAGATATCTCAACCACAATCTTATCAAATACTAGTGTTCTTGTAAGTTGGTCAACTGACGAAGCATCAACAACTCAAGTAGAATATGGATTCACTGACTCTTATGGCAATGCAACAACCCTAAATTCTACACTTGTTACTGGACGAACAGTAACTATTACCGATCTGGCACCTGGCACCACATATCATTATAATGTTATCTCTATCGATATAGCTGGAAATATTTCAACTACTCTAGACAAAACTTTTTCAACCAACAATAATGGTGGAAGTGGGAGCAACACTGATAGCGGAGCATCATCAACATGGGCCTGAACTGTTACCAGCGTAACTCCCACTGTAAGTCAAAATTTACAACATAATGCTACAGTTCAACTGAATTCAGCCCCTGAAACATGAAAAACAATCACTCCTGTGAGCTTCAAAAATATACAAAAACATATCAATAATATAGATGTTCCTGTTCTTCCTGCTGCGAGCAATGAATTTGCAACTCGCGAACAGACCGTCACCCTCGCGGTGACTATCCGTGGCATGGAACTCGCGGAATACTATGCATGTGAGGGGCGTCACTCTGATACACAGGGTGATAATATCTCAGAGAGTACTTGTCAGATAGCTGAAAAGGCTCAGGACGCAGGCATTATTTCTCGCAGCAAGACGACGTTCCGTCCTCTCGATTCTGTAACTCGTGTCGAAGCATACTCTATGCTGATGAAGAGTGCCTGTATCACAATTGATAAAAATAATGCTGATTGGCGAGAAAACGTCATCGAAAAAGCAATTGAACTCGGATTTACCAAGCGTACATTTGAGACATTTAGTCCTGATAGATCAATCCTTATTTCAGAAATTATAGCCATCGGTAAACGTCTCGAGACTTGGAAAGAAGAAAATGGGAGCTGTACTGAATAAAAAAAGAGATGAATTTCTCTGAAAAATAGATATAAAGAGAGTATGCAATGACTCTATCTCGCCGTGCTCCATAGCATGGGTATCTCTCAACGGAAACTCCGTGATATTACACCCGAACGTGCCCAAGAATACTACGAGAGAATCGACATATGATTATTACTCACTGATGGTCATAGCCAAGAGACTGCGGCTAAGATAGTAGACAAAAAAACGGGTGCTCTTGTCGAACGTGTCAAACATACTCTCGAAACTACTCGTGTTGTTCATAGAGACGATGAAGACTATCCTCTCTTGTTGAAAAGTCTCGTCGGAGCACCAACCATCCTCTATGTCAGAGGCACACTGCACCCCACTGATGCTCTGATTTCTGTTGTGGGTTCACGTAAGCATTCTCAGTATGCTGCCTCCTGTGTACAAAAAATCATACCCGGACTCATACGTGCTGGCTATGGTATCGTCAGTGGCTGAGCGTACGGCATTGATACGGTGGCCCATGAAGCAGCTCTGAAAGAAAAGGGGCATACAACAGTGGTTTTTTGATCTGGTATTGATGTCTATTATCCTCCCTCAAGTGCTCCTTTTTTCGAAAAAGTCGTGGAACAAGGTGGAGCGCTCGTGTCTCAATTTCCGATTGGAACACTCGCAGAACCCTACAATTTCCCCATGAGAAATGATATAGTCGCTGGTATGAGTCGTGGGACGCTCATAGCTGAAGCGGGGGAAGACTCTGGGACGCTCATTACGGCTCGACTCGCCCTCGAGGCAAATCGTGATGTTTTTGTCATACCATCTGACATTACTCGTGAGAGTGCTCTCGGGAGTAATCGCCTCATCCGTGACGGTCTCGGCAAGCTGATTCTCTCTCACGAAGATATACTGAGCGAGTACGAGATAGTAGACAAACAGTTGTCGATGTTGACGACTATGAAGCCGACTTTTGCTCATCCAATAGAGGAATCAATCTACGACATGCTCTGCCTCGACAGCCTCGGGATAGATGCACTCGCTGAGAAACTTAACCTGGATACTCAGGTACTTATGATATATCTCTCATCCCTGGAAATAGAGGGAATTATCACGAGCCGTGGAGGATTGTATAGTCTCAATTAGTCTCCGCACATCTCTGGATGTGCTTCGAGGAGAGATTTGACTCGACTCGCTATCGTATACACCTCGGATGCTTGTATAGGTCTATTCGGAGCGAATGATTCGATATCACGGACAGTCAATCCATACTCCATAGCTGACTCTATGACACCGATTTGCCAGTTATCAGGAGTGATGTTGGGGACGATACAAGCGCTCTTGAGGAGGATAGCGTAGGCCTCAGCACGAGTGACAGAATCTAGTGGACGGAATGTCGATCGAGAACCTGAGATAAGTCCTGCTGCCTGAGAACGCTCGGCAAACTGACATGTCCATGGTGAGACACCATATCCCGTTGTATCTGAATAGATATTTTTACAGACATAATTTGAAGTGAGCTCAATTCGATTTATGCGGACAGCGATACTGATGACTTCTTGTCGTGGAGAAAATTCTCCTGTTCCCTGAAATACAGAGAAATCAATATCTCGGTATGAGACAGGTATGTCGACGTTCGCCACTGGCTCAGGAGCACTGTTCAATACTGGCTCCGGCTCCTCTATATCTATCTCTTCTTCTGGAAAATATGTCTCTCCTGTTTCTGGATCATAGAAGGTCTCACCATAGTCGATGACTTCTGGGGCGGAACTAAAATCTGGTTCTGTATTAGCAGGAGGTACTGTACTAGGAGTAGTTGGTTTAGTGACAGTCACTGGCTTGACGGGTGCTGCCGCAGAGTTATCTATTTTTATATTTTTAGTATCAGCGAGGTTTTTTGTAGGGACCAAATTAGCCAAGAGAGTCCCCCCTCCGTCTTTTATATTTCCAGCCACCGTCAAAACTGTTAAATCATTGCTCGTATCACCTATCTGTACGGTATAGTTACACATCCCTGTCTTAGCATTGGTGATAGAAAATTTACACGTGCGATCAGTAGCTCCTGTTTCGAGGGTTACTGTGACATCACCCGTAGATGTCACTGGCTCAGAGAAATTGAGATCTATATCGATGATATCACCCGGCCTATATGTACCATTCACAGCATCTGATGTAATTTCAGAGATAGTTGCTGGTGCTAATGAAAAAATATAACCATCAGTAGCATCATTTGCATATATTTTTTTGCCATCACCGGAAAGCGAAACCAGAGTCCAAGTTTTTTTACCGGAAGTGGAAATCTCATCCCAAGTACCACCAGAATTGATAGAGGTGTATATAGTTTCATTGGTTATTCCTATGACTATTTTTGTGAGGTCACTATTGGTATCAATCGAGTTCCAGCCTTTATTACCTGACGGAATCTTCTCAATCCATGTGGTACCACTATCAGAAGAACTAAATATGTTTCACGCTGATTCGGCAGCGACCAATTTTGTTCCATCAATTGATGAAAAAACTACTTGCCAGTTTTTTTCAGCAGGAAAACTCGTATTTTGAGTCCAAGCCCCTCCTCAATTCACTGATTTATACATGAAACCATTTTTCACGACAGCTACCAATTTATTTCCATCTCATGATGTGGCTATAGCTTGCCAGTTTTTTTGACCAGAAGCGGTTTTGGCTGACCATGTTTCACCAGAGTTAGTGGAAGCATATATATATCCTGTGGGTGCATCGAGAGCATATTGTTTTGTACCATCGGTCGAGATGGCGAGACCACGCCAATTTCTCTGTCCAGAGGAGGTTCTCTCGAGCCATGTTACTCCGGCATCAGTTGAGGTATAGATATATCCATCTTTATTAGCCGCTGTCATTTTGACACCATCGCCCGACATAGCTACAGCTTGCCAATATCTCTGTCCAGAGGAAGTACGCTCAGTCCATGTCACTCCAGCATCAGTCGAGGTATAGATGCTGCCGTATTGTTTTATTCCTACCAATTTTTTACCATCCGAAGAAGAAGCAACCGAGACAAAGCTTATATTTTTGGCACCTTCTCCTCCTGTCCAATTTATCTCTCATGCCCATGCATTGATGATAAAGAGCGAGAGAATGCTGTATGAAATAAATTTTTTGAACATGAAAAGACTGTTGTTTTACCAACATAGTATGCCTCATATATTCATGAAATGCAAATAATCGAACACCAAAAAACTATTTTTTCAAAGCGTCTATTTCCTTTTGATAGAGAGCTTTCTCTTCTGGAAAGATCGCTATGGCTTTCTCCCAATACTGGATAGCCTTGTCATTTTGTCCTAATTTTCCGAGAAATTGGGCATAGACAGTCGCTATATCTATATGCTCTCCGGTTGACTTGAGTGCCTGATTATAGAGATCATCGAGGTATTCATTATCGCCTGCGTGCACATCGCTCGCGAGTTCTATTTTTGATCGCCAATAGTTCGCAATATTTGGTGCAATCTCCAGGAGATGATCGATATATTGTATTGCCGCTTCTTTGGCTCCCATATTGTAGAGCAAAATGGCATATGATTGGAGTATGTTGGTATTCAGATTTGCTTGGAGGCTGGTCTCTAGTGTTTTCTTGGCATCGAGGTACAGTCCTATCGATTGCTGATGTGATGCGAGGACAAAATAGGCATTATTTTTATCTTTGACGGTAGATTTATCATCAAAATCGTTGATGATTTTTTGGACTTCTTGTATCTTTTTTTTGACTTCTTCCGTATCTTTTTCGTTCAAATAAGATTTTTTATTCGTGAGCGATGATGATTCGTATGGGACAAACACGTAAGGTTTGTTAGCAAGCCAGTAGATAGAGTATCCGCCTCATACTATTAAAGCCGCTACCAATAAGGATAAAATAATTTTTTTCATACGAGAAGTATATTTTTCTGAGTAAAAAATCAAGATGGCAAAGACAAAAACAAACAAAAATCCCCCACTCTTGCGAGTGGGGGATTAAGCTCGATTTTATGTTTCGAGAAACACTCTCACACTGTTAACCAGATTTACTATTTAGTAAGTGTCTGAGAATCAGTAGGGAGGTTCTTCACGAGGAAGCCATTTGACCAATCAAGAGTCAAGAGACTGTGTGATTGAGCAGAGAGGTCAGACCAAGTAAATGAAGAAGTAGTACCAGCAACAGTAGCGTATGCAGCAGGAGCAACATAACTAGATGGTTGAGCAATACTTACGTTGAGGTTGTTACCAGTAACAAATGTACCAGCAGTAACGACCTTCAAGTAGTAAGATTTAGAACCAGAGATTTGTTGTTCATCGTCAGCTACGAATGTGATAGTACCAGATGTACCACCGTCAGCTTCTACAGAGCCTGTAAATGCAGGTGTACCAGCAATTTGCGTGTTAGTATCAGCATCCCAGAGTGTAGGAGTAGCGAGAGTATCTGTACCGCCCATTTCACGAGTAACCGTGAAGATGAGTTTCTTCCATCCGATTGTACCTGTACCGTTAGTACCAACTGAGAATTTTGATACTACCTGTGTACCTGTTTGGAGGAGAGTCGTAGGGAGAGAGAGGTTAGTCACTGTAGGTATAGCTTTGTAGACATACATTGCGTTACCTGCAGGATTTGACTCAGTGATAGCAGCAGATGAACCTGCACCATTCGTAGCAATACCAGAAGTGAGAGTTACGAGTGTTGAAGCACCTGATGTACCAGAACCAACACCAACTGTACCGAGGTCGAGTTCGACACGGAGAACTTTTGATGTGTTTGCAGGGATATTCCAAGCAAGACCATTGAAGTTAACAGTTGTAGCAGGATCTTTCTGAGCAACGAGAGTAGTACCGTCGTAGAGTTTAACTTTGCTTACAGTTGTAACGTCAGCAATAGTGAATACGAGGTCAGTGATGTTGAAAGAATCAGTTGCAGCTTCAAATTTGAATGCAGCAGCTGTCTTTGTACCAGCATCATCAGAGATAGAAGCAACAGGACGGCTAGCATCAGCAGTAGCTGTGATAGTACCAGTACCTGCGATAATAGTCTGACCATCAACACCTGTAGCAGTTGTTGATGTAACAGATGATGAAGCACCTACACCACTTACAGTTGTTTCAGCTTTGATTGAGTCAGCAGCAGTGATAGATGATCCGATATTTGCCCATACTTCGATTGTTTTAGAACCGTTCTTTGGGAGAACAAATGATACAGAGTAGCTATTACCAGTTGCAGAAACAGTAGCTTTTGGAGTACCAACAGCTACACCGTCGATCTTGAGGATAACGTCAGTGAGATCAGCAGCAGCGAATGTAGCATTCGTAACTGATGTGAAGTCAACTGAAACAGTATCAATATTGACGTCTTCAGAGCTATTACCCGCGAGAGTATAAGCAGCAATCTTGTAAGATTGTGTCTGAGGAATAGCAGTAGTTTGATTAGCGTAAGTAGAAGCTTTTACCATAGTGATAGAAGCAGCACTCTTAGCTGTTAATTGGTTAGCAGCAGTATCAACACTAGGAACTGAGATATAACCGAGAGATGAGAGTCTCTGAGTATTTGCAGCAGCAGGAGCTAAGAGAGAAGCTGTGATTGTATCAGCAGCCTTGATAGTTCCAGTACCGTCATTATCAAAGATATCAGCACGGATTTCGATTGTAGTAGGGACACCTGCAGCGAGCGTATAGTTCGTAGTAAATGTAGTACCAGCAGCAACGAGAGTTGTAGTAGAACCTACTTGAGCTCCGTTAATTACGATACGACCATTACGAAGAGTAGCAGCAGCATTAGATGCGTCGTTACTGTTGTAAGCGAAACCAGCTTTGAGAGTTTCGATCTTGAGAGATTCACCGTAAGTTGTTACTGTATATTTAGCGAGGAGAACATCATTACCGTTGACTGTTACGTCACCGCTAGTAGAGTCGATAGCTTTTTGTACAGTTACAGAACCTGCGTTGATAGATACAGAAGATGCTGGAGAAGCAGGGAAGTTACCAGATGCATATGTAGCATTGATACCAACATTGTACTG
The DNA here is from genome assembly GCA_031973055.1 of bacterium. Taxonomy (GTDB): domain Bacteria; phylum Patescibacteriota; class Gracilibacteria; order BD1-5; family JAGOOR01; genus JAGOOR01. The sequence goes on along the minus strand of DALYDS010000025.1, from coordinate 4,431 downwards.
AGAATCGACGATACCTACATCAGATTTGTTGCGGATAGAGAACTGGAAGTTTCTAGACGCACCTCCGACTACATCAGCGAGAACACGGATTACACGTGTACCAGTGACGAGAGTCTTAGATGGAGAGATAGCAAATGAAGCGTAACCATTCATATCGAGGTTAGCAACAGTTGCTACTGTCTGTCCGTCAACTTGGAGACGGAAATTGACGATGTCAGAGTTGTTTACAGAACCGATCTGTCGGATAGCCAATCGGCTGAGGACGAGATCACGTGTACCAACAGAGACATTGCTCTTGAATACTTCTACATCTTTAGCTGGGTCGATAGAGCCTCCAGATGGAGTAGCAGTAGCGAAGTCAGCAGTAGCGAGAGTAGCAGAAGCGATAGTGTTGATGTTACCTACGAGATTAGCAGAAGCAGTATTAGCTCCTACTTTGAATCCTGAGAGGTTGACACCGACAGTCTGTCCAGAAGTACTATCAGCGATTTCAGCAACAACTGAGATAGTTTTAGAACCATTTACAGTGAAGATGCCTGAACCGTTGACGAAGTCAATCTTACGACCAGATGAAACTGTAGCAGCATCAGTCAAACGAGTAGCCCCGTCGAAGAGGTAAACATTTGAGAGAGTTGTATCAGCAGATACACCAGTTTGTAAGAGATTAACACCAGTTACTGTACCATTACCAGTGAAAGTAATGTTAGCAAGAACTGCGCCTGATTGTTTTTGTACAAGAGTCGTAGTTGGCTGTACAGATGAGAGAGATACACTTACACTACCAGTTGTAGATGTACCACCTGTTGTTGTATTTTCTTCTGTAGCACAGAAAGAAGGATCGAGGACACAGAGAATGTCGTTACCACCTTCTCCACCAGCCATGCGGTCAGCACAAGTAGGGAGAGAGTCGTCCATTTCATCTGAGTTAGCCTCAGCGTAGTCCATAGCGTAGACATTGTATCGGAATACATCACCACGAGTTGCAACAGCATTTGCATTAAATGATGCAGCATTTGAGATGAGTCCAGCTTCAACTGCGCGAGCAGCTGTTTGTTCGATGTGTGTAGTACCAGCAGCATCAATAGGATTGAGACAGCTAGCCTTGAGCGCCATAACAACAGCCTCATAACGAGTTACTTTGTCCATAGGACGGAAAGTAGTGTTGTTAGCGTTTACAATTCGAGCAGCAGCAGCGAGCTCAGCAGCTCGGCATACCCATGCTTCTGAAATGTCACTAAACATATCCTGACAGTTGTAAGCAGAGACAGGTGAGTTTGGGATTACTCCAGAAACTCGACCAGCAATACCTACAGCCTCCTGACGGAGGACATTATCACCAAGACGGTAATCAGCGATTTTAGCTGAGTGATCTTGGACGATTCCAGCTGCAGCGAGCTTATTAGCAGCACTAGCATCAGAGTATGATGCAGCGAAAGTCGTAGGAGCAATGCTCATAGACATACCAATAAGCGCGAGAACTGCGACGATTTGTCGTAAAGTCTGACGCATAAATAAAAGGGTAAAAAATAGAATTGAACGGATACATCTCGACTCCTAGCCATCATATACTTCATAAATCCATATACGATTGGTAGAGCGAGAAGTCATAACCCTCTTCGATCTGCGAGCCAAGTAACGATGTTCGTCATATGTCGAAACACACGAAAAACTGTCGAAACTGAGCAAGAGTGGAAAACGAGGGAGATGTACACGAACAATCGTGCGCAGATAATAGTCCATAATCGACGCTATTCAAGTGCTCGACACCTATTTTCACACACTCTTCACAATTGAACACAGTTATTTTGATGTTTCTATTCCTTTGTTTTGTTGATAACAGAGAGCAAATCAGAGGATAATCTCTGTGGTGTGAAATAGTCGATTGTGTGAGAAAAATTCACAATAGACATATTTTCTGGAAATTTTTTGTGGGTAATGAAGTATGATGTTGTAGCACAAAGGTCTGATTCGGTATCGACAATTCGTCCGACACATTCGCCTGACACATCCGACACGAGTGTCTCACGTGCGCCACCTCTGTCGAGAATGAGTGTCGATATACCTGTCGATTGTGCCTCGAGCGGAGCCATACCAAAGGCATCTATGGTTGATGCATAGATGGCGAGAGATGACATACCACTGTTCGCAATATCTCATAATGTCGACTCAATATCATAGGGCTGGACGTCGATTCATTGCGCTTTGAGAGTTTTTTCGAGAGATCCGGTACCATAGATAACTAATTTTGTTTTTCATTGTGTCTGCGCATCCGCCTCGAGACTTTTCCAGACCGATATAACTGTCTCTATCCCTTTGCCAGCCTCGAGACGACCGTGTGTGAAGAGGAGAAATTTTTTGTCATCTTTATCACCGTCATTCCCGCGTAGGCGGGAATCCAGGCCTGTATTTGATTCTTTAGAGGATGACGGAACAAACGATTCTGGAATGACGGGAAGTACTGGATGTATAACTGTGGCACCCCTCCCACTGTAGATCTTGAGCTGCTCACCCACGAAATGACTCGTTACAATCATCGTATCTATGAATGGTATAATCAGATATCGTTCAAAAAATGATTTGATTCTATTATTATATATATACCACGGAGTATGGTGGTGCCACCAGAGAGTATGTACTTTTCAATTAAAAACCTTTGCCAATGCGGCTACTACCTGCATCGGTGGGTTATTGGCAATAATCGTGTCGACATGTCGAAGACGCCAAGCGAGTGTGATGATACTGATGAGCTTTTTGAGGGGAGAAAATGATATACTTTTCGCTGCTTCGTGAATCTCTATTTTGATATTTTTCTGAAGATCTGAGAAACACTCTGGACTGTGTGTGAAGGTATAGAGCGTTGTATCGTGTCCTGCTTCTGCGAGCAAACGTGTCGAGAGCAATGCCATCTTGATAGCTCATCACTGAATACGGCATTGAGGATGAAGGATGGCTATTTTCATTGGTTTACTTTTTATCACTGAGGACCGCTCGCCAGTGAGCTCGGACGTGGTTTACGTCTTTTTCGATTTGTTTCTTAAGTTCATCAATACTCGTGAAGTGTTGATTGACTCGGATACTGTCCATGATATCTATATGAATGGTCTCTCCATATATATCACGATCAAAACCGACGATATGGACTTCGAAATGTCATTTCTTTGGCTGGTATGAACCGGCTCAGAGATAGACTTCTTCTCCGATTTTCACACGACAAGAAAATGTCTCATTTGGGAGAACATCAGCTGCCATAACAATATTGGCTGTTGGAAAGCCTAATGAATGACCTCGCCCATCTCCATGAATCACCTCACCGACGATAGGCGCATAATCCACGAGGGGAAGTGCAGCACGACGGAGGAGTTCTTCACGTTCACCACGTTTGAGTTCTCGGTAGGCACCATCTGGCATTATTCCGAGGAGTATATGTTCGATGCGGATACGTTTGAGTCGCTTCACTTGGTGACCACACGCCTCGACCATACGACGGATTTGTCGATTTTTACCTTCTTTGAGGATGATACGAAATGTATCTGAGCTGACCCTCTTTATCTCACAGGGCTGAGTCTGGACAAATTTCTTTGGCGCAAGGGAGGATTTTTGAGGGGGAAATTTCTGAGATGGCGAACGTGTCGAAGATGGCGAAGTACGAGGTCCTTCTGTGATGGTATAGCGCACACCCTGGCTCATTTGTTTGAGAGAGA
>DALYDS010000025.1:0-720 GCA_031973055.1 bacterium | reverse complement strand
TCTCCACGCTTGAGTTCTCGGTAGGCACCATCTGGCATGATTCCGAGGAGTATATGCTCGATACGGATACGTTTGAGTCGTTTGACTTGATGACCACATGCTTCAACCATACGACGGATTTGACGGTTTTTACCTTCTGTGAGGACAATAGTAAATGTATCAGAGCTCGCACGTTTTACTTCGCAGGGAAGTGTCTGGACAAATTTCGTGAGTTGGAGGAGTCCTGGTGTGCCTCTGTCAGCGAATCATTTTTTACCTATGGGTGGCAGTCTTTTTGAATACTGGGCTCCTCATTGGGTGAGTTTTGCTTTTGCATCTTTGCCAGTTTTAGGACCTTCGGTGACAGAATATCGCACACCGTTTCTGAGAGCTTCGAGAGAATGGTCATCAATTTTACCGTAGGTCGTGACGAGATATTCTTTTTCGTGTTCGAACGAAGGATGGAGGAGTCGGTGCGTCAGACGTCCATCATTGGTCATGAGGATAAGCCCAGAAGAGTCCTTGTCCAAGCGGCCAATAGGGAATACACGAGTCGGAATGTCGACAATGTCGACAATGCTTTGTCCACCTTTCTGAGCACACGTAGTCTCTATGCCTCGGGGCTTGTTCACTGCATAGTAGACGAGCGCTTCACTTCGTTTGATGAGCTTACCACCGAATTCGATATGGTCTTTTTCTGGATCGACCGATTGCCCTATCTGAGCTACGGCGCCATTCACA
>DALYDS010000024.1:0-11553 GCA_031973055.1 bacterium | reverse complement strand
CTGAAGTACTTGAATTACTCGCCTCTCGTAACCGATTTCTCTCGCAGTTTCACTTTGAAGACCAATCAGATAAGCCACAGGATTTCTGCCCAGAACTTATTGGTAAAAAAGTGACTATTATCAATTTCCGTGATGATTTTTCACTCACACTTGCCCGTCTCGCGAGATCTCTGTGATGTGACGTCAGTGTGGTCGACTATACAGAACGAGAACCTACTTTTACGCCACCATGAGTGGAACCAGGCTATGAACCCCGAGAAGATATCCTAATCCTCTGAGGTGGTCCAGGCGATATCAATGATGGTGCCGATGAAAAAATGAAAAAAATAGGAGAGATTATTGAGACTCGTGGCAACGCCCCGCTGCTCGGCGTCTGTCTCGGTTGCCAAGCTATCTGTAAACATCTCTGATTGGAAGTCAGGAAGCTCTCCAAGGCCCAACAAGGAGTCCAAAACACTATCAAACTCTTTAGGAAAGATCAAAAAGTATGACAGTATAATTCTTACGCAGGTTTTGGGAGAATACCGTGATGTCGCCCAAGACGCAATCAAGATAAAAGTATCAATTTGATTCACGCACAGGAACAGAAAATGCTCGGCGTACAATTCCATCCAGAATCTGTGATGACACAAAATGGTCGAGAGATACTCAAAAATCTCCTCTTAAAGCTGATATGATAAATTCTATTAAGTCTTTTTTGCAAAAATCATATTTTGCTATATTCTACCGCCGTTGCCTCGCTCTCAGAGCAAGCATACAAGTTATATGGCTCCGTGGTGGAATGGTAGACACGATGGACTCAAAATCCATTGGGGCAACCCGTGTCGGTTCGAGTCCGACCGGAGCTACCATATACTTGTTACAGTGGTCAAGTCTAATCACCTCAATATCGCTAGAAATGGCGATATTTTCGTATAAAATCTCGGCACTTATGAAAAAAATTTCTCTCTTTATTGTTAGCGCCTTGATTTCTCTCGGTGCATTTGGTGCGACACTCACGGATATCGATGATGCGAATTTCCTCGCACGAGAATGAATCCTCGTCGATCAATCGAGTAATACGACGAATTATCGCCTGGATGAATCAATCCTCCGACAAGAAATCATCGGCATAGCTCTCAAGATAAAATGAGTCACTCTGCCAGAAGAATATGTCTGTAAAAATTACTACACTGATGTCAAAGCTGACCCCGCAAATGCGTGGGTCTGTCGTGCAGTCGAAATCGCTGCTGACAACGCAATGATTTCTCGAGAAAATAAACTCTTCCGACCACAAGAATACGTCACAGAATCAGAAGCACTCGCGATTCTCTTCTCGGCTCTCGGAGAAAAATGAGTGCCACAGACTGAGATAGATGCATTTCTCAAAAGCTCTGGGAATCCTTTTAGCAAAGATACAATTTCATGGCAGATGGGTATCATTATCCAAGCAAAAAAACTCGGAGTACTCCCTGAATACAATTCACTCTCTCCAAACGTGAGAGCGACTCGTGGACGTGTTTTTGGTCTCGCGACGAGCCTCCTCATCAACAAAGATTTCGAGAAAATGAAAGATCGCTATAGCATAGCAACAGAATGGGTCGATACCGTCAAACCTCTCGGAAAAATGACTTATGAATATGGCGATGAAATCGATATTTCTGGATTTGATGCTGCGCACCCTCTCGCTCGTCGGAGCTTCATGGTCATCCCTCATAGTGGAGACCCTATCAAGGCTCTCTTTCAGTATTACAAATCCTCGACTACTGGTGGTATCATCCCTCTCAATACGGATATCGTACAGGCATGGATTCCTCGGTCATATATTTTACTCGGAAAAGAAGCACTGATTGTCCTCCCTATTGGTTATTTTTACAAATCTGATGAACATATCAAGAAATTCTCTTTTGTAGATACATCTTACTCTCTCAAAAATATCGATATCCTCAAAATTCACTACTATTCTATCAATGAAAAATCGCTCCGCCTCGCTCATGAGATGCTTACTCAAGGCAGCATGATGTCTGGAGAAGTAGGGACTGGTGGTGTGAGCTTCGAAGCGTTTCAGCGAGCCTATGGAGGAGCAGATAAGGTAGTCTTTCGTGAAGACACTGTGAAAGACCTCGGGGAAAATGTCTATGAATTCCTGGTAGAGATAACGACAAAATGAATCACAGCAACTCATCGGGTTACTTCTCGTGTCGAACTTTTGAATTTCAAAATCGAGCAAATTTCTTCTGTGAGACAATAGAAAATCTCTTTTTTCTTTCTGTTTTTCGCTATACTAGGATTATATATTCCGCTGGTCACATAATTCACTTCATTTATGCATATTGAGCTCGATTCTGACAGACTTTTTACGGCTATCAAAACCGTTGCGCATGCTGTCGTCAATTCTCCGACAACACCAATCCTCGAAAATGTCCTCCTCCGAGTCACCAATGAAAAAATGGTCGTCGTCGCTAATAATCTCGAAATGGCGATAGAATATACCATTGATTCTGACATTGTCGTGCACGATCCGGGTGATATCACTATATCTTTTCGATTTCTCGCGTCATACCTCAACCTCCTCGATCCAACCAGGCTCACTATCAAAACAGACACTGGTCATACGCTCCATCTCACGGCAAACAAAAATAAAATGCGTCACAAGGGTCTGAGTGCTGAAGAGTTTCCGATGATCCCAGCGACTCGTCGTGATACCAGATTCGTTCTCTCATCTGATATTCTGAGGAGAGCTCTGAGCAAGACTCTTTTTTCTTGTGCAAGTGGTAATATCCGCCCTACATTAGCCGGAGTGTATATCCAGCTCCATTCAGACCATGTTACTTTTGCTTCGACAGATAGCTTTCGACTCTCAGAGTACCGATATAATTGTGATAGTGGTGTCGATAAAAAAATCGCGATTATCCTCCCTTTTCGCAGTGCTAATGAAATCATGAAAACTCTCCCTGAGTGAATCGATGTGGAGATATTTTTCGCTGATAATCAGATACTCCTCGTCTACGAAAATGTCCTCCTCTACTCTCGTCTCCTCAATGGACACTTCCCTGACTATGCCAATTTTTTCCCGAAGAGCACGAGCGTCCATGCTCTCATCGATAGGAGCAAGCTCATACAGTCTCTCCGCCAAGTGAGTCTCATCGCTCGAGAGAATAATTTTAATGTCAAAATGGGTCTCGAGAAAACTGGTACTGTCAAACTCGAATCAGGTGATACTGAGATTGGTACGAGTGAAATCGAGATCAATGCTGAAGTCGAATGAAACGATCAGGTTGGCCTCAATGCTACCTATTTTATCGATGCTCTCCAGGTTATCGAATGAGATGATGTCCGTATAGGATTTGAGACAAGCCTCTCGCCGATACTCATACAGGGCGCCACTATTGATAAACAAAAGGAGGATTTTCGACATATTATTATGCCTCTGAAGATATAGTTTTTATCTTTTTTTATGAAAAAACTGTTTCTCATTTTCTGCCTCTGATGTCTCCCGATAGTGGGTGTTTTTGCAGAAGATGCAACACATGCCAATGCTCTCGCGAAGCTCTGAATCATCACTGATTGGTCCAGTGCTCCGAGTCGGTACCGATTGAGTGAACCCATGCTGAGACAAGAGCTCATAGGGATAGCACTTCAGATGAATGGTGCTCAACTCCCGGACAAGTTCCGTTGTCGTGGATATTTCACCGATGCGGCACAGAATGATTGGGTCTGTCGAGCTGCCGAGCTCGCTGCTGATAATGGTCTTATCACGAGGAATAATACTACTTTTCGACCGATGAGCTTTGTGACGAGAGCAGAATCACTCTCTATCCTCATGCAGGCGGCAGGTATCAAAATAACTAGTTCTGGAATTGATTGGGTAACAGACATTATGGACCAAGCTCGTGCTATGAAGATTATTTCAGCGCAAGAATCTGATGGACAAAGCAAAATCACTCGTGAAGAAGCTTTTAGTATAGCTCATAGGATTTTGCAGAGCCAAGATACAACTCAAAAAAGCGGTCAATATGTCCGCTATATTTCACCTATTGCTGGCTATAGCGTGACCTATCCTGCGAATCGAGAAATAGAAGAAAATGATGACGGCTCACTCTCTATCGCCACTTCTTACACGAAAAAAGGAGAAGAGATAGCGGTTGTTTATATCGTCGGGCTTATCCCGATAAGTGCTTGTGAAGAATGTGCTGCACAATGATTCTATCCTGTTATCAAGGAGAAACTTCTCTGAGATAACCAACAGATATCTATCCAAAAAGAATCAAATCAAAAAATAGATGGCATCATGGCAAATATGATTGAATATACTCAAACTGATGCTGAAACTGGTGAAAGAGCTCAGGCTTATTTGGGTGTTTTAGTCTCTGGTGGTACGGGTTATCTCATAGGCTGATTTACTGACGCAACTACATATACTCTCGTCAAAAAAGACATAGAAGACTTCATCCTCTCTACTCAGTTTGATGTCGCTCCAAATACCGACACTGATACCGAAACTGCTCTCAATGCGGCCGATGAGTACGACTCATATAGTGCGACAAATGGAAACTACGAACCTCCTCATGGAGACTATAGTGTCCTCGATAAAAATCTCTCCTCTGAACAATTCAAAGACGGTTCTGAATCCACTATTGGTTCAGAAAGTGCGAATGGAACAACGATATTTTATAGCATCGTCAGTGGAGACTGTACGAGCTGTGATGGGGTCGAAGCGACGGCTCTCAAAAACTGATTTTTGAACAGTATAGAGGCAACCTCGACCAAATCAGGTATCGGCAAAACTTCTGGTCTCAAAAGCTACGTCTATTCTGTCGGGAGAAAATCAGACTGAACATCATTTCAGTGAGTACTGACCATCCTCTTTTATAATGGAAAATACTACATTCTCTATAGCGAAACAGATGAAAATGCATGGCAAGAAAATGCTTCGAAAATAGCTGAATTCATACGGTCATTTGAGTTGAGCTAGTATGCAGTTTCATCTCTATCATTTCAAAAATCATACAGAGAAAACACTGACTTTCTCTGATAATCTCCAGCTCGTCGTCGGAGATAATGGGTCTGGTAAATCTACTCTCTGTGAGGCCCTCACTCTCCTCACCAATACTCACAATCCTCACCATACCAATTGGGCACAAAAATGTAGTTTCCACGAAACAGATTGGGCGCTCAGGTGGCAGATAGGTGAAAAACTCTTTCAGTGAATTTTTGACGGAAAAACTGTCTCACCGAAATGGTATATCGATGAAGGTGGAGTTTCGAAACCAAAATTCCAACTCACCATGCCCTATCGTGCATTCTGGATTCAGAGTGATCATCTCCGTGTCATCTCGGGAGAACCGACAGAGCGTCGAGCTTTTTTTGACGAGATGATAGCGTATGCTCATCCTGAATACGAAAAAATAGTGAGAGATTACCGGACATCTCTGACAGCACGTAATCGAGTGATACAATCGATCCTCGCTGGTGACGCAAAAAAATCTGATCTCAACCCCTGGAACACGCTCTTTGTGGAGCAGGCGGTTAAGATGATTCTCGAACGAAGGAAATTTTTCACCTGGTTTGAATCACAACCAATCATAGAGCTCGACCTCCCTGGACCAGTCAAAATTGTGCTCGAAGAACGTCACAAACTAGAAACTCTTACGGTTGAAACTTTCTCAGATTTTATGAGAGAATACCTCGATCGAGATCTCATCGTCGGACGAACCACTATCGGTCCTCATCTCGATGATATAGGATTTTATGTGCGAGAAAATGACGCCTGGATGCTCACGAAATATATCCTCTCTCGTGGTGAAAATAAAACTCTCTTACTGTCGTGCATTCGTACTATCGGTCATTATGTCGAAGAAATCTCTGGCAAAAAACAGCTGTTTCTCCTCGATGATGTCCTCTCAGAACTCGACACACGACATACTGATATTCTCTGTGAACTTTTCAAAGATAGTATGACGCTGATGACGACACAACCTAACCATACATCTGGACTACCAGGTGATATCCATAGGATTGAACTCATGTAGTTTCATGGAAACTATTTGCATTATAAAAATATATTATAAACTAAATTGGTAATTTATAATTTTGTTTTTTATGGGTAGTATTGCTGCACACGAATTCCATGGTCCAGAAGCACTAGAACATGCTCGAGGCCTCCAAGAACATCCCCCTATTAGTTCTACTAGCTCTGCAGCTAGTGCTCTAGTCGCTCCTCCTAGCGCTCCCATAAAAGTAGCTTTAGATGAAGTAAAATCAATTAAAGAGTGTCATGAAATGGGCCAAACCCTAGGAATAACACTATGGAATACACCCTACGAAGCCGCTCTCGATCCAGAAAATGAACGATTTAAGATGTATAATCAGCTCGACTTGCTCGATGATGGGACACTCATACTCACAGAGATAAAACCAGGTAAAAAATTTACACGCACACTCCAAATCGATCCTGAGAAAATTAAGCTGGAAAAATCCAAAGTTGTTCCTGCAATTCGTGAGCACATAAAACAATCTGGTTTTGAGTGGGACAAAAAACCAGAGTGATATCTACGAGCAGATGTCAGCATAGATGACTACAGAACACTCACACAGAATTATGATGCTGCAACTGATAAAGAAAAAGTAGAGGCTCTGATGGATCCAGAGTGATCGAAAAGATGAGGTGCAGTATTTGCCTTTGATCGTGAAGTGACGCTCCATCCTGACGATCCTCAGATTATTTTCCGCCTCAGGGGGAAACATACAGCGCCCGCTGAGGAAGCTGGAGCCTATGGTATCGATGATATACTAGAAGTTATCCGAAAATAAGATTTGTTTCAGGCATAAAAAACCATACACTAGCGTCAATTCATTTTGACGCTTTTTTTATGCATTCGCTCATCATCACAGCTCATCCGAGCTCCAAGGGTTTTACTCATATTATAGCAAAAAACTATAAGGAAGTCCGTGAACATAACGGCCACACGGCAGAAATTCTCGATCTCTATAAAACTGAATTCCAAGAGGGTTTCCTCACCTTCGAAGACTCGAGCGATCTCAAAAAACCAAATGAGAAACGTGCAGCATTACAGGAGAAAATCCGTCTTGCTGATGAGCTCATCTTCGTCTTCCCTACATGGTGGGTCAATGTTCCTGGTATTTTAAAGAACTTTTTTGATACTATCTTCACGGGAGGTTTCGCTTACCAGTATGTCTCTGGCAAGATGTTTCCGAAGAAGCTCCTCACGGGTAAAATCGCTCGTATATTCGTCACGTGTGATGCTATCGGATGGTTCTATTATCTCATCGGCAATCCTCTCAAACATATATTGACTATGGGGACTCTCGGTTGGTGCGGCGTAAAGACCAAGAGTTATACGGTCTTTGATCGCATGAGAAAACGTGATGAGACGGCTCGAGACAAAATGATACAAAAAGTCCGCCGTATCGCAGCTCGTTAATATTTTAATACTATGACTTCGATTTTTACACGTATTATTGCTGGAGAAATCCCCTCTTACAAAGTCTATGAGGACGAATACCTCTTTGCCTTTCTAGATATCCATCCGCTCCATCTCGGCCATACGCTCGTCGTACCAAAAGTAGAAATCTGACATATCCTCGACATGGATAATGAACTCTATACGCACCTGATGCTCACAGCAAAAAATATCATTGGGCCTGCTATTCAGAAGGCAACCAATTGTGCTCGAATAGGTTATAGTGTTGAAGGATTTGGTGTCCCTGATCATGTCCACCTGCACCTCATCCCACTGAACGAAATAGGAGATTTAGATCCTGCGAAGGCACATACGGAATCCGCAGAAAATATGGAGATGGTGGCTGAGAAAATCCGCAATTTTATATAAATAACTTCTCTTCTGAATACTGAGGTACTACTGTTTGCTTATTCTTGCAATATTCTTATAAATATATTATAATATACATGTATGATTAAAAAATATATATTTTCTCTATTTGTTGTAAGTTTTCTCAGTATTACAAATGCATGGGGAGCAACACTCTATTTTGATGATAGTGTTACGGGCGATCAAGATTGGGGCAATATAGGTAACTGGTGGACAGATAATATCTCCACGATTCAGGCCGGTTCACTGCCAAGTGTCAGTGATGATGTCGTTATTAAGTCAATTATTAGTACAAATTCAGGAGCTCCAATATCAGTTCATTCCATAATTATAAACGATGGATTTGGGATTAGTGTCATATCAATAACTGTGGTCAATGGTGCCATTTTTAATGGCTCAAGTACTCATGGTGGTACTATCACTGGAGATGTTACTTTTAATGGTTCTGCCTCGAATAATGGCACCATTACTGGAGGTGTTACTTTTAATGGTTCTGGAGGGAATATGGGTATAATTCTTGGTTTAGCCACCTTTAATGGAACTTCTATAAACGATGGAACAGTAACAAATGCAATTTTTAATATTAATAGTAGTAATGGTAGTTCTATGAACTATACGAGTACTATTACTGGGGGGAGTGCGACCTTTAATGGTTCAGCTACGAACTGGAGTCCAATCACAAATGGAACATTTAATGATAATAGTAAAAATTATAGTGATGTCACAAATGGAACATTTAATGATAATAGTAGCAATTCTCCTAAACCAGGGTATGGCCCCGGTGATGGCTGAGGATGGGTATGAACTGCTATCTTTAATGATAACAGTGGTAATAGTGATTACATAGGTAATGGAACATTTAATGATAACAGTGGTAATAGTGGCACGATAGGTGGTAATGCTGACGTGTATTATCCATCACCAAACCCTATTTGATGAACTGTAGTTGGCATAGTTACTTATCATGGTAGTTGGATAATACCCCCTACAATTACCGCTGTTAGTTCCGATAAATCCAATGGAATATACACAGTCGGGGATGTTATCGATATAGATGTTATTTTTTCCGAAGCTGTTACCTCGACAGGTAATGTTACAGTGACACTTGAGACGTGAGCCATAGACCATACTTGTACATTTACGGTTACTTCCTCTACCACTGGTACATGTAATTATACAATTCAGCTTGGAGACACTACAGCTGATCTTACAGTAGCTTCTATATCGGGAGTTATTTTAGATGCCGATCTCACTGCCATGGTCAATTTTACTCCTTCTACTAATTTTGAAAACAAGGACATAGCCATATCCAGAACTCTCTATTTTAATGGAGCTGCTAATAGTAGTTGGTCAACACTTGCTAATTGGTGGCAGAACAGCAACTATACTATACAGGCTGCTTCGCTTCCAACTATCATCGATAATGTAATTATCCGTTCTACAGTATCATCAATTGATCCAGGTACTTATCCTGCAGATCGATCAGGACTTACTTTCAATACATACCCCTCTGTTAATAATTTAACTTTAAGTGGTTTGAGTTATGGTATACGTATTATGTTCGTTCCTACTGTGGGCGTGGTAGAACTCGCTACTTTTGATAACTATAGCTCTAACGAATGAATAATCCATGGGGATGCTCTTTTTGAGGGATCAAGTCAAAATTATGGTACCATTACTTGAGATGCCACTTTTAATGATTCTTGTAGTAGTGGGATAGTGCTTGGTTTTTCATATTTTAATGGTCCTCTTGCCCTTTCTCCTTGTTCTACTGGTTCTTTCTATCTTCCTGGTGGGAGATCCGAAGGAAGTGGGTTGGTAACCATCGCAGAACAAAAAGATGAAAAACAGAAAGAGTTGATTGAAGAGGTTATTGAGACCAAAGAGGTGGAAAAGCTAGAAAATAACTTAACTCAGACTTCGTCGTCGTCTCAGACTAATCAAGCTCAGAATTCAGAGCCATTTGATACTCGGGAAAATACGCTTAATATTGTTCTCAAATTTTCTGGAGTGGAGGTAAATGGTATGTACATATGCCGAAATAAATTTACTGATACTCCTACCCCTTACAGCTGTGAGATTGCTGAAAAGGCACAAACCGCTGGAATTATATCCAAAGAACGTGAGACATTCGAGCCAGAGAGGCCTGTGACACGAATCGAGGTATATGCTATATTTATGAAGAGTATCTGCGTAGCGCCAGAAACGAACGAAAATAACTGGCAAAAATTAATAATAAAAAAAGCTATTGAGCTCGGTTTAACAACGAGAACAATAGAAAATTTTCGCCCAAACAGACCTATTAGTACTTCTGAAATGTTTGCCCTCGCTCAAAAAATCGGTCAATGGAAAGCAAACAATCCAAACAGTTGTCAAAATAAATAGTTAATAATCGTCAAGTACTTATTCGAGTGTTTGAGGTGTAATAACTTGTCTGGTAATCAAAAATAGAGGAAAGTAAGAGTATATGAAATACTCACTTCTCCTCTTGCTGCAAAAATTCCGCAAAGTAACCTCGTCAATAATTGTCGGTATATTTTTGGCTACGATGATTATGCCTTGGCATAACGTATGGGCTATTACTGGACAATTTGATGAATTAGAAACTGTAGCAAATGTTAGTCCGGTGGCAGAAGTCAAAGCAACACGAACATTGACGGTATCAACATTACCAGGGGATGCTGAAAGCATGGATATAGGTCTTTGTACTGTTACTTTTTCCTCAATACTTGGTGCTACAACCGATACTGTTGATTGTAGTGGCGGTACAGCAACTATAGATATAGATGAGGATGTCGGGGACACGCCGAGAACCACAGGGCAAATAGCTGCCGCTCTCCGAACACTCTCATGAGTTTCTGATACAGATCACGGCAGTTTAACTATTTCTGGAAGTGGTGATAACATTATTTTTACGACCAGTGGTACAGAAACCACAGCAACAGAAATAGCATTTAGTGTTGGAACAGTTGTGGGTATAGCTTCTTCGAGCTCAACAACTGGTACAGTTCCTGTTTCAGCCGTCGCACAGGTAGTCACATTTACACCATCAGCACCAACGGCTGGCGAGACATTTCGTGGCACTATAAATAGTACTGATTATGATTACACTGTTGTTGGTACAAAAACAGTAGCCGAAGTAGTCACCGCTATGGCGGCACTTATGGATGCTCATGCTAATACAGTTTGTACCGATGATACAACTCATGTGACTTGTACCGCTACGCCTACCGGGACAGCATTTACGTCCTATAGCGCTAACGTGGTTGATATTACCGCTCCGACAACTCAAGACACTTCATTCGCCACCAGTGTCGACAAACAATGAGGGGCGACAGTAACGATTGTGAGTGGAGGTGAAACAGGAGGGGCGACATGGTTTGCTCCGAATGGGACGACTTCATTTTCAGCAAGTGCGACTATGACAACAGCGAGTGGTACAGCGACATCTATTCTTACACCAGCGACTGCTGGAGCGTATAGATTGTATGTCATTGATGCTGCAGGGAATATCTCTTCAGCTTCGACAGCGGTTTTGACGGTGGACAATACGGCACCAACGAACCAAGATACTGTTTTTGCAACGAGTGCTAGTAAACAATGAGGTGCTACAGTAACAATTGTTTCCTCTGGAGATATCGCAAACAACGTGTGGTTTGCCCCTTCTGGGACGACTTCATTTTCAGCAAGTGCGACTATGACAACAGCGAGTGGTACAGCG
>DALYDS010000023.1:0-12039 GCA_031973055.1 bacterium | reverse complement strand
TACTTCGGGAACAAATTTGAACCGATACTGAGTGCGTTTATCGATACTGCCACAAAAAAGGATTAGAAATCCCATGAAGAAATGATAAGGAAGCGGAAAACGAGATTGCTATTAAGAGATATAATTCTATACTCTTCCTATGAAAAAAGTGAATCTCAATATGTTTCAGAAGCCGTTATTTTATGTTGGTTGTATAGGGTTAGGTGTTATTGTCTATTTCTTTGGTATCATAGCGACTCTCGTTATCCTCGTACCCACTGTTCTCGGTATGTTTCTCGGTCAAGATATCATAAAAGAGCACCAACAAAGCCACTTTTCAAATTTACTCACAGGTTTGAGCCTATTTACATGGCTCTGGCCAGCACTCTGATGTTTTGTCGCATCTGCAGGATTCTTCATTCAGAAGTGAGTGCGCAATAAATCGTACTATATTACACTCCTTTCGTTTCTGGCGTCTCTTATCCATGGAATTATCCAGATGATGGCAAAAGGCGGATACCTCTAAAACCTCCAAAACTACCTCAAGAAGGAATTTTTGCACTCTTTTCGTCATCGTTGCAGAATAAAAAACTCAGAAACCCTTTGCTACAAAGAAAAACATGTATACAAATTGTGTACAAAGCCCACAAAAAAGCCTCTACAAAGCTGTTTTATAAGGATATTTCGCATTTTTTGCCTCACGGGACGCATTATCGGGTTTTGCTCATAGATATCATATTATTTTTTTATCACGATATATTTCTCATTTTCTGCAATGAGAGGGGAACTTCATTTCTGAAATAGACGTGCTATACTACGTTTACAAATTGTTCTTGTGATTTTTGTAACATTGACTACGTGATGGAGTGAGCTTAACGGGCTCTCACCGCATTTCAAATAAAGATACAAAGATATGAAGAAGGCTTGCCTCTTCTATCCCTATATCATCTTTTGATATCACTTGTTCGGATGAGCGTATGATATCTCACATCGAGATATGATATGCTCATCTGTAATCGGGTGATACAATTGAAGCCGGGTGAAAATGCTACCATTACCAAAGCGCAGTCAAGACCTTGCTTCCAGGTTTGTCGAGGTATGTCATGTCGTGTATGACGCATGTATTTCATGTCCGGTTCAACAATAGATATTTTTATCCATCGAACTGTGGTATGGAAACGCACAAGAGGACCCTTTCCCAGAAATTACCCAATTTCTGGGAATTTTTTTGCCCTCTTTTCTGACAAATTCTGATGCTTTTAAGCCTTTTTAGATACAATACTTCTATGAAAATCCAAATTATCCCCGCACATGATCGCTACACAGCGAAACATGATTGGCTCGAATCCAAACATCTCTTTTCTTTCGCAGATTATTACGACCCCGCGAATATGCATTTCGGGTTACTCCGTGTTTTCAATGATGATATGATTGATGGTCATCAAGGATTCGGTATGCATCCACATAGCAATATGGAGATTATTACGCTCGTTTTATCGGGCGAAATCTCTCACGAAGATTCACACGGATGAAGAGCGACTGTTGGTGTTAGTGGAGCGCAGGTGATGTCAGCAGGATCAGGGCTTCGTCACAGTGAAATCAATCGAGGTGACGAGTCGGTCCATCTCTATCAGATATGGATTATGCCTCGAGAAGAATGAATTGAACCACGTCACGACGAGCGGGATTTTTCTAGTATGCCACATAACCATCTCGTTCCTATTGCATCAGGATTTGACCACGATGCTCTCCAGATTCACACAGATGCGGTTATCTATCGAGGTATCTTTGATGAAGACACGAACTGGACGCACTTAGCTCATGCTGGAACTGGTAATGTTTTTCTCTATGTCACCAAGGGGAGTGTCGACCTCGCAACAGGAGAGACGCTCGAAGCAGGCTATCAAGCACGAATATCTGATGTAGAAACTCTCGAATTTGATTTCTCTGCAGGGACTGAAGTGGTGGTGATAGATGTTGCTAACTAATTTTATTATGAAAAACCTCCAAAAATCTATCCTGGCGAATAAAGTTGCAAAAGGTTTCAATACCACCGATATTCCTCTCGAATTCGCCTATCTCTATAGTGAAGTGGGGGAGGCATTTGAAGCCTGGAGAAAGAAAAAAGACGACCTCGGAGAAGAGCTCGCGGATATCGCCATCTATCTCCTCGGTATGGCTGAAATTCTCGGGTTTGATCTCGAAACTGAAATAGTTCAAAAAATTCAGAAAAATGCAAAAAGAGTCTACGAGCACCGTGATGGAGTCAGTGTACGAGTGAGTGATGAATAGGAGATGTATAAGAGGAAAAGAAGAAGGGGATTTATTTGACAAAACATATAAAATAGTTATTTATTATAATATGTTTCACCCGATTCCTTTATCTCCTCGTGAAAGGTTTGATTTTTTACAAAAAGCAGAAGAGGCTTTATCATACAGGACTGATCTAAAAATTGATTGGTGATGCTGACAAACACCGAGAGAACTTTCAGATGTGCAGGCCCGAATTTTTTCCCAATTATATGGTATACGTGGAAACTCGAGAGATGTTTCTCATCCTTCTACCGCTGATTATCTATTCCGCTGGCTATTAGCTCATGTAGGTAGCTCAAAAGATGATTTTAATATAGAGAAGAATCGTCATCAGTGGAGAAGAATTATTTCTTATTATTTTAGAGATAATTGACATTATTGTGAGATTTCAATAGCTGAAAAGTTGTTGTTAACGGCACTTCGCAGCAAACAAGAAACTATAAAAACAGACGTGATGTTGTGAGATAGGCAATTGGATTCAGCATGACCTGCAGATTGGATATTGCACAGACATCTCCCAAACGGTAGACTCCAAATGGGTATTCAAGTAGCGGCAGGTGGTACTTTTAGAAGAAAAATAAATAATGTTTTAAAGCGACCAAGAAATGATATCCCTCTGTTCGATAAAAAGCCGAGCGATAATGTTTTATATTTCTTACGTCATGGCAGTGCTGTTTTGAATTTCCCGCGATTAGACACTACGAAAGAAATGCGTTGAGAATGATTAGAAGCTCTGATGAGTGGTAAGAGACTCTACCAATCACGGCTCATAAAAAAACATAGTCCACATTTTGAAAAATATGGGCGTTGGATACTAGAGGTATTACAGTGTTTCCATGATGGCGTTATGAGTAGAAGTATACAATTATTGAGTAAATATGTTGATGATTATGGATACGTTATTACCCATCCAGACTGACATAGTCTTTCGGTGAGATTGGAAAAAATAGGTAAAGAGCAAGTAGCAATCATTGAGCTTTTCCCTTGAGAAATAAGAAAAAATAGTAAAAAACCAATTCAGTTTGCCGTGCCAATAGGGGGTGACTTCCTCGATATTTACAGAGATAAGGCTGGTGCACCTGCGAAGTCGTAGAGTATCGTTAAAACATATTTGACTCTGATATTATTTTGAGTATAAATCCATGAAATAAAATAAATTTATGCCAATCGAATTAGCTGAGAGAGATGGTCCAAACTATACAGCAGGTGAGCGCCCGACAGATCTAGATGAGTATTTTTATAACTGTGTTTACAATTTAAAAATGAGACTTTTCTGACGAATGGCAAAGTGGGTTATTAATTTGGATCAACTTTGACAAAGATCACCGCAACCAACGAAGAATGTCTTGCACAAAAATGGTCCGAGTGCAATTACTCGAAATATAATATTATGAGATACAGGTAATGGATTTCATGCTGATCGTGATTAAGATAATCTTGAAAATTCATTTCACACTAATCTGAGCGAAAAGAAATTCTGTCTATTTGACTACATCTAGTGTCTGGATATAAATGCAGCACACAATATCTTGTGTTTTCCTCTTTCAAACAATCACACCGTGCATACATTTTTTGAACAGCTGTAAAAAATGTGGGTGGTGTATGAAAATTCATCTTCTAATTTTCTCTCTATGGCCGCTGAAAAAAAGCTGATTTGTTCTGTCGGAACAGATCCTAATAAGATGCTCCCTATCAAGTACAAATGGGCACGTCAACACTACAAAAATGGTGTAGCCAATAACTGGACACCAGAAGAAATCCCAATGCAAAAAGACGTAGAACAGTGGAAGGCAAAAGATGTGCTGACAGAGAATGAACGTCATCTCATCATGTGGAATCTCGGATTTTTCTCAACGGCTGAGAGTCTCACTGCCAACAATATCGTCCTCGCGATGTATCGTCATGTCACCAACCCAGAATGTCGTCAGTACATGCTCCGTCAGGCCTATGAAGAAGCAGTCCATACGGATACGTTTCTCTACTGCTGTGATTCACTCTCACTCGATCCAGATGTCGTCTTCGATGCATACGAGAAAATCCCATCTATCAAAGCAAAAGACGAATTCGTCGTGAACCTCACCAAAACTATTCTCGATCCAACATTTGAGATAAAAACCAACGCAGACAAGCAAGCATTTCTCCTCGATGTCATAGGATTTAATATGATTATGGAGGGTATATTTTTCTATGCAGGCTTTGCGATGATGCTCCAGCTCATGCGAAATAACAAGATGAAGGGTATCGGTGAACAGTTTCAGTATATCCTCCGAGATGAATCAATCCATATCGCCTATGGTCGAGATCTCATCAATGGTATCGTCGCAGAAAATCCAGAAGTATGGACAGATGAATTCAAAGCAAAAGTCATCGACCTCTTCAAACAGGCAACAGAACGAGAGCTCGCCTATGTTGAGGATTGTCTTCCATATGGTGTCCTCGGGCTCAATGGTGACTCAGTCAAACAGTATGTCCGACATATCGTTGATCGACGCTGTGAGATGATCAATCTCCCGATTCTGTTCGGTGATGAAAATCCATTTCCATGGATGAGTGAAATTATGGATCTCCGAAAAGAGAAAAATTTCTTTGAAACCAAAGTCACAGAGTATCAGACAGCAGGAAATCTCGAGTGGTAGTATCTCTCCTGATAACAAATATGAAAAATCAAACCAGAGCATTGCTCTGGTTTGATTTTGTTTCGTTCCTCTTACAATGAGGTTATTATGGCACGAGATATTACATCAATATTCCGAGAGTATCAGATTTGTCCTTCGTTTGAGACAGAGCACAAGGACTTCGCTGAAGTATTTAAAAATCTCTCACATACGCCAATTGGAAAAGGATTTTTTTCACGTGTATTTCGCCTCGAAGGTCAGAATTGGGTCGTAAAGGAGGGGAGATGGGATCTCGATTTACCTCTCTTTTTCTGAGGGAAAAAAACAATTCAATGACTCCCTATTCAGACACTCCTCTCTGTTTTTTCGTATTCATTTCTCCCCACGCTCGAAGAAGAAGCGAGACAGTACAGAGAATACCTTCTCCTCTGCCGATATTTCGGTTATTTTTGAGACGGATATGAACACTATGACGATTACGCTGCTCTCACAGCTTTTCAGTATGGTTTTCGTACGAATCTGAGTTTTCTTTTCCCAGTGCTCGAACATCGATTCGGTATAAAAATTCCTGAGAAAATATTGACGGAATTACCACTCTTTCACAATTTTCTCCCCCGAGAATACCTCTGTTTTGGAACCTCTATTTCCGAAGAAAATAAAGAAAAAAATACGAGCTATATTATCCAAGAATTTCTCTCAGGTCAGTCACTCTCTGAGATGGAAATGGAGGATTTTTCACGAGCACAACTCCTGCAGATGTATCTCTTTTGCCTCCTGGCACTTCTCTTTTTTGTTCATACTGGTTCTGTCCTCGATACGCGTCCGAGCAAAGATCCAAAACACTGGGCACACTGGCTCATGAAAACAGAAAATATTTTTGTAACCCACGATAGAGGTGTACAACTCCTCGATACCAGGTGGCTCTGGAATACACACAGCAATCTCGTACGACGAGGAGTACTCATACCAGAACTCATTATCCAGAGCACGGTCCGTACGGTCAAGAGTATCGAGAAAAGACTTCGTCTCCTGGAAAAGGAGGAGTTGTAATTTCTGGGATTTTTTCATAATGAATATATGTTCTGATTGTATACCATTCTTCTGGGGATTTTCCTCGCTCTCCTCGAAATAGAAATAGAAGGAGAACATGGCTGGGCTGCGAAACTCCCAACATGGCGACGTGTCTTCCCGAGTTTGCCTCTCTCGTTTTTGAGAAATATGACGGGATATCATATCACACTCTTTGCGATGATACTCGTCCTCAATCATGTCGTATTTATCGGTATGGTTGAGCAGTACACACTCGGACACGAATTATTCATCTTGGCATTCCATCTTTTTCTGATTATCTATTGGGATTTCCTCTGGTTCGTCCTCAATCCGCACTTCACTCTCAAAAAATTTCAAAAACAATATATACCCTGGTATCAACACGTAGAGTGGAAACTCGGAGGACCAATGGACTACTGGTACGCTCTCTCGCTCTCAGTTGTATGTCTCATTATCGGACACCTCTTCACGGGTGATAGTCGCATAGTTGATCAATATGTCGTTACGTTTGTTGCGAGCATTGTCGTCATTTTTATCGCTATTATTGTGAGTCCTCGGTATGGTCGGTGGTACTTTTTTATGCGAAAATAATGCTTATCCAAAAACACATCGCTAATATCGTGACGACTCTCGGAATCATCACTGGTATAGTGGCTTGTGTTGGGGCAGTCTATCATCCATCATTCATGCTCGCAGAGACATATCTCGCTCTAGCACTTCTCCTCGATGCTCTCGATGGTTGGTGCGCGAGGCGTTTCGGAGGTCATTGGTTCGGTCCGTACCTCGACGATATAGCTGATGCTATTAATTTCGGTCTTCATCCAGCAGTGTGGATATATCTCCTCACTGATTCGGTAGTTCTTGCGGGTATTTTTGTGTTGAGTATCGTATTCCGTTTGATACGTTTTACTCTTCAAAAGGAGAATAAAAGTGTGTTTTTCTCATGACTTCCATCGCCAGCGAGTGCTGTCGCTCTGCTGGGATTATTATTTTTCACAGATTCGATTCTCGTCGCGGCTCTCGGAGTTATGATGATTTCAGTATTGTCTTGCTCGACTCTTCCGTGCATGCATGTTATCAAGTCAAAAATCATTTCACCGCGCATCCTCCTCGTATGAACAGTGTTATTTTTCATTATACTCTGGATGATATCGGGAGGACAGTTTTTTCTTATACAATTTTGGTCCATCATGGCCTATGTCCTTTTGTCGGGACTCCTTTTTTATAATCCTCGTCTATGATTACGAGACTCTTAGAGGTATTTTTCATATTTTTGCCGGCTTTTATCGGCAATGCGCTCCCAGTCGTTGCCAAAAATATACCTGGTATTCGACGATTTTCCCGCCCAATTAGTCCGACATGGTTAGGTAAAAATAAGACCTATCGCGGGCTCATCGCTGGCGTTTTGGGAGGGATACTGTGCGGTATTATTTTGACAGCGTTGGTTCACAGCGGTTTTCTCCTCCACTGGGTTCGATTTGATTCTTTTTATCGGGATTTCTGAAATGGTATATTCTTTGGTTTTCTCCTGAGTTTCGGAGCTCTCATCGGTGATATGATCAAGAGTTTTGCGAAGCGTCGGGTTGGTAAAAAACCAGGTGCTATGTTTCAGCCGTGGGATGGTATCGATTATATTCTGGCGAGTATCATCGTCATGCTCCCTTTTATTTTTCTTTCTTGGGTAGAGATTTTTTTCTTGCTCTTGATAGGTCCGTTGTTGAGCCTCACGTGTAACATCGTAGCCTACTCTATAGGATGGAAAGATTGCTGGTACTAGAGAGATTTTCCGATACTTTCACCTGTTACTACTTCGGTTTCGATTCACTGTTTACTCATCGTAGCGATATCGTCTGCAAGAGAGATTTTATTTTGTTGAAAGAGGACGAGTACGGCTGACCCTCCGAGTCAAAAATATCATTTTTCTTGTCCTCGGCTAAATCGCTCCCCCACTCAGAGATGATTGGTGATGGACCCCACATTCGTCGCCCCTACTTCGAGCCACAGAATCTCACCAAAATTCTCTGTTCTGAGCCGCATGAGGTGACTCTTATTCTCGAGCCAGAGACCAGTTTTGAGCACGGTATTATCGACAGAGTAGAGGAGACCATCACGAGCCTGCGAAGAGAGCACCTCACCATTATCAAAAAAATGAAATCGATGATAATCTGAAAAACGTAGCCGAAAAAAGAGGAGATCTCCGCCAGAAAAATCAGCCATATCTGGGCCAAAAAGTTTCTTCAAATCAGTCGAAGTTCATTTCACCATACATGGTCATGCTTGTGAGATGTTCTGTGTGACCTCGAGACATCCATCTACTGGACTGCAGAGGATATTGTTCTCGGGTGAGAATGTACGAGAGTCGGTTTTACTTTTGCGAATAAAAAAATCCTGCACACTCATAAATCATTCTTCAGGAATAACGTACGAAGAAGTATTAATATGATATTTTTTTATCAAAAAAGGGAGAAGTATTCGTGACCAGCGTGCCTGAAAAATTGTACCCATACACGCAGAAAATAGACGTGTGCGTATGAGCGATAAACAGAGTTTCCCAAGTGCAGAAAAATAGAGGAAATTGAGGAGTGTGCTCTCAGTTCAGGCTTGGAGTTGTTTCGTTGTACGTGAGAAAAATTGTGATCGCATATGCGGAGTATAGTCTTCGGTATTCGTTTGTCACTAAGATGGTGTGCTTTTTTGTAAACGACTGTAGAGTATGAATATGTGTTGGAAAAATTCTTTCTCGGTCGGTGTTCTGGGGTGTAATGGCGATTCAGTATTACTAAACATACACAGATAAATATGAAATGCCCATAGCATATGACTGAGGGGACTTTTTGATTCCGTTAATGTCTCTACGGTTTTTAATAGTAACACGAGCTGTTTATGCAACTGAGGGAATATCTCCTCTGGATGATTGCAGAGGAGATATTGGATATTTTTTCTAGAAGTATCTCGGAGCTCATGACAACTGAGTGTACAAGGAACTCATAGGAGGAGCTCTTCAAAATTATTATGTAGAGGATCACATTCCATAAAAAACTCCCCTTTTTGAGGGGAGAGAATAAGTGATAAAAATTACACACATCTACCCCCCAAGTTTTTGGAGAATCTTCACGGCGAAAGAAGAAGGAGAGAGCTGGTGCATATCCTCAGTCTATCAAATTATCAGAAATTACAAGCGTAATCAGAGGAGGAGTCGCCCCATAGCACTCATATCCTCCATTGCTTCTTGAGTTATATGGGTCGCTATATGAGTCGTTATTTCTTCTGTATTGAGTGTTGGATCGAGGAATATGTCGAGCCTCCCAACCGTTTTGCTCTTGAGCGTAAAACGGAGAATCATCGGTTTGTTATCGACTCTGATAATCCTGAATGATTCCATACGATCAAAAGCATAGAGCACGCCACTCAGAGAGATACCATCATTATCTACGACGACATGGACAACTGGATGAGTATTGATATCGTAGAGGAGATAGACGCCTGCGAAAATCATAAGTACGATACCCAGGAGAAATTCTCCGACCAAAAAACTCACTACCGTTCCTGTAATAATAATAGTGGCAGCCACCGCATACCAGCGTTTACTTCGTTCGAATCAGCTCGAAAATGCCCAAGAAAAAGTTCCCATAAATTAGATATTATCAAGCCAGAAATTGACGACGATCCATGCTGACCATGAAACTACGGCACCAAAGAGTGCCATTTTGACTGATTCTTTTCCTTTGCTTTTCCATTCTTCATTCACACCACCAAAAGTATAGAGGAGTCCTCATACGACGATGATTCAGAGACTAATATATCCGACGAATGCGAGGAGATTATTGATGATATTGACGATAATACACGGTATCTGCTCAGCAGTGATATCTCCTTGTCGGAGATTAAAACTCGAGATACCACATTCGCCATTTTTTCACTCAAATATAGACCGAGCCGCAAACGTATTTGAAGTGAATAGAGTAGCTATGAGGATGTAGATTATTCGCATGCGAGAGAGATGAGGAGTTGATCCGTGAGGTATTTAGCAATAGTGTTTGTCGTTTCGAGAGCCATCTGCGTCTCACGGAGACGAGAGGCATGTCTCGTAGCCAGTTTACCACAAGATATCGCATCTTGCAAGCCTCGAACGACCCAGAGAGCGTCGTCACGAGTGAATTTGCGATCTTTGTGAAGCGTGAGCGCGAATAATTCCTCGGGGTGACCATTGAGATAGGCTTGTATTTGAGTATCCAGAGGGTTTTCTCCTCGCTGAATAATTCCAGTGCTCATCATGATCATCCGTGATTGGATGGTAGGGATAATTTTCTCTGGCGATTGACTCGTCACGAGGATGAGGACTTGGGCTGGGACATCTTCAAAAAGTCGTAAGAGGGAATTGGCTGAGGTATCTGTCAGACGATCAATATTTCGGAATAATGCTATGAGGATATCTCCAGCAGGTTTTTGATAGAGTTTTTCTGCTTGTTTTCGGACATTTTCAGCCTTATGATTTTCTGATACTTTATCGCCACAGTCATAGTAGAGAAAGTCCATCATTCATTTATCAGAAAGCTCAGAGGTATCCTGCACATCAATCTCAAAAATATCAGAACAAATATCGCATACCTGAGCCTCTGAAACGAGCATAGGGGATGATTGTGCACCGTTTCTGAGACTGGATATAACTGATAAAATTTGTTGCGAAAGCATAGGGTTTCTTCTATACTATACAAAATTTCCTTTTTTCCATATGGATATACGAGAGTTTCGCGATAAAACTATGACTTTTTTGGTTCCTGTGTTGGTAGTGAGTCTCGTCCTCGGAAGCATAGCGTGGATTGTGGGCACCAAGTATTTCTGGAACACGTCAACTCTGACACTCCTGACTGATATTGAGCGCCCAGTATCTATCCGTATAGACATGGAAGCACAAATTATAAAAAAAGACATACCCATCCCAGGATTGCTGCACTATGCCATGACTCTTTTGGCAGGAGGAAAAGAAATATCCCGAACGTATCCTCTTCATTTTTCACTTCCTTGGTCTCAATCTGTGACATGTAGGAGTGAATGTGTGATATCGGATATTCCATCTGGAGACGCATCTCTGTTTGTAAATAATCAATTCGGAGGAGTATCAAAAATAGATATAGTGGTACTCCCAGACACTTCGGGGACGATGAATCTACGACCAAAAATACAGATAGAATACGTCTGAGATACTACGAAATTGCGCGGCCTTGTTATCAATCCAGCAGATGCTGATGCTATTCCAGGAAGTATAGTGTTTACCAATATTTTTCAGTCCATCGCTCTCATACGTTCTTCTCAGGGCGAATATATCTACGATATCAATACGAGACAGCTTATCAGGCTCCCCGACTCTCTCGATAGTAACAAAATAGCTCCAGTGGAGAGCGAAGGTACATATTTCCTTATCACAGAAGATGCTGTCTATTTCTATGACCGATTTGGACGCGCTCCTCTCAAAAAACTCGAATCGTATGAAGTTGGTGATGTATTGCTGACCTGGAAGGACAAATATACAGAATTAGCGTCTCAAAAAGAAAGCATCAAACTCAATGGGTATTGGTGGCCTCTCAAAAAAGAAGGAAAGACCTATTTTACTGACGGGGTAAGAGTATTTTTTGTAAAATAATTTCCTTTTTAGGCGATTTTTGATATACTCTCCCCGTAGTCAGTCAAAAATGCAAGAATTTGGTCACCCAGATTCTTTTTTTTACTCAGAGTTTCTCTATACTGTTTCTGACTGATATTTATTTTTCATTTATTGAACTATGTTAGACCTCAAAAAAATAGATGCTGCTATCAATCATATCGCAGCTGAACGATGACTTCACCGTGATGACCTCATCGAAATCATCGAATCTGCTATCCGTACTGCCTATAAAAAAGACTACGGAACCAAGGATGACGTCGTCAATGTCAAGCTCGATTTTGATGCTAATACCATCACAGTCACTACTGAAAAAACAGTCGTAGAGACAGTCGAAAATTCAAATATCGAAATCAGCAAAGCTGAACTCGGAGAAGATGCTGATGCATTTGAACTCGGTGATATCATCGAAATCGATGTGAG
>DALYDS010000022.1:0-12159 GCA_031973055.1 bacterium | reverse complement strand
ATGAGTCAGAGGGCATGCCCGAATTCATGAGTGAGTACACGGATGAGCTTCGTATCATTGCTAAATTGATAGATATTGATTCTCTCTCCTGAGGTATCTCTGACGTATTCACCTTCATCAAATTCTTCTCCATTTTCCCCGCTTGTTGTATTATATTTTTTGACGTTGAGATTGAGTTCTGAGATGAGTTGATTGATAGCCACGGCGAGAGAGTTGATCATATCTGCTTGATTGTTGAGAGTCTCTCATGATTTATTGAGAGTAGCGACGAGAGTGTTCACTTGTGCCCTTTTTTCTTGGAGTTTCTCATATTCATCTTTTGGAGCACCTCATTGGTTATTCCAGTGCGTTACTTCTTTTTCATATTCGTTTTTTATTCTCTCTAGATACTGAGCATCTCTCTCAAACTTCTTATTTTGTTGTTCGTAGGCAATGGTTAAGGCGTTATATTTTGTCTCGAGAGTGTTATATGATTCCTTATTATTACTGATGACTATACCTATTTCTCTCAGCTTATCCGTGGTAGCCTGTCTTTCATCATAGGTGAGATTGACGGTGAGAGTGCCTCCAGTTTCTACGTATTGGAAGAGTTCTTTTTTAGCTTCGGTTTCCCAGATTTTCTCAGCTCTGTTAATATCGCTCAGAAATTTGGTTTTATTGATATTAAATCTCTCATCAAAATCCCCTATCGAATACGTGATAGGAAATGAACATGGCTTGAGGAGATTGAATTGTTGCTTCCCGAAATTTATCAGCGGTTCTCTGTAATAATAGAGAGAGCCTATGACGAGAATCATAACTATCATTCGGAAAATACGGAATACTATTTTCATAGTTAACTATTCTCAAACATTTCAAAGTATTTTGGCATATTTTTTGTAAACAGCTCTGGTGTTTCTCGGATAGCTTTTCTGAGTTCTTCTCGTGGCCACCATTTGAGATCTTGGACTTCTTCCTCTTGGATACGGAAATCACTCAAATCGCGATCGAGTGTGCAGCTATACCACTGACAGAAATACGGAAATTCTCCATCGGTTCTATCGATCTTCATGCGTTCTTCAAAAACTACCCCCGTGAGTCCTATTTCTTCTTCAGCTTCTTTGTAGATATTGGATTCATAGGTTTCACCTTCGGCATTGGTTCCAGCAGCAGCCGTGGACCATTTCCCTGGATTACTTTCTTTATTTTTATGTCGCTGTGCCAGGAGAATATCTCATGCAGAATTATGTATCCAGAGAGCCGATACTCTATATATATCATTAGAATTTCTTTCATGACGAAACGTATGTCAGATGATGTTATCGTTTTTATCAACGATGATAATATTTTCGGGCATAGTTGATTTTAAACCCCCATCGTCCTCAAAACACTCAGATTAAAACCATAATCTGTTCGCTTGGATCCGAGGAGTCAGAGATGGCAGCGATGACCAGCGAGCGTTATATCTGCGACCATGAGTGAGCAGCTCTCGAGTTCGGGGAGGATATTTTCTTCACCGATACAGACTGTGATACGTCCTAGTTGCGCGAGGTTGCTGATAGTACGCGTGAAGAGAGTACGATTTTCTACTGTGTCTAATATAGAGAACACTTGTTCTCCGAGGGTTTCGCTGTGCTTGCGGAGAAAATGTGAGAGTCCAGCAATACAATAAATCCCAGAATCTGGTGAAGAACAAAATGCCAGGTCATGTGTCGCATTGGCTATTTCAGAGACGAGATCATAGAGACGGTCATCGTGGAATTCGAGAGCATTTTCTTCGGTGAGAATTGGTGTACCGAGGTAGCGTTGAGGGGCGACCTCGATGAGATAGTCCACATACATACGAATACCACGGGTGGTCGGCATGCGTCCTGCTGAATTGTAGGGCTGATAGACGAGTCACATTTCTTCGAGTTGTTTCATGTCATTGCGAATTGTCGCGGGAGATATATCCATAGCTTCGTCACGGACGAGTGATTTACTTCCTGTAGCGTAGCCACTCTTGATATACTCTCGGACGATGAGTCAGAGAATTTGGATTTTTCGAGCATCAATGGAGGATTTGCGACTGTTCATAGATGATTTCGTATTACTCGATCTTCCATTCAAGGAAGATCTCCCCCCAGGGTTATCGTGGAAATTTTCCAATGAGATCAAATGCATAAGAGGGAATGCCTCCTATGCTCGAAGTGCTGTGCCCTATACTGTAAAGCATGCGAGCGGCTCCTCAATAGAAAATAGTTTATAAGGAAAAAAAACCGACGAGATGCACCTCTGGGGAGGATGAGGCTATTTTATACAAAAAGATGAAAGATAAAAGAATAATCTCTCAAATTCCAAGAATTATACCTGTCACAATCCATCCAGTTTTATAAGATCGCCTGTTGCTGTGCTAATCCAATCTCCTGGATAGTAGAGTTTCCAATCACCCCTCCATCTCCTTTTTACCATTGGTCGACCAATAAATGAAGTTTCATCTTTGATATTTATGCCACCACTCTGTGCCTGTATTCCGATGAGCCTATTTGACATCCCTGTCGTAAGACCAATCCAAAGAGTACCCTTTTCAGTCTCATATAAAGCATTTTTTCCTAGAGAAGGTCTATCGATGAATTTGCCGTCTAAAATTTCTGATGGCTGTGAGGTTCAAGGTATAAAAACAGTTTTTTTTACAGTGTCCCATTCGCTTTCTGAATGATTACTATTACGTCCATGTACTCCGAGAAATCCTCCTTTACGGAGACTCTCAGGAGAATTTTCTGGCATGCTTGGAGCATACCATTGTACGTCTTCTATTTCGTCTATCTGCAGGTTTTCTACTTGCTCTCCATTTTCTCCCAAGGCTTCAGGATTACGGAGAGACAGCGTCTTATGTTCTTTGTCCCATGACACCATCTTAAAGGACGTTCCAGGTTCTCTTTTTTCACAAAACATCCATATCCTATCTGCACTTATGATTTCCATATTTGGTCTGTCAGAAGTTATTTTATCGCCATCTATAATAACAGACTTCACCTCATTATCACTCTTATTCCAATCCCTCTTATTCGCCAGATAATATTTTTTTTCTCCCACGCTAAAAGGTTTTAAATCCGTATAACCATCTACAAACAATGAGCGGAGTACATCGTCTTTCAAGAGTTTAATCAAAACATCCCTATTTTTTTGTAAATAATCTGTTAAATGCAGTGACGCACCATGGTCTGTTTGTAATAAATTTATAACAGCATCCATTACAGATTCACGGATTATTACTTCCAATGCAGGAGATTTTCATTCTTTTATTGCTTCTAAATCATCTCTCAAAGCTCTCGCGAGTCTATGGGATGGATGGGTATAATCTTTATCAGGATTTCTTACATCGGGAGATAGTATCCTACTAAAAGTGTTTAATTGCTGTGCGTGATGAGATTTAGGAGTCATTTTTATCGAATGATTCAGCGCAAGTCGTGCTCGGTTGCCGAGACATTGCAGAGTACTGGTTGTTTGTGCATCCAATGATTGTTCATCTTTCAATGTATCTATTCTATTGACCAGATGTGCCGCGGCTGCTTTTGTCATATTCTATTTGTAAAAGTTCAATACTGTTATTATATATAATTTATTATTATGTCAATAACGTATTCTCCTGGTAAATCTTTTATAATTTCACTTCAAATATCATGTCTTTATTGTTAGGTTTTTCTTTGCTTGACTTTAGGACTTGCAATGTCAATATTATTTGTATAATGCAGCCACTTTATTTACTTACTCGTTATCGTTTTTCATGAAAAAATACGAACTCATGATGATCATCGATCCGAAACTCGAAGCAAAAGCTCTCGAGGCGCTCATAGCAGATTTACGCTCTGAGCTCGATGTTCACGGTCTCGCAGTTGAGAATGAAGTAGTATGGGGCGTACGCGATATGGCGTACAAAATTAACTCCTCTAAACAGGGTTATTACCTCATCTACACACTCTCTACCAGCGAACCGCGGAAAATACTTGGTCTCGATGAGGCTTTCTCTATCAAGAAAGGTCTCTGGAGACACTTGCTGACTACACTTCCTCATTAGTCTTTTGTTTATTTATGAGAACTGTTAACAAAGTAATCCTCATCGGCAATATCGCCAAAGACCCTCTCGTACGTACCACTGTTGCAGGTGCCAAAAGTGCCATGTTCGTTGTTGCTACTAATCGTGTTTACAAAGACCGCAACGGTGGAGTACAGAGTGAAGCGGAATTTAGTAACTGTATCGCATGGGGTCCGCTCGCGGATCGCTGTGAACAGTTCCTCCGAAAAGGAAAACTCGTCTACGTCGAAGGACGTCTCAAGACTCGAACCAAAGAAAACGAAGACGGCTCTCGCCTCTATCGTACAGAGATCGTCGTCATGAATCTCATCTTCCTCTCAAAAAGAGAAGATGCTCCTGGTTACGATGAGTCTCATGTTGATACAGAATCTGCTCCAGAACATGCTGATATTCTCGGTGTGGAAATGGATGAAGAAAATGTATTTTAATTTTATTATCCTCTTATGACTAAGAAAAAACTCAAAACTGTTTGCCCATTCAAATCGACTGGCGTAAAACATATCGACTACAAAGATGTCGCTACTCTCAAAAAGTACCTCTCTCGCTATGGTAAAATAACTCCTCGTTACTATACTGGTGTGAGTCTCAAGTTCCAGAAAATGCTCGCTTCAGCTATCAAAAAAGCTCGCGTTATGGCATTGCTCCCATTTACTCTCGGTGAATAATTCTCTGTAACTCCTAATTTTTATTTATGACATTCTCACCAAAAAAGAAAAAGTCAAAGTCAAAGACACGTATCCGCACCTCTGCATGGGAAATCCGTGCTGGTAAGAAACTCCTCGAAAGAACTCCATTTCTCCGTGATGAAAGCGGTGCTATTATTGGTGTCACACACAAACCTTTCACCGTTATCAAACCAAAAGCAACGAAGAAACCAAAAAAAGTTATTCGTGCTAAATAGTTGGAGCCGGTAAGTTAGTGCATAGAAGCTAGTGCATATCTGTGCACTTTTGACTCACAATTATGACCCTTTCTCGCTCTCGTACTCGTCGATTTCTCCTCCAATCCCTCTATACTCATAGTATATCGGGTGTGTCAGCGAGCAAAGATGCTCCTTTTTTCGAAGAAATCGAACGAATCGACGATTCATATGTCGCCAAATTAGAAAATATCATACTCACTCAAGAAGGGAAAATCCTCTCGGTGATTTATGAATGTGCTCCAAAATACGATATCAAAACGCTTCCTATCATAAATGCTATCATACTCATGATCTGTGTCGCAGAGATGATTATTCTCTGCCCAGATGATGTGCCACCGCGTGTTTCTATGAATGAGGCTATAGAGCTCGCAAAACGTTATTCTGATGATGCTGGTAAAAATCTCATCAATGGTATACTCAATACATTGTTTAATCGCCGAGACGCTGTTATCGCCAGCTGGGCTCAGCGCGAACCTCTCACTACCTATTCTTTTTTTCATACGATTTAGGCCTCATGGACGATATATTCGCTCAAATTCCAGATGTTCTCAGTAAGCTCGGTATCATACCGAGAGATATATCTCTCTATCAGACTGCCTGTATCCACCGTTCGTTTCTCAACGAATCACCAGAAGGTATAACTGCTCATAACGAGCGTCTCGAATTTCTCTGAGATGCTGCTCTCGAACTCTCTATGACCCATCTTATTTTTGAGAAATATCCTGAGAAAGATGAAGGCTGGATGACCGACCTTCGAAGTACCTATGTCCGTGGCACACACCTCGCTGAAATCGCCCTCCAATATAATCTCGATAGGATACTCCTCATGTCGCTCGGAGAACGCAATGCGGGTGGTACTAAAAATCCAAATATTCTCGCCGATATGCTCGAGGCTCTCCTCGGAGCTCTCTATATCGACCAAGGTTTTGATGCGGTGTTTGAAGTTGTCAAAAATATTATTTTTACTTCTGACAAGATTCGTCCAGAAACTAAAGATCCAAAATCAAAACTCCAAGAAATAGTCCAACAACATCTCAACGTAACACCCATCTATACTGTCATCGATGAACAAGGAAAAGACCACGCTAAAACCTTCACAATTTCAGCATCTATATCATGAGTGACGATTGGCACAGGTATGGGGACAAATAAGAAACTTGCCCAAGAGGCTTCTGCCCAAGACGCTCTCCAAAATCAAGAAAAGTGGGAGTATCTATTTTTGCCGAAAGTGATATAGAGATTTTCCTTTGACTTCCGTACAAAAATTCGTATACAGGTAGGAGAGATTTATTTCTTTTTTCCATTTTATGGTTGCTATAACTGCTTCAAATATTCAATCAGCGTTTGAGGGTCTCCTCTCACAGCTCAGTGATAAAGAATCGTATGTAATCACTCACCGAATCGGGCTCTATGGTCACAAGGAAACACTTCAAGAAATAGGCGACAATTACGGAATAACACGAGAGAGAGTACGACAAATCGAAGACAAAGGCGTGAAGAGTATTGGTAGCATGATCAAATCAACTGTCCTTGCTGACGTCCAAGCATTGGCAGCACGACTCCTCCACGAACACAGTGGTATCATGTCACGAGATGCTCTCGTTTCTGCACTTATCAAAGAGCTCGGCATGGGTGGTACTATCAACAAAGGTATGATGGAGGTCATTCTCCAGGCTGACTTTGATATGCAGAAGAGTAAACCACGACTCAACACTGTTACGTATTTTCACGAACCACAAATCACTCGTAAATCTATCGAATCAGTTCACTCTGAGGCTGTTAAAATCCTCAAGAAACGTCGTGATGTCATGGAACAGAGCGGTCTCTACGAGAAAATCCTCGAAGCTCACAAGCCTCAGTTCTCTTTCCTCAATGAAAAACTCGTTGATGCAGTTATGGATGTATTTCTCGATGTCGTCAAAGGTGAGAAAATCATGATTGGTCTCGCGAGCTGGCATATTCTCAATCCAAAAACTCTTAAAGATAAGGCTATCTACATCTTCAAAAAGACAAATAAGCCTCTTCACTTCCTCGAACTCGCGAACTCTATCTCAGGTCATTTTAACACAAAGGTAAAAGTAAACACTGTTCACAACGAGCTTATCCGTAATGGAGAATTCGTCCTCATTGGTCGTGGTATATATGCTCTCAAGGCATGGGGCTACACTTCTGGTACTGTTCAGGATGTCATCCTCGAAATCTTCAATCAACTCAAGAAACCTATGAGTTCTGATGATATCACAGCAGAAGTTCTCAAGACTCGTATCGTCAAATCAAATACTATCTACATGAATCTCCAGAATAAAAAAATATTTGAACGTGTCGGTCGTAATCTCTACCAGCCAAAAGGCATGAAGAAATAGTATTTCTTTTATATCTAAAAAACCTCCCGCATGTCGGGAGGTTTTTTCTTTTCTGTATAAACTCTTTTTATATGCTCTGTGTGACTGGCAAGAGCTCGATAATTCGACTATGATAGAGTCCATTACCTGATATCCCGTCAGCGACGAGTATAGCATTGAGATCGGGGATTTCATAGTTTGTATTGAGTGTAAAATCAATAAATGATTCCGTACTTCCTGATGGGAGTTTCAAATTCAAATAACAGTACATGCTATCACAATCATCACCATCTTCAATGAGTTGTTGGAATATGTACTGTAACGTTACACCGCTGTTTCCTATGATTTCCATGAGTTCGAGCGTACCTCCTGCTATAGTTCCTTCGCCAAAAAATGACGGGAACTCCGTGAAGCTACTCGTGAATTCAATGGCTATATCTGTATTGATGCTGCTTATTTTTGGGTTAAATTTTATGGGGTTATTCATCTCTATACCGCCAACATCAAATGTCACCCCTCCACCTACGCCATTCAATATATGTTTCGTGGGATCTGATCTGCTAGTCCCAAACGCTCGTAGTGCAGTATCTTCTTTGTAGAGTCTGAGTTGGATTGGGAGTTGTACATCTTTTGAAACTATGACCACATCTCAGAGTTTTTTGGTTGCCCCTGTGGTTTGTAAATCAGGAAGTCCTAGAGCGAGAGAACCACCCACAGGCTCTATGCGAGTATTTATCCCTGCAGGTTCATAATTTTCGCGATATTTCGGTCAGACTGATCATTCTTTTTTGAATTCGTACTTTCCTCTTTCGGCTTCACTCCTCGCTGTATAATACGCCTGCATAGAATCTTGCATACTGCGTATCTGTCTCGAATAAGGGATGATACGCTGGAGAAGTACTATAGCGAGTATGAGTATGACGCTCGTAATCATAATAGTCACCACGAGTGCGGAGCCATTTTCTTTTCGATGATGTGTGTGAGATATCATCATATTATTTGTCAGAGAGGTCAAAAGTAGTGAGGAGTATACGTGTATCCGCATCAGTTCACAGTATAAATGCTTTACTTCCACGTGTATTAGAAAGTCCCACCTCCAGTCTTATGCGAATCATAGGGGATTGTGCGTCTTCTCCGCCTCAGGACATGAGTCATGGTATTTTGAGGGGGAGAGGCAGAAAATATGCCTTTTTTATACTCATATCAGGAGAACTAATATCGACCCATTCGAGATTCGTTGCAGCGGTTTTTATTTTATCGACGGTGGTTATGTCCACACACGGATTTGGACTTTTCCCACCAAAGTCTGGATGAGGAACCCAAGCATCTATCGTACCATCAGCTCCTGCTGTGAGTCCTTTGAGCGTATCACAACTGACGAGTCGTGCCATCTGTAGTTTTCAGAGACAGTTTTTTGGTGTCGCTGGTGTACTCATGTCACATGCTTTTCCTGCATCGGAGACAAATATTTGTCGGAAAAATGTCCTTTCATAGCTCCCATCGGGGAGTTTCTTGATCATGTAGAGATCAGAGAGGCCACGATTAGTGAGCTCAGGATTGCTGCCTGGAAATGTCGCGGTTGGAAATATAGGAGGGAGCTTCATAGGGACAGGAAATCCTGCACTACTCCCATGATTGAGTCAGAGTTCCTTGTACTGTCCGTATCATTGTTGACCAGTTATGGTATCATTCCAAGTCGTACTGAGAGGATTATTTTTTGATGCGGCTGGTCCATTGAGACAGGCTTCGCTATCGGTTGTTGCGTCTTTGCCACAGAAGTATATATCAGGGCGTCATGCGGCGTTATCACCATTTCAGAAATTCGATGGAATTTCAAAACCATATATTCCACTCGCATCTGCTTTTCTCGCGAAACCCAGGACACGTCGATTGTAGTATTCTTCATAATCAACTGTTCCTCCACTGTGTATCAGTGCAGCGAGTTTTTCGTTCAGGTAAAAGAGATTTCTCTGTATATCTATGGTTCCTGATAGCTTTGCTTGGCTCCTCATAATCCCTTGAAATGCAGCATATGCTGTCGTCAATACCATGCCTGAGAGTGCTACTGAGACCAGTACTTCTACAAGCGTAAACCCAGATGTGCGTGACACATTTCTCATGTTATTTTTTTGGATAAAATAGAGCCTGTATGAGCGTGGAAATACTTCTCCCAACATCAACTGCTTTTGGTGATTTCCAGAATTTTTTTGGACCCTCGACTGCTACCCAGTGCCAGATACGGAGGAGTCGAGAAGGGGCGAGAGATAGAGGCGTCGTAAAAAAAGAGTATATACCTTTGTAGATACTCTCGAACGCTAGACGTATCATACCCACGAGGACGATGAGTACGATTATCAGTGTATTTGGCCTGCGATTTGACACACTATAAGTATACGCTGAAACTTTTTCGTAGTCAATGTATTATTCTTTACTCTTGGGAGCTTATCAGTATAAAGTCGCACAACTATGTCTCCCTACAAACCTTTTCGTACGCGTCGTGGAATTCATCACTTTTTTCCTATTCGAATTCTCGAGGCAATCTGGATATTTTTTATCCGATCATCTTGGGGTATCAAGATTGTTCTTGCTGGTATGGTGTGTGTTTTTCTTGGTCTTTTCTTCCCTTGGGTGGAGATAGGAACAACTGATTCTCTTGGGGCATTTTCGCTCTTGTGTGGAGGTATTGGTTGGTGGACATCTCTCATGATGATTTTGGCTTTGGTGGTTCTTTTTTCATACGACTATACCGAGAAAATCAAGAAATCTTGGGGCGTCTCTCTCGATCCGAAGTATCTCTATTTCCGTATAGGAGGTGTGATATTTCTCATGACAGCTATAGTGAGTGTGACGCTCACAGGAGCGGCGAGATCGCTCAATGGTGATATCCATCTCACGACTCAACTTTCGGGCATGGTGTTCACGTATGTTGGAGCAATTTTGGTGGCTGTCGGTGGTTACGTGATACGTCGTACAGAAGAAAAACAATCGTATAAACATGTGTTCGTTCAGGGTATCGAAACGGAGGATCATGATAGTTACAAAAAAATTCTCTGAGAAACCGACGACGAAAATATGAAATTACCAATTTAGGAAAAGGAAAACGCTTTTGACTTTTCCTTTGTTTTTTATACGATGTCGTATATTTTTTAGGTATCTCAAATTATGGTGAGTCCCACGTCTGGTGATGATTATTATGCTTCTCTTGGTAAAAATGCAGCCCAGTCTGGATCTGGACCTGAGAAAAAGAAAATCAAAATCGTTGCAAAAAAGGTTGTACAACCAGTTTCTTCTTCTGAAGAGCATGTATCTGTCGTTGAAAATTCTGCACCTGCTCCAGAAGTAATTCCAGAATCACCAAAAGAAGAGGCTCCTGCCTATGTTTCTCGTGTTGCAAAACTTCCTGAAAGTGGACAGCTCCATCTCTGAAACAAATTTACGAGTCGCCCATCTGTCGTGTTTCATACACATACTGCACGTACTACTCTTCCAAATAGCCCCTCTCAGAATCGTCCATCGAGTTCGACACCATGACTCAATCGGCCTGCTTTCTCATCTCGTCCTGGACAACCAGGCTCTCGTCCTGCTTTTGGAGGAGGTGGAGGTGCTGGATGACGTCCCGGTGCTCCTGCGAAAGGTAATTTTCGTAAACCAGATGCTCCAAAGAAAAACTTCAAACCATCACGACGAGGCGCAAAACATAAACTCG
Source organism: bacterium (assembly GCA_031973055.1). GTDB lineage: Bacteria > Patescibacteriota > Gracilibacteria > BD1-5 > JAGOOR01 > JAGOOR01. The sequence continues at coordinate 1,135 of DALYDS010000022.1, read as the reverse complement.
GATTTCTCCAGTCTCCAAAGCCTGAGGATCTCGATACATTCCGACGTCAGAAGAGTATAGGTGGGGAGAAACAAGAGAAAAATATCGATGATATCAAACAAACACTCGTTGATCGTTCTGGACAAGAAGTAGAAATCGGAGATTTTCTTACCGTCAAAGAATTTTCTGACAAAATCGGTATACCTCTCGCTCGTATCATCGGAGAGCTCATGAAAAACGGTATCGTGGTAAATATCAATTCCCAGATAGATTTTGATACTTGTTTTCTCATCGCTGAGGGATTCAATATCACTGTAAAAAAAGCTCAATCGACCGACTCAAATCTCTCCGATCTCATGGATGGGAATATCGAAGCTATACTCGCGACAGATGAACAGTCTGAGAAAATCGCTCGTCCACCAATCATCTCAGTGATGGGGCATGTCGATCACGGTAAAACATCGATTCTCGATTCTATCCGTAAAACGACCGTTGCTGCTGGTGAAGCCGGAGGTATTACTCAGAAAATTGGAGCCTATCAAATCAATCGTAATGGTCGTGAAATCACGTTTCGCGAAAGAAGCTGGTGTTCCTGTCGTCGTCGCCATCAACAAGATGGATAAGCCTGGCGCTGATCCAGAGATGGTAAAACGTGCTCTCTCTGAGCATGAGCTCGTTCCAGAAGATTGGGGTGGTGACACTATCTGTGTTCCATGTTCTGCGAAGACAGGAGATGGTATCGATAAGCTCCTCGACATGGTCCTCCTCGTCACTGACATGAAGCAACTCAAAGCACATCCAACTCGTCCAGGCGTCGGCACCGTTATCGAATCACATCTCGACCCAGGACAGTGAGTTATTGCCAATATCCTCGTGAATGCTGGAGTATTTAATCGTGGTGATGCTGTCTTCTGCGGAAGCGCTTGTGGTAAGATTCGTACTATGAAAGATGCGAAAGGTAAGACTATTTCTGAGGCGACATCAAGCATGCCAGTACAGATTACTGGTCTCGATGAAGTACCAGAAGGTGGACAGATTATTCAAGTATTCCCAACCCTCGAAGCTGCTCGTGAGAAAACACAGATGTTCAAACTCGCATCGAGTAGTAAGAGCGTTAACAAATTTGAAAATGCGTCTCTCCTCAGTCTCATGGGTC
>DALYDS010000021.1:0-12368 GCA_031973055.1 bacterium | reverse complement strand
CAACTCGGCACACGACAAGACTATCACAATTTTCTCGGTAATCGAGAACTCCTCGAAGCTCACGAATGCCCTTTTTGCTTTGCAGAAGAACATCAAGATATGATTATCTGGGAAGGAAAATACTGGATGATAATCTACAATAAATACCCCTACACTGGTAATGACCAGCATATCATGGCTGTACCACGAGCTCACAAAGAGTTTTTCGTAGAATTCACTGAAGAAGAAGTCGCAGAACTCAAACAAGTCCACACTGAAGTGAAGAAATTTTTCTGAGAAAAAACTTACTTTTCGTTTTGCCGAGAGACCCACGGAACGGTAACCAAGAGCATCAAACACTACCATATGCAGTTTATCGGTGCAGAACTCGAAGGGAAATACCTCAGAAAAATGCTACACAAACAGGGCTTCCCTATAGATCAGGATATGGAGTTTTAGTTTGTCTTATTAAAGAAAAATATATTATACTTATATGAAACAAAATATTTCCACATTTCAAATTGCTTCCAAATCCCTAAGGCTATCAAATTATTTTCTTGATAGCATCTTTATAATAGTTGCATACTTTACTCTATGTTTTGTATGATGATTCTATCTTTATGCATTTTTTGATGAGACTCGTGTAGATAACTTTCTAGACTCGGATAAATCAGATAATTATTTTACAGTTCTGTATTTAATCACTTATATTCTTTACTACTTAATCTTGGAGAATATTAACTGAAAAACAATTGGGAAATACATCACCCATACTCAGACTATTTCAAAACAATGAGATAGGGCAACATTCTTACAAATTATTTGAAGAACATTGAGCCGTTTTATACCATTTGATGCCTTATCATTCGCTTTTTCTGAAAACGGTTGGCATGATAGTATTTCAAATACGGTCGTTATAAAATTAGAAAAAAATGATCGTTACCATAAATTAGAAAAACTCTCAGAAATGTATGAGAAAAAACTTATTACAAGCAAAGAGTTTTCTTCTGAGAAAAAGAAAATTTTAGATTCCTTATAAAATATTTATGAACAAATTCGACATCATGATCGTGACAGTACCAAATGCTGTACTCTTCCCTACTGGAGTCCATCCAGAAGGTTTTATTCCCCATGCAGAGAACGATCTCCGCAAGGTAATTCTCGAAAACTATACCTACACTCGCCGAGGTGATGCTGAGATGGATTTCACCATGAAACAGCCTATTTCGTATGCGATAATCAAAAACACTGAAGGGAAAATATTTGCCTATCAGCGTGGAGATAAACGTACAGAAGCCCACGAGACTCGTCTCGCTGGTAAATGGGCGTGTGGTATCGGTGGTCATATCGAAAAAGAAGATGAAACAGGTGATATCCTCGCGGATTCTCTCATTCGTGAACTCGAAGAAGAAATCACACTCCACGGAAAAATCCTCTCGGTCGACCCAATCGGCTATATCAATAGTGAAAAGGATGAGGTTAGTAAAGTCCATATCGGAGTCCTCTACGTCATCACGACTGATTCTCTCACCGCAACAGGAAGTGAAGAAGTGGTCAATGAAGGTTTTTATACGCCAGATGAGCTCCATGAAATGATGAAAAATCCTGATACTATCTGGGAAGAATGGACGAAGATAGCACTTAAGGCAGTTATTGGTTAGTATGATCGAAATCAAAAATCTCCATGCAAAAGTCGCTGATACTGAGATACTTCACGGTATTGATGTCACTTTCGAGAAAGGAAAAAACACCTGTATTCTCGGGAAAAATGGTTCTGGGAAGTCTTCGCTTGCCAGCATCATCATGGGAAATCCTGCCTATGACGTCACAGAATGAACTATTACTCTCGATGGCGAAGATCTCCTCACCATGCCTCCAGAAGAGCGCTCTCTGAAGGGGATTTTTCTCTCATTTCAGAATGTGACAGAGATAAAAGGCATCAAAGTCAGTGAATATCTGAGAACTATCTACAATCTCCACCTCCCACGCATCGCACCTGGGACAAATGCTCTCTCCCCGATGCTCTTTTCTCGCTTCTTGAAGCCTATTCTCGCGAGTTGTGACATCCCTGAATCGTTTATGGAACGTGATCTCAATGTCGGATTTTCTGGTGGTGAAAAACGCAAACTTGAAGTACTCCAACTCAAACTCCTGAAACCGACGTATATTATCCTCGATGAAATAGACTCTGGTCTCGATCTCGATGCATTTAAGCTCGTTGCCAAGATGCTGGCTGAATGTAGTGGCCCAGAGACAAGTATCATTATCATTACTCATTACTTTGAAATACTTGAGAGCTTCCATGTCGATCAAGTCGTTGTGATGGATAAGGGAATTATTACCCGTCGTGGTGGTGCAGAACTCGCAGGTGAAATACGGCAGAAAGGGTTTAAGGAGTAGAAATAGTCTAAAAATGGGCTCAAACAGTCCTTCTGTCAAGCATTTAGACCCCTTCAATATTTTGCATCAAGAAAAAATACATGTTAGGATGTACCTATATGCCATCCAACAATTATTCCGCTGATCGCAATGAACGTGTCATTGCTCGCAAAAACAACGCAAAAAAAGAGCTCCTCGGGAAATATAAACTCCCGAAGACCACACGCTATGTTTCCTGTATTGATCTCCACGATAGCAAAACTCGGGATTTCGTTATCCAAGGCCTCGCGGATCTCGGAGTAGCAGTCTTTATCACTGGCAAAACAGCAAGCAAAAGTTCTCTCATTAAGAGCGTATCTGATTTTGATGAAGAATTTCTCGAAGGATGTGATTTTCTCGTTTCTGATAGTCATACAAGTCCAGCCCGTATCACGGCTTGTATCCTCGCTGGTATCATCCCTGTCGTCCCAAAAAACACCCCATTTAAAGGGATGTTTTCACAATTTGACCCTATGAAATTCACAGGAAATAGTTTCGTGTATGAAGGTGGACAGTACCAGATTTTCGCTTCAGTGGTGGCTCTCCTCGAAAATATGAAATTCCCCGCTGATCGTGAAATTCTCTTAAAAAATGTCGTTAAGACTCTGTAATATTGATTATATTACAATATAAGTAAAATGAGTCAAATGACTCATACTCTCGACTTTTCTCCTGAATGAAGTTCAGTTTTCTGAAGTAATTTTACTGTCTGTAAGAAAGATGCTCCCGTTCCTGCACATATGCAATCTATTCTCAAAAGAGTTACGCTTTCTAGTCCTGAACAACTAAAAGGCCTAAGAATAGCAGAGATGCATGTAAAAAATGGCCTCTGACTAGAAGATGTAGACTGATGGCAAGATACCAACACTAATGTTGGAATATATAATTTTAAAACTTCTCGTCATGTGCACTGTGCGCTAAGGTTTGATATGACTCGTAATGCTTTTTCAAAATTTGGAAGAAAAAACCTTCCCATACAGCATATGCCCAACTTTTTACCGCATGCATATATACCCTACGCAGAAGAAGCAAGTAGAAGATGAATCATTATAGAAAATGCCTTGGGTTTTATCAGTATTGTCAACCAAAACGGTGGTTATATATTCTTCGTAATAGTTGAGGTTTTCATGGGTTGAATTCGGATGCCAGAAAATATTTCCAAAGAGGTTGCCATAAAAATGGCACAAATATTATCTCACGTCCATAACAAATGAGTCCTACATATGCATCCTCATGGCAATAACTGGATACTCATCAATGAACAGCCAAAACTTGTGGATGGCAAAGCCATACTACTGTCGCAAGATTTTCCACATAAGGCATCCACCAACAGAGTAATTACTGCTGACATGAGACAAAAATGAGATAAGGAAATCGTTATAGAGGATTTTTTCTTAAAACCAGAACTAAAAGAAGAAAAGGAAGCCTTTCTGGATACCTACGTCGCCCTTCGTCAAAAGACATAAATTTACTCTCATTTTTGGATAAACTTTTTTGCCTTCTCGGGCCTTTTTTATATCATGACGAGCATATGAAAAGTTCTCGATTAATAATTTTTGGTGTTCTCATCCTCGATGTCATCAGTATCGGTATTATGATACCCGCTTTTGACGCCATGCGTACATTTTATCATCTCTCTGATTGGACGGGAAATATACTTGGGTATACGATGACTATGACACCTGGTACAATGATTAGTCTCGGTATAGCGATTTATTCACTCTGTGCTTTCTTTAGTGCTCCTATCCTTGGAAGACTCTCTGATAAATATGGCAGGAAATATCCGCTCATCATCTGTGTCATTGGGACTTGTCTCTCTTATCTCCTCCTCCTCGTGACTCAGAACTATTGGTGGTATATGATTTCTCGTATCGTCAATGGTCTTACTGGAGGAAATATCAGTATCATACAGGCTGTGCTCGCCGACATCTCAAAAACTCCTGAAGAGCGCAATAAAAATTTCGGACTTCTCGGAGCTATCTTTGGTATTGGTTTTATCATAGGACCACTGCTCGGAACAGTCTTTATGAAACTCGCAAATATTGAGACAATATTTATATTTGGAGCTGTTTTTTCTGCTCTAGAAGTTATTGCTATTGCCATCCAATACAGAGAAACACACACTCCCGATAAAACAGTGAAGATTTCACTGAATCTCGCAGCGCCATTTATCAGATATTTTAGCATGAAGCCTATCGCTCGATATCTCTGGTCATATTTGATTCTCAATACTGGTATTTTTCTTTTTCAAGCGGTGATGACGCTCGCTATCAGCCAGTATTTCGGCGTTCCAGGTGAAGATATCGGGTATTATCTGGCTGTTCAATGAGTTCTTATTGCTTTTAATCAGGGATATCTCTTCTCTCATTTTTGGACAAAGAAATTCACAGCCTATGCGAGTATTATCAGTCTCCATATAGTAGGAATAGTTGTTTTCATCTTAATGGGTCTGGTACACAACTGGACAGTATTTGCCATTCTCTGGCTCGGTATATCTCCTCTCTCATCCCTCATTGGAGCATTTTATACCACTGAGATTATCGCTCATACTGATAAAAAAGAAGCTGGTGGGGTCAATGGTATCCTCGGATCTATCGGCTCTATCACTATGATTGTCGGCCCTCTCATTGGAGGCTTCCTCCTCTCAACAGGAATACGCACATTTTTTGGGACAGCATTTTTTATACTCATCAGTCTCTTTATCATGTTTTCTCGAACCAAAAAAATATAGTCTATGCGTCTCTGGAAGAAAAAAATACCTACCAACGAAAAGGATCCTCTCTGGAAAATATCGCCACGAGTCGTGGACAGGAGTACTGCTGCGTTTACAAAAGTTCGCAAAAATACAACACCTACCATTGATCATATACGTTCTGCTCTTGCCTGGATAAAAAATTATCTGCGGACAGTAGGCTGGATTTTTATCGGTGGGCTCTTAGTTGTTTTTGTTGTTGTGATGAATACAACACCTATGTTTTCTCTGAAGCCTGACCGTATAGAGCTCGAGCTCGATCCAGAGCCAGTTTTTGATAGAGTTGGTATCAATTCAATACTTCGTGACTTCGCTGGGCGAAATATCCTCACACTCTCAACAAAAGAAATATTTAAAAACCTCTCTCAGAGTATTCGCCATATTCAGTCTGTCGAAAAGACACTCCTCTTCCCTGATGGCATCCATATCAAAGTTTCTTCTTTTCCTCCTCTCTATAGAGCCTACATTGGTGAAGAGATATTTCTCCTCACAGAAAATGGTCAACTCATCACTGATATACCAGCCGTAGAAGTCCAAGGTCTCCACATACACACACTCGCCCAAGACCCTCAACTACAGAGAAATACCCCCATACATCAAGACGATATGTATCTCCTCGGACTCATCCTCTCTACGTGGAAGAAAGAAATGCCAGAACGCCCCATAGAACAGATAGATTTCTACGATCAAGAAAAGGAAATCCATCTCACGAGCCAGAATACTCGCTTTATCCTCACTCTCTATGATGGAAGCGTACAAATATCTACCCTCGCTCAGCTCATCAAATGAGAGCTCATAAATGTCTCTCGGCAATACTATATCGATTTACGCATACCTGGTAGACTCTATTCGTGCGATCGTGATAAGACAGAGTGTGCTCAGAATATAGTCAATATCTATCAATAGTTACACACCTCGAAATATCTGGAAAATACCGACGAAGATATCATCAAGTTGGTTTGTTTTGAGCACTATTTTTGTGACATCCCAGAACGTTTTTGGTATAGTGTTTTTCTCATACGAAGAATCGAGAAATAAATCGCCGAAAACATACTGCTGGAGAAAGTCGTATTTTTCTTTGAGTGCTGGCTCAGACTGAGCTCTTCGCTGAAAATCTCTGTTATGAAAAACATAAAATGCAAAAGCTTCCGCGAAATCTTCGTACTGATTGGTAGCAGCATATCCTGATATAAATGATGATCATGACATATCAGAACGCATCACGGTAGGCTCTGTCCATGAAATATCATAAAAAATATACGATGGGTCAGCATGTCCGCTTCTGCTTTTGAGGAAATAAATATCTATCATATGCCCCAATTCATGCACTAATACCTTTGATGCTTCGGTAATTGATGTCATCGTAGCAGAGAGAGTAACTGTTTCATTGTATACCTGTCCTCTTGGACTCAATCTCTTGGTATCAATAATAACAGGAAAATCCCAGAGCGTATCGCGGAAATATGGTCATTCGGTGACTGTGTGAATCATGCTCGTGTAACCAGCTGGGGCTGCGGTATTTTTTGGTGTTATCTGAATATTAACTAGTGATGTAAATACTGCTGGTTCTATTGGAGCTGGAATATCTTCTGGAATAGGAATATCTTGCTGTACTGGAGTCTGAGTTTCGGTGATCTGTCGTATTGTTTCAATTTTTTTCACCGTTTCTTCCGCTTTCTGGGTCGACATAGTTTTGAGAGCATTTTGGATGACCTCACGATTATCGGAGAAATATTTGAGGACATTTTTCTCTTTTTGACCATTGGTCGTCGAAGAAAAATATGAAATACTCTGTTCATTTGGAGCGAGAGAATAAGTGCTTTTGGGAGCGAGAGATTCAAATTTTTCTTCAGTTTGATTAAAAAGTCTCAGTGTGCCTATAGTTGCCTGAACTATCCCCATGATAATGAGAGTCATGGAAAAAAATAAAACAAAAATGAAGGGATACGATGTTTTATTTAAATACTTCATAGGTGAGATTTATAAGTCCCGTAATGATAATACTCGCTGCGAGCATAACAAAAAAGCCAAGGAGAACGGAACCAACCTTGGATTTATATTGTTCCTTTGCCTCTGCACTCAGTGGTAAAACCAATATCAAGCCTATCCAGACAATGATACCGATAGCTAATACACTGGCTATAATCTGTATTCGATTAATCATGAGAGCTGTAAAGGTACGAAAATCTGAGCCTGATTCGGTAACGGCATAGTTTGGATCAGCTTTATGATCGATTCATGGACCAGTTGGGTTACAGTTTTTGAAATCAGAGCGTATATCTCCTGCACTAAATGAACATTCAGCAATGGCTATATGAAAGGAACCGAGTCCAAGAAAGACAAAAATCAGAAGAGAGAGTATGTATTTCATATTATATGCGGATATTAACGATGAATTGAACTATAAACAAAGCAAAAGGTATCAGTGCAAGGCCTACGACAACGTAGAGGAGAGATTTGAGTGATGTTGTGATTTCTTCTGTACTTCCCGGTGCCCACAGGAGCTTCGCACCTATATAAATGATATAGGCTACTGCAATGATTCCTATGAAAGCAAAAAGCCAAAATTTAATTTCCTGAGCTATACTCACGTAATTGATATTACTCGTATCTACTTTGACCGTCGGTATTACCTCTTTTGGTCCTTCAACGAGCGCTCACTGCAAATCACCTGCTGCGTATACAGCTGTGAGAAAAAGGACAGAGAAAATGACTAATATTTTTTTCATAGATTAGAATTGGAGACTGTTAGGAATAGCATCTATGAGGGCTATCATTCCCCATGCTGCGACGCTCAAAATAACACCAATCAATATAGCAATGATGTATTTTTTGGCAGATTCAGTCTTTTCCTCATCTCCATGAGACATGATATACATGATTCCCACAATACAGATACCGAGAACAGCAGCTATCGCTGTGATATCCTGGAGCATAGAGACAGCAAATTCGAGAAAATTCGTAACACTATCGTCATCGCTCCCAATGTTTGGACCAGGCAAGCCCGTCTCCGCTTCTAGAGCAGCTCACCAGGTATAATTCGCCAATGAGGCGATAATTAAACTCCCAAGATATTTCATAATGTCATGATTATAACGTACGCCAAGAGCCCCATAAGTAAGCCAATAATGGCATCCTTGAGTATCCCTTTTCATTTTTCTGTTTGTTCTGAGCTCGCTCATCCGAGAACCATATGAAAACCTCCGAGGACAACCATAACAGTTGCCCCGATGGCCATGAGCGTCGTCACGAGCGGTATCATAGCAATGATGTAGTCGGATATGTTTTCGATACCATTGTCAGTCGTGAGGCGGCTCGGAGTCGGAAATATTTCACTTAACTCCATCGTATATGATGTCGTCCCTAACAGGGAATTTGAGATAGCAAAAATACTGCAATAAAGAGTATATGCGAGGTATCAGAGAAGGTATTTGGTCTTCATATTGTTAATATTGCCACATTATCCATCCAAATGCAAAAAAAATTGCAAAAAAAAGACTTTTTGATACACTCCGGTGGTCCTAAGAAAAATTATGCAAATTATTACTCTCACTTCCGCAGTTATTCTGATAGTTCTCGTCCTCCTCCAGGTCCGTGATGGAGGTCTCAATGTCGCAGTATCTAGCACACTCCAAGCTCCTATTGAGCGTCGTGGCCCAGCCAAGACTCTCCATATCGGCACGATTCTTATTTCCATAGTATTCATCGGTAGCTGTCTCGTGACATTCTTTTCATAAAAATAACATACCCTCGTATGAGTATTTATTCTGAGATAAAAAAATACCTGCTCTACTTGGTAGGTGCATTTTGTGTGCTGATAATAGCTCATATTGGCCTCCTCTACCTCTACCACGACGCCAAACACTACCCACTCCCAGGAGGTACACTTAATGTCTGAATCGTCGGTAAAACACCAACGCTCGATGTAGAGCTGGTCGATACTAAAATAGAAAATAATTCAAATGATACGGTCCTCAAATTCTTATTCCGAGGACTTTTGAGGTATTCTGTAGATGATAAAAAGCTAGTTGGTGATCTCGCATCTTGTAGCATCGATAATTTCCCTACTGTCCGTTGTACACTGAATAAGAATGCTCTTTGGAATGATGGAACATCATTAACCACAGAGGATATCGTCGCTACGTATAATTATCTCCGTGAGAACAGTAAAAATGATGGTACCAAGGCACGTCTCGCAGTTGTCTCAGTCACTGAAGATAAAGGGGATGTAGTTTTCCAATTCAAAACAAGAGATGCTACAACAGTGGATATCCTCATGCTCCCTATTCTCAGAAAAAGTGATATAGGAGGTGAGGCTCTGAAGAATATAAAAGAATATTCTTTTAGCGGCCCCTATACCTATTACAACTCTGAAGAATGAAAAGAAACGCTCTTACTCCGAAGAAATAGATACTATTCTACTGAATGACTCATCCAATACTTTGATCAGATACGTTTTGGCTTCGGTGAAACCCCGGCTCTCGTTCAAAAACACATTGATGCTGACATTATTTTGACTGACAAAGCCTTGGAGAAGAAGTGATTTGAGGTAGCTAAATATACACGACCAGTATTTTATGGAGCATTTTTGAATGCAGCATCCCTCCCAAGGACACTCCGCAATGCTCTCCTCGTGGATGTCCTCAGCCCCCTCGATAAACAAAACTCTGACTTTGCCCCTCAAGATAATATATTTTTCTGAGAAGTTCCAAATACAACAAAATGAGGAGGTGAAAGTATATTTTTTCAAACAGTGTTTTCTCTATGATATAGCTTTGGCGGTACCACTCCTCCTCCGGAACCTGAATCAACTGTACAGCCGGTTCTCGTCAAAAAACTCCAGTTTATCAACCGTCCTGGTAACATGACCCCTCTTTTCATGACTGAATCAGAGATGGAGATTACTGGCAAAACTCCCGATGGGACTACTCGTGTTACAGTAAATAATTACGGTCTAAAAGGTTTTAATCCTCGAACAAAACAATTTTCATACCGTGTAAAAAAAGAATTTAACAATCTCATTCTCGGTGAAAATCCTTATCGAGTAGTATTTTTCTCTGGTAATAAGCAAATAGCCGAAGAAACAATAACTATTTATCATCACACAGTTGCTGATGAGCTCGCTAAAATAAAGGCTGAATGGAAAGAAAAAAACACACCAAAAGTTATCCCAAAACCAGTCGTCATAGATCCAACACTTGACCCAAAGAGACTCTATTCTCGGAACGGTAAACCCATGACGCTCAAAATCGTTGTCCAGTCCGATATACCCTATCTCGCAGAGATGAGTGAGAAAATATCGACAAAACTCATGGACCTCGGTGTGACAACTGAAATACAATCTCTCTCAATGGGCGATATACAAAAAAATATTCAGGATCAGAATTTCGCCTATGACATGATCCTCACGGGCGTGAATCTGGGAGTCTTTCACTACAACATAGGTCCCTTTTTTCACTCTGGACAAGTACGAGAATGATATAATCTCTCTCGTGTACGTGATGCACGACTCGATAGCCTCCTCGAAAAGCTCACAGACAGGCTCTATGACAGCACACCAGATAAGCTCAGAGCTATACAAGTAAATATCAATAAGACTCTTGAGCAAGAATCTCTCGTTTATGCGCTCTGATCTCCCTATGAATACATGCTCATAAAACCGAGTGTGCTCTGACGAGATATGATTGAGTTTACTCCCGGTAGAGAGCTCTTGATTGAACTGGTGGCAAACACTTATTTTAAGGAAGGTTACAAGCGAGAAGCTGACGGCAAGGATATAGTAGGATTTATCGAATGGCTATACAATGAACTCTTCCACTCTACATAAACATCTCGAGAGCGCATGGAAACTCACGAGCACAGCAAAAAAAATACGTCATTTTAATTTTTTTGGGTCACTCATTGAGACTATCGTCCTCTCTGTCACGCTGATATATCAAATAGGATATGTCTGGCTCGATGTCATGCACAAAAAATCAGATTTTTTCGTCTGGCTAAGAGAATTTGCTACCAATCTCCTCGGAAATCATAGATTATGATTTATAGGAAGTATTGTGGGTATTGGTATATTTTATTTTCTGGTTAATTTTCTCCTCAAAAATGTTTTTAATGCTGGTCTTGTATACCTGATTCGTGCATACATGAATCGTAATGAACGAGAATACAGAATTATGCCTGCATTTACTTTTTGATGGAAAAAATCAGTAAAACTCGCAGAATATCAGTCATTTCTCTTTTGGTCAAAGCCAGTCTATATTTTCTACATATTTTTCTGGGGATATCGTCTATTGAGCGAAGAATGGTGGCTTATTTTTTTGATGGCTGGTATTTTTCTCATTGCTCTCGTTATAACTCGCTTCTTGTTCGAATACGCTCGTCTCTTTATCATCATACAGGATAGATGAGTTTTTGAATCACTCGGACTCTCCATGACTATGACAATTGAGAATATCGGGGTGACTTTTCGACTCTTCTTCTCTCTCATACTCGTCTATTTACGTGAAATAATCCTCCTTATTGGTATTTTCATGCTTCCTTTTTTACTGAGTTGGCTCGTTACTCTCGGACTGGCAGATATATTTTTACAAGGTGTTTTTGTAGTCATAGGACTAGTATATCTGACATTTTTAATTATAGTGTCGGCTATGAATTCCGTTATAGAGGTTTTTATCGAATCTCTCTGGTATTCTGTCTTTCTCGAGAACAGCTGACATGGCCATCATACGCCATCTCATCATGGAGAATGACATGGCCACGCACATGATCAGCACGCCGTACACCATACTACTAATAATCATCACTAATATTTTTTTATGACACACGTCGACACCATTCAGGCTCTTGCTCAGGGATTCTTTGAATCACTCGGAATAGAATTTTCAGGGCTCGAAGTAACAGAACAGGATGCAGATGGACATATCTATTCAGTCAAGATTACTTCACCTGACTCACCTCTCCTCATCGGCCCACATGGTCGAACTCTCGAAGAAACTCAGAGCCTCTTGATTCAAATGTGTGAAAAATCACTCGCGACTCACTGCCTCATACACCTAGAAATCAATGATTATCTCGCAGAAAAACAAAAAAGACTCTTCGCTATCGTCGATAGAAAAATCGAGCTCGCTAAAAAGAATGGCATAGACCAGGTCATCTACGAGCTGACTGGATATGAGAGAAAACAAGTGCATGCTTACATTAGTGAACAACATCCTGATATCGT
>DALYDS010000020.1:9340-12536 GCA_031973055.1 bacterium | reverse complement strand
ATCCAGTACCTTTACTGCCGGCTTTATCGCTGATTTTTGTCAGTAAATCCGAGCCATCTATATCTTTCACTCCGAGAATATCCACAGTGATATCGAGGAGGAAACTCTTGAGTAGACCAGTATTGAGCTCTTTGAATATAGTTTGTATCTCAGACTGTGGCGTATTTCAGTAGCGGAGAATATCGTAGATTTCAGCGATTCCTTGCATGATAGCGTATTCGATACCGTTGTGTACCATTTTGACGAAATTTCCTGCGGCTGCCTTTCCAACATAGGTCACACAAGAGCCTCAATTAAAGTCTTTTGCTGCGATTTTCTCCAATAGTGGGAGCATTCTGCGGACAGTCTCATCATCTCAACCAGGCATCATAGCTGGTCAGAGTCGGGCTCACTCAGAACCTCCAGATATACCACAACCGACCCAATGAATCCCATGTTTCAGAGCTTCATCCTGATTTGCAAGAGTCGTATCCCAGTGAGCATTTCCCAGATCCCATATAGCATCACCAGGACTGAGAATACCAAAGAGTTCCTGCGCTACTTCGTTGGTTACTTTTCCAGCTGGGACGAGCAGGATAATGCTTCGAGGTGATTCGGTTTTTTGTACGAGCTCGGCGATAGTATTTGCTTTTGTAACAGGAGTACCTACTTCTGCGACAAGAGCCTCTACTTTATCGAGAGAACGATTCCAGACAACGATTGATTCATCGCGGGAAATAATATTACGGACGAGATTTTCGCCCATAGTTCACAAACCGATGAGTCCGAGGTGAGTCATTGGAAAAATATTAAGAACTGATGAATTGATTCTGTGTTTTTATTTCTGGAAAAACGGAGCGTATTTTTTGTAAGCTAAAATCGACAAGAGCATTGCTACAATGAGAAATAAGATAAACTCTGGACCTGTTTTGACTTGCGTTGCTTGTGACATGGTATCATCAACATCGTAGGCTGGCGCAGAATAGAGTGGAACATCGTCTGTATTTGATTCGTAGAGAGGAACATAATCCTCAGCTGAGTTGAGATTGCTTGGTTTTACTTCTCCTGAAACAGTTGGCTTAGTGCCTGCAGAATTGAGTTTTACTTCACCAGAAGCAGTGAGTCCAAAAGCTTGGCCCAAAAGTGCGACGAAGACACATGCGAATATGATTGATTTTTTGTGAGACATAGTGAGGTTATATGGAGTAAGACGCAATAACAATACCATAATATTAAATACTTTTCATAACACAATTCAAAATCCGCATACAAAATACTTGTTATATGGATAAGAAATGTTGTAATATTATCTTATAAATTATTACTTACTCGCTGGTGTGTTTTGATAGCTCTGTGCAAAGGCTGTATCGATAATATCGGTTTTTTCTATAGCGCGTGATACTTTACCGAGAGAGTGGAGAGATCTGTCAGAAAAACCATGGTTCGCATACCAGAAACTCTCAACAATTATACAGGCTATAAAGAGGCATCAGCTGACTATCTTGGCGCTTCTTTGCATCTTTCAGAAATCTCGGAGAGCAAACATATACCAGTATGGTACCTCATTTTTTGTTCGAATGCAAAGATTGTACGAGAGAAATATCTATTTCTCCTTTTTTTCAAAATACGCCTCGATATCTTGGCGGATTTCATAGATTTTTGCGAGATCAGTGATAGAGGCGAGTTTCAAATCTGGTATTCCTGACTGTCTGACCCCATAAACCTCTCCAGGTCAGCGGAGATCCATATCGATTTCTGATATTTCAAAGCCATCATTCGTTTTCTCAAGAGCCTTGAGTCTATCGCTGTAGGTATTTTCACTCATGAGATAACAATAGGACTGAGCGTCGCCTCGACCAACTCGGCCACGGAATTGATGGAGCTGCGAGAGTCAGAATCGATGAGCATCTTCTATACAGACAACTGTGGCATTCTGATTATCCACGCCGACCTCGACAACAGAGGTAGAGGAGAGAATATCATATTTTTTATCGATAAAATCTCGCATGATGGTGTCTTTTTCATCGGGTTTCATTTTTCCATGGAGGATGCCTATACTTCTATTTGGGAAGAGCATTTTGAGTTTTTCTGCGGTCTCATGGACAGAGACAGCCTCGATTTTATCACTCTCATTCACGAGGGGTGAAATCCAGTAGGCCTGGTAACCATTATCGATTTGTGATTCTATCCACCTATATGCCTCATGGGTATGAGCTGGAGTGACGATTTTCGTGACGATTTTTTTACGATTTGCGGGATATTCTCGGATGATAGAGATATCCTGGTTCCCATAGAGTGCCATTGAGAGCGTTCGTGGGATAGGAGTTGCGGTCATCATGAGCACATGTGGGAAGGTTGCGACTTCACGGAGTTTTTCTGGAGTGTCTCCGAGAGCTGATTGAAGAACTCATTTACTGATATATTCAGTGAGTTTCTCTCGTTGTTCGACACCGAAACGGTGTTGCTCATCGATGATAACATAGGAGAGACTTTTGTAGACGACGTCTTCTTGAATGAGAGCCTGTGTTCCGACGACCACTGTGAGTTCCCCACTTTGGAGGGCTGCTTTGATGGATTTTTTGTCTTTTGCTGAAACACTTCAAATCAGGAGCGCAGAACTGATATTGTAGGGTTTGAGAAATTGTGCGAGTTTACGAGCTACTTGCGTCGCGAGTATAGTGGTCGGAGCCATATAGACGACTTGCCCACCACCTCATTGGATCCAATGCAGGAGCGAGAGAAAGGCAACCACCGTTTTACCAGTACCAACATCTCATTGCAAGAGTCTCTGCATACAGATATCGCGTTCCATGTCTTTGAGGACTTCGAAGAGGGTGATTTTTTGCTGGCTGGTGAGAGCGAAGGGGAGAGTGCTGATAGCTTCTTTCATACGTTCCACATTGAGTGGTACACCGTGCGTATGCCCAATACTCGCTTCTTGGATGATTTTCTTGCGTTGGAGGGCTCGATACTGGAGTTCCCAGAGTTCTTCGTAGGCGAGTTCGTGTTTTGCCTGTTCATAGGCTTCGAGCGTTTTTGGAGCATGGAGCGTTTGGATATTTTCTATACGTGGTTTGTGCTTTTTTTCAGTGCGGATTTCCTCTGGCAATACCTCTGGTATGAGATGGAGGAGAGGGAAGAGGAGGGGGATTTTTTCTCTGAACCATTTTGTATTGATGCCCTGGAGCTCCATGTATACCGGGAGGTAGGCGAGTCT
>DALYDS010000020.1:0-9240 GCA_031973055.1 bacterium | reverse complement strand
AAAAAGAGCAGCAAATCCTGCACTGTCTCGATGCCTCCGCGAGCCAATCTCTGGATATAACTCTCTGTGGTATGAAGTATGGTTTTCGTCAACCTCATAGGGTTTGATTTTACGTTGAAAAGTTGCTACAATCATAGTACTTTTCCTCCCTATGACAACGAGAAAAAATACATCGATAAAGAATTCCAAAGAAACTTCAATTGAAGATGATGATTACTACGCTGTCGAGAGAAAAAGAATCGCCGAAGAAGCCCAAAAAGCTCACAGAATCCACGAAGAAGATATCCAGACCCATCTCACCGCGATGATACCCTACTATGAAGACGCGGAGTGAGAAGATAGACGTCGCCTCCTCCTGCTCAATAATCTCCTCATCCATCGATTCGAAGAAGTAGGTATGGTCTACTGGGGTATATTTCGTCATGCGCCAGGGGAAATCCGAGACTATCGAGATCTCTTTGGTGCTGACTTGAGCGATACAGATATGAATAGGATTATCAGCTTTCTCTCACAAAAAAAAGAAGAGTCAGAAAATATGGTAGAAATGGGATTTGATGAGGACGGAGAAGAAGATGATATTGCTCTCGAAAAAGAGAGAGACGAAGACCCAGCAGATGATTCCCGTGAAGAAGAAGAATAAAAATTTGCTCCTAGCAAAAGTTTTCATACAATCCACACATAAACTTATGGTGGGGTACCCAAGTGGCTGAAGGGGCGGGATTGCTAATCCTGTAGGGTGACCAAAAGTTGCCGCGAGGGTTCGAATCCCTCCCCCGCCGCCATGTTTATAAAAATTAGTTTTTGGTTATTAGTTGTTAGTTACTTTGTGAACTAATTACTAAATACTACGTACTAATATGGACCCATAGCTCAGGGGTTAGAGCAGTTGACTCATAATCAATTGGTCCCTGGTTCGATCCCAGGTGGGTCCACCATTAAATCTTCAAGTAATTGGAGATTTTTTTATGCTAGAATTTTTCAGATTTTCTCTACAATGCCCACCATATGAAGTGCATACTTACTATCCTTGATGGCTTTGGTATCAATACAGAATCAGAACTTGATGACGCTGTAAAACAAGCAAGACATCCTGTGTTTCATGAGCTTTTTCAAAAACCACACGCAAAACTCTGGACACATGGTCGATGCGTTGGTCTCCCAGGCTGACAAACAGGTGGGAGTGAAGTAGGTCATCTCACGATAGGAGCAGGAAGAGTCTGTCCACAGACGTTGGTACGGGTGACTGATTTGATGGAGCATCTCGAAGATGATGCAGTGTATCAGAAACTTCTCGCATACGTACGTTCACACAATAATCGTCTCCATATCGTGATGATATTCTCTGACGGAGGTATCCATGCCCATACAGACCATTTAAAAACTCTACTAAAAAAACTCCCGACTGATATTCAGATATATCTCCATGTAGCGAGCGATGGTCGTGATGTGGCGCCAGATTCTCTACCGAGATATATTCACCTTTTTGATGAAGAAATCGCTTCCAAGAGACTCATTATTTCGTCTCTCGCGGGGAGATACTTTGGTTTTGATCGGGCAGATAACTGGACTCGAGTACAGAGGGCTTACCAAGTAATGACCCAGACAGACCGAAGTGGATATCCTAGCAGCTCCGAGATTTTTGATATCCTCCAAAAACGATATCAGTCGGGCGTCATGGATGAACACCAGGAACCAATAGCATTTGCTGATGGTGTGGGTATAAATAATGGTGATGCTGTCTGGTGTCTCAATTTCCGTGCTGACCGAGGTCGCATGATGACTCAATCATTTACGCAAGATAATTTTATAGGTTTTCTTCGGACAAAACTGGATATTTTTTATCTCGCCACTTTTCGTTATTACCCAGAGTATCAGGGGAATTTCCTCCTTGATGAGCTCGATATACGTGACACACTTCCAGAAGTGATTTCAAAAACAGGAAAGACTCAACTCCACATATCGGAAACAGATAAGTTTATTCATGTGACTAAATTTCTCGCGTGACTTCGCTCTGAACCATTTGATGGTCAAGTAAATAAAGGATTTGATTCCTACACCGGCGGACCATTTTCTGGAAAACCAGAAATGGAGGCCGATGCTATCTGTGATTATATTATAGAACATGCAGATCAGTATGATTTTACTGTGGTAAATTTTCCAAATGGTGATCTCGTCGGTCATTGTGGGAATCTCGAAGCGTGTAAAAAAGCTGTCTCAAAACTCGGAGACGTGGTTGGTCGACTCATCGAATACTCCAAAACACACGAAGTAACGCTCATTACCACAGCAGATCATGGTAATTGTGAGCGTATGGGGACCTCAGAAAGTCCGGACACAGCACATACACAGTATCCTGTTCCATGTTGGATTGTCCGAAATGGTGAAGCAATCTCTCCAACTATTCTCGAATCTGATTTGACCGCTCTTGCTCCAACAGTTCTGGATGTTATGGATATCAAAAAACCAGACACCATGACAGGACAATCTCTTATCTAATATTTATTTTTTACTTTTCTTTTTATGTTTACTATTCAAAAACTCATAGCTCGCGAGGTTCTCGATTCTCGAGGCAATCCGACGGTCGAAGCAGAAGTGATATTTGCTGATGGTTCTCATGGTCATGCGATTGTTCCTTCTGGTGCGAGTACTGGCTCACACGAAGCCCTCGAACTCCGTGATGGAGATGCTGCTCGATATCTCGGTAAAGGTGTCCTCAAGGCGGTTGCTAATGTAAATGGAGAAATTGCTGAAAAAATCATTGGAAAAGAATTTGCTGACTTCCGAGCACTCGATACTTTTCTTATTGAGCTTGACGGTACTCCAAATAAATCACGCCTTGGAGCCAATGCTCTCCTCGCTGTGTCTATGGCAGTCGTGTGTGCTTGTGCACAATCAGAAAAACAAGAACTCTACCAATTTATTGGAACGCATAATGCGCCAGTATCGACTGATTATGTTCTACCTATGCCACTTATGAATATCATCAATGGTGGTGCTCATGCTGATAATCCTCTCGATATCCAAGAGTGTATGATAGTGCCAGTTGGTGCTGCGACGATGTCTGAGAGAGTGCGAATGGGTGCTGAAGTATTTCATCATCTCAAGAAAATTCTCGGGAAACGTGGTCTCGCAACCAGCGTCGGTGATGAAGGAGGTTTTGCTCCGATGGTGAATAGCACCGATGATGCTCTCGCAACAATTATCGAAGCTATCAAATCTGCTGGGTATACAACAGAGCAAGTGAAAATCGCTCTCGATGTCGCGAGCACAGAATTCTTCAAAGATGGAAAATATCATCTCGCTGGAGAAAATAAAGTCCTCACATCTGCTGAGATGGTCACCTATTATGAAGAGCTCATGGCGAAATATCCTATCATCTCTATTGAAGACGGTATGTCAGAAGATGATATAGACGGATGGAAACTCCTCACAGAAAAACTCGGAGACAAAATCATGCTCGTGGGCGATGATCTCTTCGTCACAAATCCTGAGAGACTCCAAGACGGTATCGATGGAAAATACGGAAATAGTATCCTCATCAAGCTCAATCAAATAGGCACAGTCTCAGAAACACTTGATGCAATCAATCTCGCTCATGCACATGGCATGAAGGCGATTATCTCTCATCGTTCTGGTGAAACAGAGGATACATTTATCGCTGACCTCGCTGTTGGCCTCAGCACCGGCTATATCAAGACAGGTTCACTCTCTCGAACTGATAGAATTGCAAAATATAACAGATTGATGAGAATAGAATCAACCAAATAATCATGTCCCATTTCCTCCTCAAATCTGAACCGAGTTGTTTTAGTATCGATAACCTGCAGAGAGTCGGTCAGGAATCCTGGACTGGTGTTCGCAATTTCCAAGCGAGAAACACTCTCCGAGATTCTATGAGTGTCGGAGATTTGTGCTTCTTTTATCACAGTAGTTGTTGTCCTCCTGCGATTGTCTGACTCATGCGGGTCGCCAGTGAGGCACTTCCAGATATGACGGCGCTTGATGTGGAAAATGAGCACTACGATTCGAAATCTACACTTGATAAACCTATATGGACGACGAGGATGATGGAATTCGTAGAAAAATTCAAAACACCACTCACATTAACCGATATAAAAAATGATCCAAAACTCGTAGATATGGTCGTCGCACAGAGAGGCTCGAGACTCTCTATCCAGCCTGTTTCTGAGAAACATTTTCAGTATATCCTCGGACTGGTGAAGAAGAGTGTCTAATTACTATCACTCAAAAAATCTCTCTGTGTAGTCTCACAGATTTGAGTTTGCGTATCAGTTGTTATGATTGAGTCACTATGAAAAAAATTATTATTATTCTCGTCATCCTCGCTGCACTAGGAGGAGCGGCATTTCTCTACATGACTCGTCCTGTCTCAGCACCTTCAGTGATACCGCTCGCTCCGAGCGTCTCATCTGAGGTAGCAATTCCAGGAATGGAAACATTTGTTATCGTGCCAGAGAAATCAGAGGCAAAATTTGAAATCGACGAAGTCCTCATGAGTGCTCCATTTCATGTTGTTGGAGTAACCAAGGATGTCTCAGGACAAATCTCCGTCAATGAAAAAGACCCAAAGGCAAGTATGGTGAGCCCTATTCAGATCAATGCTCGTACGCTCAAGACTGATTCTGATATGCACAACGGAGCTATCGGTCGTATGATTCTCAAATCAGAAGCAAATGAATTTATCACCTTTACTCCGACGACTGTTTCTGCTCTCCCAGATAAATTTGAAATCGGAGTGCAGTATACATTTGAAACAACAGGACAACTCACGATAGCTGGTACGACAAAAGAAGCAGTATTTAATGTCAAAGCTCGTGCAGTTTCAAATAATGAAATCCAGGGTATAGCGACCAGTAGTCTCAAATATTCTGACTACAATATCACTATCCCGTCAGTTCCAATCGTAGCAAGCGTGTCTGATATTGTTGATCTCACGTTTTCTTTTGTCGCAGTGAAGAAATAATTACTTTTTCACGAAGAGGATATCTGGCTTTGTAATAGTATTCAGGTCTATTGAAATAGGGTCATCCAGCTTTGTACCTTCTTTGATCCCCATTGCTTTCATGACTTTGCTTGTTGCTTCTGGAATAAAAGGGGAGAGAAGGAGAGTCGCGTAGTAGACGTAGACGATTCCATCGACTAAGAGTTTTCCTTTTTCTTCGCCAGTTTTTTTCCATGGCTCAGTGGTGTTGAGCATAACATTAGCTTCAGTTAAAAGTGTTACTATTTGAGCGAAAGCGAATTGTGAGTTGTATTCTCTCATGCAAGTTGCATACACTTGGAGATTACTTTCTGTTGTTTTCGTTGCTTCTGGAAGTATGGGGATTGCTTCGCCTTTATCTCGGTGAGCAATCCAGAGTGAGAGGACTCGATTCACGAGGTTTCCATAGTTATTTGCGAGGACATCATTATGGATGGATTTGATTCGATCATCAGAGAAATTGAGGTCTTGTCCGACACCGACTTCACTCGTCATATAGAGACGAACGGTATCAGAGCCATATTCTGCTATCATCGCATGAGGGTCGATGACATTGCCCACTGATTTACTCATCTTCGCGCCATCTTTATCATTCACAAAACCGTGGACGAGGATATTTTTTGGGAGATTGACCCCAGCAGAGAGGAGCATACCAATCCATGTGAGACAGTGAAAACGAGCAATATCTTTGCCGATGACATGGAGTTCGCAGTTCCAGTTTTTGAAATCTTCTTCGATATTTCCTGTTGAGATACCAGAGATATAGTTAGTGAGAGCATCGCACCAGACGTACATGACGTGTTCTGGATCGTTTGGGACAGGGATTCCCCACGTGAGTTGTTTCTTGGTGCGAGAGAAGCTGACATCCTCTAGACCATCGCCGATCATTGCAATCATTTCATTTTGCCGGAATTCTGGAGTGATTTTGACTTCACCGCTCATGAGCTTTTCTTTGATGGTGTCACTGTATCTGCTGAGCTTGAAGAAATAGTTCTCATCTTCGGTCCAGCGTGTTGGTGCACCATTTTCTTTGAGGCATTTATTTTCATCCAGCTCTTCTTCGGTCACAAATCGCTCTTCACGGTCACAGTACCAACCAGCGTAATTTCTTTTTTCGAGGTCACCTTTTTCAAAGAGTCTCATCCAGAGAGCTTGGACAACGGGCCAATGCTTCTTTTTATCAGTCGTTCGGATATAGCCATCGTTTGATATAGAGAGGGCCGTATTCATATCCTGAAAATGACGAACATTTTCATCGAGCATTTCCATTACATCTCGTCCAGCTGTTTCTGCAGTTTTGAGAATTTTACTCCCATGTTCATCAGCTCCAGTGAGGAAAAAGACAGAATCTTTCCCATCTATGAGTCTATGACCACGGGCGATAACGTCTGTCAGGATAACTTCGAGTGCATGACCGATATGAGGCACGCCATTCATGTAGGGGATAGCCGTTGTGATGAGTTTCTTCATGGACTACAGTATAGGAAATTTTTTAGTAATCCAAGATTTCTATACTGATGCTAGAGTTACGAGGTATTGAAAACGTAACCTTTTGATAACTTCTGACATACGATATCCGATGATTCACTCCGCTGTTTCTATGAGTGTATCAAATTCTGCTCTTTTTTTATCTGAAACAGGATACATTTCTGACGGCCAAGTCCGCTCATCATTCGTTAAACCGCCTACGAGCATATTATCGACGTATTCCTCCATCATATTGAGTACTACCATGAGAGGATCATAGACCGAGAGGGACCATAGTGCTTCTGGATAATAACTTTCTTTTGCTACGTAGCCACCACAACTCAATCGCTGGAGTTGGTCAACTCTCCCTATGATATAGATGAGCTGCATATAGTCTTTTTCTATTTCCTTTCGCTGTTTTTCTGAGGATAATTCATATAAGCATCACATCACAATTGTATGGTAACCACCATTTTTGAATAGGTTTGGATGTGCACAGAGGAGATTATATCATCATCGAGCAAAGATACATTCACGGACCTGACAAATAACAGCCCCAACGGCATCTTCTTTTTCATCCCTACATACTTCAAACCATTTCCTTTCGTGTATTTTTTTACACGTCTCAATGAGCAAAATATCGAGAGGTGTTTCTATTGGCATAATTCTTGGCTCATTTGCGTGAAAAAATGTGCAACTTGTTTTTCCCAATCGGGGCTTTTTTCGTTGATGTTAAGCTTTTGTAGTATATCTCTCCGAGTTTGTATAGCGATTCATTGGAGCGGCTTCGCTGCGAGTCTCATATCTTGTTCAGCATTGGTCGCATCGGTGTCACAGAGGATATTGAATGGAGCGAAAAATCGTGGTTTTTTCTTAAAAATATCTGGGCGGAGCCGCGCTAATATATACAAAAATATATGAGGCATATCTGTCCTATCCCAGTTTGCGAGTACTGCCTCTCAGTAGAGACGACGAAAATCAGATGGCCAATCACCTCCATGGCCGTTTGGCATGATGCTGGGATTAAATATGATTCTCTCGAGAGGTACTCATGACACTATTTCATGAACAGCATGGCTCAAACTATTGGATATTATACAGGGAGAGTGGATAGCTACATTTCATACTCCAGAGGCGATTTTTTCGGCTCTTTGCCGTTTTGGCTCGACTATCAATGTATAGCTGGCTGTGTGCATTAAAATTATTATAAATAATATATAATTATGTCAATATTCATAAAATGATAAAAAAGACCTAATTTTTAAAAAATTGAAGTAATCTCCCAAAAATAGGAGATACTGTCTCCATTTTTGCCTTTATTTTGGTTCTTATATCAGTAAAAAACTGTTCCTGTTTTAACTCCAAGGTAATTTCTGTACCTAATCATTTTCTTATGACCTCAACTGCATCTTGGATGAGAGGTGATGCTTTTTCATCAAACGCCTTTTGAATCTTCATATTTCGCTGTAGTCTTTTTTCATCTGATCATGCTGAAATTCACTCAATAAACTGCCCAAAGGATAAATGAGGATTATTCTCCCCAAAAATTTCCCAGTATTTTTGATTCAAAGAAAAATCTTGTTCAGTCGGTCCCGCTATTTGATCTGCCGCATATTTACGTTTTCATAATAGACGGAGAAATGCTGAAGCATGTACGAATTTATCTTCTGGCAAAAATCCTCCACAATGCAGCAGGAAGAGCATACTATCTATAAACGGATTTATTCATGCGTAATCTGAATGTAGGCAATGAGGATTGCAAAAACTTCTCGTACAATTGGCAGCTATGACACACACAGTATTTCTCAATTCATGACAAGCTCCACATAAGTCTGGTTTCTCTGGTATTACATTTTCTGAGATTTGTTCCCCTGTTCGACTCAATAATTCCTCTACACGAGCACGAGCAATTTCTCTTTTCGCGGAAAGATAAAAGGTTATGTCTCTGTCGTGGTCAGTTGCGCTAGCGTATTGATAAAGCAGGTCTTGTACTCCGAGGTATTCAATTATTGGTTTTTTTAACGTCGATATTCTCATAATTTTCGTGCAGTGATGTGCATCAAGTATTATAAAATTAATTCTATTTTGTCAACTTGTTTTACTATTAGCTTTTTCTAAAATCGGTACTCTCTTGACCAGATGAATCAAAATACAAAAAAAATAGCACTGGTAGCCGACTGGATTACTCATTGGGGTGGGGCAGAGAGGGTATTTGTGAAGCTCATGGAGATGTATCCTGAAGCGGAGATTTATACGTCTGTCTTTTTCCCAGCTCGCCCTGAGTTATTCGAAGGGAGAAAAATTCATACGAGTTTTATCCAATACATACCATTTTTCAATCGCAAACATAAGCTCTGCATGCTCCTGCGCCCTCTCGCGTTTTGGTGGTTCAATTTCTCTGGTTACGATCTCGTGATCTCATCGAGCTCTGCAGAGGCAAAGGGGATTCATACCAAATGAAAGACCAAACATATCTGCTATTGTCATACACCGACTCGATACCTCTGGAGTCACAGTGAGGCGTATCGAGGTTTTCTCGAATTCGGTTGGCTCAATTGGTTCGCGAAACTCGTTATCCCTACAGCATTTATGATTATGCGACGATGGGATAAGAGGGCAGCGCAGAGGCCGGATATCTTTATCGCCAATTCTGTCACAACTCGAGATCGTATACTCGAGTATTACAATCGAGAAAGTGTGGTCGTGTATCCATTTTTACCTCCGAGAAATATTTCTGGGAAAACCGAAGAAAGAAAATTTTTTATGTGTCT
>DALYDS010000019.1:11377-12700 GCA_031973055.1 bacterium | reverse complement strand
ACTCTCACATCGCCAACATCTACGAGTCTACAAAATACACTTCAATTAACTTATTCTCTCCCTGAGGTTCCTACTGCTGGTACTGTGAGTGTCTCATTTAATGATGGTACCACTACAACCACATTGACTATGAGTGATAGCCAATCAGTAAATACAACAGTTAATTTAGCGAGTCTTATCTCCACCAGTGGAGTAGCGTCGACAGCAGCAGCGAGTCTAGCAGACGGAACATATACAGTGACTCTCAGTTATCAAGATTACCTTGGGAATCCAGCAAGTACTGATGTAGCAACAGCAGTAACTATTGATACAACAGCTTTAGCACCGGCTGTAGCTCGCCCGTCAAATAATGAAACAATTCAGAGTACCACGAGTACTGCTGAGGGAACGTGTGAGACAGGAGCGACAGTATCGATTAGCAATGCTCATCTCCAGACAAATCCTACGACAGTGGTCTGTAGTGGTGGAACATTTTCTACTTCTATTACCTTCTTGAGTTCAGGATTAAATACTCCTATTGCTCTCTCATTCACACAAACTGATCTCGCTGGGAATGTATCGAGTGCTACAGTGAAGAATGTAGCTTACGCTCTCCAGACAGGTGGAGGAGGTGGGGGTGGAGGACAACCAAAGGATGAAGAGAAAAAAATACCAACAGTAACAGTAGTGCCTGAGCAAAATATCTTAACTTCTGTTAATGACTCAACCAAAGTTCAAGAAAAAACTATCGAAGCGGTTCCTCTCAATTCCGCCGAAGAAAAAACATCATGCGAAGTCCACGAATACCTCAAAAATCCAATTCGATTAGGAGCAAAAAATAATCCAGAAGATGTGAAACTCCTCGAACAATTCCTCAATAAATATGAAAATGCCGGGCTCACTGTCGATGGGATTTATTCAAGAGAAGATTTCAATGCTGTTATGAAGTGGCAAGAGAAATATGCTGACGATATCCTCAAGCCATGGGGACTCAAAAAAGGAACAGGCTATGTCTATATCAAAAGTCTCGCAAAGATCAAAGAAATAGAGGAAGGTAGTTGTGACAAAAAAAGAGGAAAATAGTTAATTCACTGCTGTGGTATTCATAAAATCTAAGTATTATTTTTTAACAAAATAATAGGAGTTTCTTTATATTGGGAAGCTAAACTATTGACATTTTAATTTTTGTTTTATTATGTGGTCTTAATGAACGCATTAATAAAACAGTCATGTGCAAATTCCTCTGAAAAGCGTGAGGATTTGTGAGTGTCTGAATTAAAAACAACATTCGCCAAGCAAGGTATGGAGGTTTTTCGTCATGCATGATTTAATATGAATCATCAC
>DALYDS010000019.1:0-11277 GCA_031973055.1 bacterium | reverse complement strand
ATGGGTGTATTTTTTATTCTTATGAGTTTACAAAGAAAATCTCATGCTGCCCGTCGAACAAAGCTAGAAGCTCTGAAAAATTAGCCATTTCTGCCCCACTTATCCATCGCTTCTATAATGGGGAAAAGTGTTTTCCCGAGAGGAGTAATACCGTATTCGACACGGGGAGGAATCTCTGGAAAAATCTCCCGAGTAATAATCTTATCTTTTTCGAGCTCGCGGAGCTGTGTTGTAAGCATCTGTTTGCTGATATCTGGAATAGTTTTTTGGAGAACGCCAAACCTATTTGCTCCATTTTGCAGAGCATAGAGGATAATAATCTTCCATTTTCCTCCGATAACCTTCATACACCGAGATACAGGACATGATTTTTCACTACAATCCACTGATTTTTTTGTTATTTTTTCTTTTGATTTCATATTGGTCTTATTTTTATGACTAATAATTTTTATTATGACTACTTGCTATATTGAGACATATTAATACTCTTACGCCTGTAATCAAGTTTTATTTTCTCAATTATTATTATATGTCTTTCCTCTCCAATCTCGAGTGGCGCTATGCTGCCAAGAAATTTGATACAACTAAAAAAGTATCAGATGCAGACCTCGAAAAAATCCTCGAAGCCATCCGTCTCACTCCAACATCATTTGGTATGCAACCATATCATTTCTATATCGTCACAAACGAAGAAAAGAAGCAAGCTATCGAGGCTGCCGCTTATCATCAACCTCAAGTCAGTACTTCTTCTCACCTCATCGTCATGTGTGCGAGAAATGACCTCACTGCTGTAAAAGATGAATACTTCGATGCACTCTCTGGTGGATCAAATGAAGCTCGTGAGAAACTCGCTGGATTCGAACAGATGGTCACAGGTTTTCTCCCGTATGCTTCACCTGAATGGGCAAAGAAACAAGTCTATATCGCTCAAGGATTTGCGCTCGCTGCATGTGCTGAGCTTCAAATCGATAGTTGTCCTATGGAAGGATTCGATGCTGCTGCTGTCGCAAAAATCCTCGAAGTTCCGAGCAATCTCGATGTCGCCGTGATGATCCCTGTTGGATACCGCGCTGTCGATGAACATCCACGACCAAAATTCCGATTTGCGAAAGAGAAAGTGTTTACAGAAGTTAAATAATTCTAGACATCTTCAAAAAGAGGAATGCTTTGCATTCCTTTTTTTGTGCCTATCATGATCCCACTATGAAATTTCCTCTCCTCAATCTCGTCGCCTATATTTTTATGGTGACACTCAATGCTCTCTCGATTGTTATTCCCCTTGGCGGTAACACAACACAGGAGCTCTCAGATAAATATGATAATTTATTTACGCCGATTGGTTTTACATTTTCTATTTGGAGCATTATCTACACCCTCCTTCTCGTTTTTTCAATTATACCTCTCATCAATTATTTCTGAAAAAAGTGACAAAAAAATAAATTTGTCGAGAAAAATATCGGTTATCTCTATGCGATTTCTTGTGCCCTCAATGGTGCCTGGATTCTCGCTTGGCAATATCAGTATGTCGGACTCTCAGTTATTGTCATGCTCGGTCTCCTCACCACACTCATCATCCTCCATAGAAATATACAATCAACTACTGGATGACTCACTTGGTTAGATAAATACATCACTCGACCTGCCTTCTCTATCTATCTCGGATGGATATCTGTCGCCACTATTGCAAATATAGCTGCATGGCTCGTGAGTATCAGCTGGAGCGCTTGGGGCATTTCCCCTGTTACGTGGACCATCACAATGATTGTAATAGCCACACTGCTCGGTACAACTATGCTCATCAAACACCGTGATGTATTTTTCAATCTCGTGATTCTCTGGGCTCTCTACGGTATCATGTCGAAGAGGCTGGCTGTAGATCCACTAGAGTTTGCGAGCATTATTACGACTACACAAGTTTGTATGGCGTTTATTGCTGGAGCTATAACCGTGAAGATATTCAGAAAATAAGTAGACGCTAATAAGGCTGCCTGAGTCAGTGATGTTGATTATACTCCCTGGCTATTTCTTGAGGTCAACGACTTGAATGCAAAAGCGAGGTAAGTACTCTATCTTTTCATCCTGGTATAAAGATAGTGCCTGTTTCAGATCAGATTTTTCTAATAGCCTTAAATTGCTTATACGAGAACAAGGAGGCATGCTCTATATATTCAGTAATGCCTAGCTCTCAAGACTCACTCACTTCGTATGTGAGTCATGCCTGTTTCAGAAAATCTAAAAAATACGACTTCATAAATGGCCTTCTAAGCCAAAATGATTGTAAAATAATTCTGATTGGTCTAGAACGTTCTTTTTGTATGTCCTTGAGGGTATCAATAATTTCTAGTATATCCTCCAATAAAGTTCTTATGGAAAAAGGATTCTCCTGGAGTTCTGCAGAGCTATCAAGGTGTATCTCCAAACCAATTGGACCAGATCGAGAAAGGGATATATTTGAGTTATAGCACATTATTTTCGCTTCTGGACTATCTAACATTTCCTTGAGTTCATTTCTACTAAAAGCCACACCTCTCATGACGAGTTCAGCACGAAGAGCGAAATGCCATAAAACCCCGAGAGTCATTCTGAGTGTTGCGCAGAGGATTTTTTCTGAAGAAATTCATGTTTCTAATACCCTCATAACTTTACACAATAATCTCAAATCCCTCCTCCCCCACAATTCCGCAGTGCTCTTCTTGGACACCAATGCCACCATCTTGCATACAGATAGCGTGCTTGCCAGTATCAAAAATATGTCGTGTCGAGAATCCCACAATTGGCTCGATAGCAATGTACATTCCAGTTTTTAATCTCTCCCCTTTCCCTGGTTTACCAAAATTATAGATATCAGGCTTTTCATGAATCTGAGCCCCGAGACCGTGACCTGTCAGCTCGCGAATAATATGAAAACCTCCTTGAGTGACTGTTGTCTCAATAGCAGAACTGATGTCCCCTACCGTATTACCAGATTTTGCCTGGAGTATTCCTGCTGCGAGGGCCTCACGAGCAACCTCTATACATCGCACATGGCGAGGATTTGTTGGTTCTCAGATAATGATAGTCGTCGCAGCATCAGTGAGATACCCCTGGTAGCGAATACCGTAATCGACTTTCACCACATCACCTGATTCAAATGGTATATCCATAGGCACCCCGTGGACGACAACGTCATTCACAGACAGGATAATATTGGCTGGATAATCATATTGTCCGAGAAATGCTGACTCAACACCACGGGTTTTTTG
This sequence comes from bacterium, assembly GCA_031973055.1. Lineage (GTDB taxonomy): Bacteria > Patescibacteriota > Gracilibacteria > BD1-5 > JAGOOR01 > JAGOOR01. The sequence continues at coordinate 8,035 of DALYDS010000019.1, read as the reverse complement.
TGCTTTTTTGATCCACTCCTCTACCTCTATACCCACTCTCCCAATAGCCAATAAGCCACTCTTCATGAGTTCATCAATAATCTCGCGATGGATTTTACCCGCATCACGAAGTATCTGGAGAATTTTTGAGTCAGTTACAATCATCGAGTAAATTATATGATAGTTATTTCAACTAGCAATTCTTACTTATTTTTCCTTCGTTTTTTTACTCATTTTTTAACAGGAAGAGTATCTTTGTAGGGATTTCTGGTTGTCATAATATGGAATCATAAAGCCCCCAATAATCCTGCAGGAAGATCTTTTATATCTGCAGTATTTGCAATTCAAAATATCTCAGCAACGCTGACCAAAACTCAACCAATTATCGCCGATGTATTTCGAATACTCTCTTTTGATTCTAGCACTCAAGAAATACTATTTTTAATACTTCTAATAAGGCCATTTTTCAAATCTTTATCACCTGCATAAGAAAGTCCTAGAAAACATATATGAGCTATCATGGCAAGCATATATCCTTCATTCAAATTTCAGCCATGTCGTATCATTCATTGTGTAATCTGATCTTTATTTTCAAATCATCAACGCAAACTATCCGCGTAACAAGAAAAAGCAATATAATTAACCACTAGGAGCATCAAAAAATCTATCCAAACTTGTTTTTCATGGAGATATTCTCCTAAAGAATATTGGTTATTAGAATTCATCTATAACTACAATACAATCCAAATAATAATACCGATAACAACAGCGAGTATGAGAGCGACACGGACGATACGAATGGTTTCAACAAACAGATTTGAGACGATACGGAATCGCATAATCCAGAGGAGAATGGCAAAAAGGACTGTGAAGAGAACGACGGTTGATACTGTCCCGAGAGGGTTAATCCATGCGAGAAATGCCACTACGACGAGTGCGATAAGAGTCGCACCGAGAGATTGTCCGAATGAACGAATAAATGACGAACCGAGTTGTGTCGCGATAAGGACAGCACCGATAAATGTCCCTATAACTCCGATAACCATGAGTCTCTGAGCTGCTATACTGGTGACGAAATCGAGCACTTGTGAGATATCATCAAAGAAGAAACGACTCGCGAGAGCAATCGCTGCTAAGAAAAATGCGAGAGCAATGAGGGAGAGTACAGTAATAAGGAAAGATTTGATCCATCCGAGGACACTCCAGAGTGATATATAGAAAAAGAATCCGATAATAATACCAGCAATGAGTGCAACTTTAGTTGAAGCAAAAAGCGAGACAATCCACATAATAACAGCTGCAACGAGGACACTGATGATGAATTTGACGAATACTTTCCAGAGAGTGACTTCTTCGTCATTGCGTTCTGCAAAAAAGACAAACAAGATACTGAGAAGTCCGAGGAGTCCGAGGACAACGAGAGACCAAAATCATGTATTACCAGTGAGATAAGCCATGTAAGGTGTAAATATATTCACAGAAGGTTCGACTATTGGTTCCTCAGGAGTCGTTGGTTTTTCTGGCGTTACGGGAGGATTCTCTGGGTTAGTTGTTGTCGGCATAGTTCCTCTCTCGATACGACCTTCGAAAAATACTCGACCTTCTCGATCAAAAGCTCGTGGTCATTTCACGACAAATTTATCTGGAGAAATACCAGGGAGGAGTTTCCCGTCATAGAATACCTGCTTGTCATCTACAGCATAGAGTCCGTCTTTTATCACTCGGAAGCTCCCCGAATCTGCATCAATCATTTTTGCATGAGCATAGACATGGCCAGCATCGAGTGAATACACGCCTGTTATCATCTTAAATGTGTCTCCATCAGCATCCTTGATAACACCTTCTGGTCCGAAAACATGTTTATCATCTTGAGAATATCCATACTGTGCAGAGATAACAGAGAATGATGTTACATCCACACCCTCGATTTTTTTACCACGATAAAATACCTGATCAACGTCTCTTGCAAACTGTCCGCGTACAACGGTGAAGTTCGTGCGATCAGCAGTCGGCATTTTCACCCATGCAGTCCGTACATCATTGATAGAATAAACGAAATCTTCATCAACGGCATAAAAATCATTGAGGATGATGAGACCTTTCGGTGCATTTTTCACTGGAGTTGTTGTGTGAGTCGGTGTTGTATTTATTGGAGTCGTTGGAGTCGGCTTGATTGGAGTTGTATTACCATCTGCAAATACTCATGCAGAAGCAAGAAGAGCAATACAAGACAGTACAATTATTTTTCTCATAAATATATATTATAAATACTATACATGTATCAATATACAGAATATATAGGATTGTCAAAGTTATTTAATTCGGAAAGAATGATATATCAAATACACTAAACGTCATCTATGAAACCACTCCAATACCTCCGTCAGTTCATCGGTCTCAGAAGTCCCATTCGTATCGCCTACCATTGGTGTCGAGGATTTCTCGCCTTCGCGCTCTCCGGCAATCCAGCCCGTGATATGTATATTATCGGTGTCACTGGTACGAAAGGCAAGACGACGACCTCGACCCTCATCGCGACAGCGCTCGAAAAATCAGGGCGGCCAGTCTGTCTCCTGTCCACTGCTCAAGTTTGGATGGCTGGGGAGAAAAGTGAAAATCAATCCAAGATGACGATGGATAGCCCCTTTAAGCTCTGGCGCATGATAAAAAAAGCAAAAAAGATGGGTGTCACGCATCTCATCCTCGAAACCTCAAGTCATGGTATCTATTACTTCCGAAATTTTGGCATCAAATATAACATTGTCGTGCTCACTAATATTTCCCAAGATCATCTCGATCTCCACGGAACTATGGACCACTATGCGACTACGAAGGCTCGCCTCTTCAAAAAAGAATTCGGAAAAATCTGCGTCCTCCCTCGTGATTGCTCATACTTTGAATTGTTCCAAAAACAAGCTGGTGAAGATTGTATCACCTATAGTATGAAGACGGCAGCAACCTATCAAACTCGCAGTCTCCAGACAGATAGTGAGGGAATCGATATCGTCATCAAATCAGCCATCCCTCTCGCCGAAGAAGCTCGTATTACATCGAAACTAGTGGGAGTTTTCAATGCTGAAAATATTCTGACTGCGTATGCAACGCTCCGTTCTATAGGAATCGAGACAAAACCAATGCACGAAGCGTGGAAAAATTTCACAGGCGTTCCAGGACGTATGGAGCCAGTTCCGAACAGCCTCTGAATCACGATACTCGTCGATTATGCGCATACAGAAACGAGTCTCAGGTCTGTACTAGAGACTCTACGTGCTTCTATGAAAGATAATAAACTCGTTGTCGTCTTCTGAGCGACGGGTGATCGAGACACAACGAAACGTCCGAAGATGGGTGCAGTCGTCCATGAACTCGCGGACATCATCGCTCTCACTGATGATGATACGTACACTGAGCCCTCATGACGGATTATTGACATGATCAAGAAGTGAATCCCTCGAACTGAATGAGAAACATTTCAGGTTATCCCAGATAGAAAAGAAGCCATTCATTGGGCTATCAGAAAGGCAAAAAAGTGAGATATCGTTCTCATCGCGGGGAAATGATGTGAAACAGTACAAGTCACGAACAAGTGACCAATCCCCTGGAGTGACCGTGGAATTGTAGAAAAATTCCTAGGATAACATTGTGCTTTTTCAAAAAGACAGAATAACTTGCAACTAAAAATATTTTGGTAGGATTACCGGATATCTTTTTTATGCAGCCAATAGTTCCACCAACTGAGTGAGTTGATACATGAGTCTCTCAGCCGCATACAACAACTCCTTCAGGATTAAAAAAATCATTGATGTACGCAACGATGATAACGACACTTCTTTCATGATGTGTCCTACCAAAAGAATCTCATTCAGATAATATCAGTTCACCAGACGCTCTGCACGAATCCGGAACTACATCCCACCCAGTAATCACTGATAATGAGATAAAGAGTGTCATAGAAAGGCTCGAAGCAGATAAAAATATCTACCCTTTGACCGAGATAAACCCCCTCCTTCAAAAAGAGCTCGACACTATTTGCACACAAATACAAAATGATTTAATTGCAGGACGGATATTGTGTTCTCTGCCTAAAGTAAAAATAACACTTTCATCAGCTCTGTGAAAAATATTTGGAGATATACCTGAGGAGGATATACAAATTGGTTTGGTACCTGTAACGAAGGATGGGAACTGATCAATATTTGCTCAACTTTCTGCTCTTTTATGAGGACGGACTTATACATCCAGCCTCATGATACCTACAGAAAATTACATGACCACAGGATCCGCCCGACCTCTAAACGACTGAGAACTGGCTACTATGATAAGTCAAAGTATGAAAGATGAATTTTTATTACACATTCGGCACAAATTAGAGGCAGCTCTCAGTATCCAGACTATATCCGACGATAGTATTCCTGAGATTCTTGAATATATGAGACCCCTCTTGCTCGATGAAGAAGAGTGATTCCAAGCTATTGGTCATCCTCTCTCAGGTCCAGTAACTATCCCGCCTATTGGCGATAAAGATCTTATAGACGTCATCATAACAACGAAATCTCCAGAATGAGAACTGAAATTTACGTTTTAATTAACGGGAAAATACTTTTTTCAATTCTGATATGCTCTCATAATCCCTCACCACTGCAACCATAGCCGGTTTATAGGGAAGAATTTCAGAGATATTTTCATGATTGACGCCACCAATAGCCACAAACGGGATTCATAACTCCGAAACGTGTGAGAGATATTCAAACCCTATAGCAGGTCTGTCAGGTTTCGTTGGTGTGACCCAAATAGGTCAGACGCTCACATAGTTCGCTCATGCATCACGTGCCACCCTCCCCTGTTCGAGTGAATGTGTCGTTCGTCCATAGATTTTATCAGGTGACCAAAGCTTTCGAATCTCAGCGACACTAATATCATCTTGCCCCGTGTGAATACCGTCTGCGTCGACAATTTGAGCGATATCGAGATGGTCGTTGATAATCAGTGGTTTGTCGAATTCTTCAGCCAGTTTTTTCGCTTCGTAAGCTCTTTGAAGTATTTCAGTTTTTGAAGTTTCCTTGCAGCGCAATTGAATGATATCCGCACCGAGCTCGAGTCATTTGCGAAGTATTGATACATCATGAGATATCAGATACACTCCTCGGAGTTCCCACGGTTTTCGGATATTCAAGAAACATTCTTTTTCGAGCTCGTAGAGCTCATAACGAAATACTCGGTAATGATCATCTCCTGTGTATTCTTCGAGGACGCGAAGGGCCTCCTGAGAACGCTTCATGTTCGCTAGGAGGAGGTCGTGCGTATTTTTACGTGATTGAATAGTTTCATTGGCACGGACATCGCTCTCTGTATCGCGTGCTTCCATTCATAATCTGTCAGACACGGGAAGAGTGTGGTGACTTATTTTTTTTCGAAGTCATGCAAGCCTATTGGTGAGAGCTTCATCATTTACGACAAAACGAAAATACTCCTCTATAACGCGGAGTCATTCGCAGACACGGTGGATGTTGGCATCTATAATTGCTGGGTGCATGCTAAATTGATTTAAAATTAATTTTATCCTGATAAATCATAAGAGGCTCCTCTGGAGCTATCAAATCAGACACATCAATTATCTGACTAAAAATCATTGATCCGTCCTGAATATAGATGACACTGGTCTGAAACCATGCATTTTCATCTTTACTCTTATTAATCATAAAGATATGTTTTTTAATCCTGCTCCAATCAATTTTCATTAGCTCTGGAATCTTCACGTCCTTCTGGACTCATAGAATTAGCTCATAATCTTTATTAAGCGATTTTTTTACAACACTGTCGAGATAGTCGTTAAAATTCTGCCTATCCTGTGGAACATATTCTTTCACATCAAAATATCTTATATCCCCTACTCCTCCTTCAGGACCAGGAGTGATAAAAGATACATCATTTCTATCTTGTTGTTCATGAAACATAAGAAAATGTTCTTTTTCTTCCATGAAATCTAGAGCTCGACATACAAACAAGCTAAAATAAATCTCCCTAAGTCTTTGGTACTTTCTGTCAGAAAAATTTTCAATATCTTTTTTATACTCTTTTTCAAATAGGTTAACTGCTGTTTTTAATGGCATAGCCCTATCCAGAGGAACAAAATCATATTTTGTTTCTGTAATTCTATTGATATTAACTTGAATCATACTATATCTTAATTATACCTTTCTTCCTATTTAAACAATAAAAATCCCCCACAAATTGCGGGGGATTTTTAAAGTAAGAAATATTATTCCTTATCAGCTTTCTTTGCTGTCTTTTTAGGTGCAGCCTTCTTTTCCTTTTTTTCAGAACCATCGAGTTCTACATCGAGATCAGCTTCTTTACTCGCATCAGCTTTTTTAGCAGATGCAGCGATGCTCGTCTCAGTTCCAGCTGGTGGAGTTTCGAGAGCTTTCATAGAGAGACCGATACGTCGTTCATTGACGTCGAGAGTGATGATTTTTGCCTTCACTTTCTGACCGACTTTGATGACGTCTTCGATATTTTTCACTGGAGTGTGAGAAATTTCAGAGAGATGGATGAGACCGTTGATGCCTCCATTGAGTTCTACGAATACACCAAATTTTGAGATTTTCAAAACTGGAACTTCGATAATATCATTGAGTTTGTATGCACCAGCGAGTTCAGCCCAAGGATTTGTCTTGAGACGCTTGATAGAGAGAGAGATTTTCTCTGGATCGAGACCGATGATTTCGACGTTGACCTTGTCTCCAATCTTAGCATATTTGCCAGGATTTGCGACATGACCCCAGTCGATTTCAGAGACGTGGACGAGACCTTCGAGACCATCGAAAGTAACGAAGAGACCGTATGAGAGAATACCAGAAACGACACCTTCCACACGATCACCGACTTTGAGATTCTTGAGAGCGACTTCACGAGCCTGATCAGCTGTTGCTCGTTCAGAGAAGATGATTTTCTTACCATCGTCTTGGACATTGAGAACACGTACTTCGAGAGGTTTACCGATGAGAGCACGGAGATGACCGAGGATTTTTTCTGGATCAGCATTTTCCACACGTGGATAATGTATAGGAGAGAGTTGAGATACTGGGACGAAACCTTTCATACCGTCGAGGTCGATCAAGAGACCACCTTTGTTTGCTTCAGTTGGGACGACAGTCATCGTGAGATTCTTCTCTTTGTTATCGAGGAGTTTGCTCATGAGTGTCATCTGACTCGCCTTGCGGAGAGAGAGAATGAGGAGTCCTGATTCAGGATCTTGTCCACGGTACATAGCAGCGACTTCATCACCGACTTTGAGCGTACGGACATCCATCACAGAAGAGAGGAGATCTCCACCAGAAATAATACCAGTGAACTGATTGTTTACGTCGACGAGGAAGAGTTTTCTTCCGATAAATACGATCGCACATTTGACGATCTCACCTTTTTTAAGAGGTTTAACAATTGGCTCAGCAGCCAAGAGCTTTGCAAAATCTGACATAGCCATAGGGGGTTAAAAAATAAATGAAAGTTATTAGACGCTGGATGTTAGACAGAAAAGTCTAAATACTAAACGTTAACAATTTCCTTTGGCTCCTTGCGTTAAATAAAAGTGTTTCTGCAAGGAAAGAAACGATGAATTATGGGGCGAACGACGGGGCTCGAACCCGCGACAACTAGATTCACAGACTAGGGCTCTACCAGCTGAGCTACGTCCGCCATAGAAAACCATCCAGAAGGCCTGGAAGTGGAGGTAGTATAAAGAGTCAAACAAAAATGCAAGTAATTCGTTCTCCTCCTGGCATTTAGGAACATCTGTCCACAGAAAAAATGCCTCGTATTGAGGCATTTTTTCAGTAAATATATTTTGAATTATTCTATTCCTGAAACCTCTGCTCCCATTTTCTGGATAGTGGTAGATTGCTGCACTGCATAGAGCTCGTCATAGAGTTTTTTTGCTGTGTCAGCATCATTTTTCTCCACATACTCACGAATCATCTTGATGATTTCATCAGGATCATGAGCGGCATAAAATATTTGCTCTGGTGCCTGTGGGGCATCTACAGAAGCCTGAACC
>DALYDS010000018.1:0-12871 GCA_031973055.1 bacterium | reverse complement strand
GTCATGGCACTTGTGACTATCGATGATGCAGAAGCAGCAGACGAAGTCTTCCGTGTTCTCATGGGTTCAGAAGTTCCACCACGTCGCCGATTTATCCAGTCTCGTGCGAAGAGTGTCGCGAATTTGGATATATAAGAATTTGATTTTTATAAAAATTGGGTTATAATATACCCATGGATGTTAAAACAAATCATGAAAGTAGGGATGATGGATCTATCTGGAAACGATATAAAACCAGCACTGGTATTGAAGTGGTGGTCACGAGTGCCTTTCGAGAAATCATGAGAAATGGACAGTCAAATATTGTTGATGATGGTAAAGATATCCCGTCAGGCTTCTTGAGACTTCTTCACAAATACAGAAAAGACTATGAATCAAACAGAACTGGTGATTCCAGACGTTATGTTGCTAGTTGATTTGAGGCAAGTTTTTTTGCTATTCAGGATTCAAATGTTGGTATAAGAGAGGAAAAACATGCATGACAGAATGAAGACAAGCTGGATAGAATGGATAGAATTCAACACCTTTTGGAGCTGTGAGCAATACCTCGATGGATTCATGCACCTGTACATTATGGCATGTTAAAAATACCACAAATGAGACGATGATATTATGATAAATTTTTACTCATGGAAAAAGTGGACTGAGGCGTAACAGCTTTTGACATTATTGATGAGCCAAGAAATGAAAATATTAGAAAGTCTATTATTCATGAATTTGGATCAGTTTACGGATTTGAAGCCTTGGAAGGAGATAATTACGAATCTTTTCGTAATGAAATAAGGAAAAAATATATTGAGGTAAAAGCTATATTGAAGAGTGCTTTTGATCAACATAGAGATCAATTTCCATGATGGACATTCTCATCTCTGTTTACCGATTTATTACAGAGGAATTTTATTATTACTCATAATCAAACTCCAATTGGTAATAGTAAAGTGAGCTTCTGGATTATAGACCAGTAGTTTTCTTGCTTTCCAACACAGAATAGGGCAATATATGCCCAGAGTTCTTCCATGAAACCACTTATCTCCCTTATTCTCTGATGAATCGCAGCCTTTATAGTCGCCCAATTGGTGGCGATGTCTGGTGTGCAGACGACGATTGATGCTTGGGTTCTCACTCTCACTATCGTTGGTAATGATGTAGGAGAACGTATGGCTATGGCGGCACAATTAGTTCTCCATGATGGTATTTTGAGTAATTTTTTCGTCAAAGCTTACCTCGCAGGACATGGGCTCCTCGAGGAAATAATCAAATTCCTCGTACTGCTCGTCGCTATCCGTATCACACGGCCAGCCAATACACGGGAGATTGTGATCTCGGGTATTCTTATTGGATCCGGTTTCGCTGTGGTAGAAAATTTCGTCTATTTCTCACACGGTTCGCTCTATATAGGATTTATCATGCTCATGATACGTGTATTTTGACACGCACTTTTCACTGGTATTATTGCCGCTCTCTACACGCTGGGGCATTTTGCTCAGATGCGTTGGATTGATTCTGGAGCTCACAAAGGTATCGTGAGTTGGATGGTGGGGCACGGTGAAAAAGGAGTGGAGATTTTCTGGATTATATTTGGTATCGTCTGTGCATCTGCGATTCATGCTGTCATCAATGCATTTGCTGCTATCGGTATGCCAGGACCAGCGACTGTCGTGATGATGGTGGGATGGAGCATACTCATACATTTCATGTTTCGAGCCGAATCCTCTCGTCCCTATGAAACCTATATCCAAGAAGTAGAACTCCTCCAGACTATCACAGAAGCAGAACGTGAGCTCACTGAAATTAGAGATGCTAAGCCATCTCAAGCTCGTGAGAGGAAACTCCTGAGCCATGCATTTCGACGTAAAACGCTCAAAAAAGAGAAACAATTTGCAAAAACCTAAAAAATCCTACAATTCACGCGTCTGAGGCTTCACTCGGATTTTACCTTACTAACTTTTTATTATGAAGCATGAACAAAAAAAGGAGATAATCGGCAAGTTCGCTCGTGAAAAAGGCGACACTGGTTCTCCTGAAGTACAGATAGCTCTTATCTCTGCTCGTATTGATTCGCTCACAGCGCATCTCAACGAACACAAAAAAGACAACCATTCTCGACGTGGTCTCCTCGGTCTCGTTCAGAAACGACGCAAGCTCAAGAATTATCTCCAAAAGACAAATCCAGAAGCATTTAAAAAAATAGAAGAAGAACTCGAAGGCAAGAAAGTAGCTGAAAAAGCAGCAAAAGTTGAAAAAACAGCTGCTGTCAAAAAAGCAAAAACAGAAAAAGCTCCAAAGAAAGAAGCGGCTCCAAAAGCAGAAAAAAAGCCTGCTAAAAAAACAGCAAAGAAGAAATAATATTTCTCACCTAAAAATACTCCGAGCAATCGGAGTATTTTTTTATAAAAAATACGTATACTCACCACATGGAACTAAGGAAATTCATATCAAAACAAGCCATGGGTATTGCCATGGGAAGTGTTTTGGTATTTCTCGTTAGTATGGTGATTTTTGCACGTTTACCCTACGTGAGTTTCACGGGAGAGCGTATCGTCTGGACACCACTCGAGATAGATATGAATAATCTCAATTTCGCAGGAGAAAAAGTAGATATAGACCCACTCAATAATCCTCTCGGTCACGAAAAGCTCGAAAAAGAACTCCTCATCACACACTTCTCTCTCTATCAATTCCTCCTCTTCACGAAATATTCGCAGACATTTTTCCCATACATAGAATCGTATTTCCAGGATAGCGGATTACCAGATGATCTCAAATACCTCGCGGTAGCCGAGAGTGGACTCCGCACAGACGCAGAGAGTCGTGTCGGTGCTCGCGGTATGTGGCAACTCATGCCAGAGACGGCACGACGCTATGGACTCCGAGTCGATGATGAAATCGATGAACGACTTCACTTCGAACGTTCGACACGCGCGGCTGCTGCGTATCTACTCTACCTCAAAAATATATTTGGAAACTGGACACTCGCTTCAGCCGCGTACAATCGTGGTGAAAATGGACTCCAGCGTGATCAAAAGGCTCAACCAGCCGCAAAAAATTATTATGATCTCGTGCTCAACGATGAGACAGGGAATTACATTTATAGAATTGTCGCTATCAAATACCTCATGCAAAATCGTTGGAAACTTTTTTCTCCAGAATTGCTCGGTACAGTATTTCAGGGGCCAGCAACAAAAAAAGTGACACTCACAGGACCTATTCTCGATTTACGAGAATATTCACTCAAAAATGATATAGACTACCAAGAGCTCCGTGAGCTCAATCCATGGATACTCGGCTATACACTTCCATCAGGACCATGGGAAGTGAAACTTTTTGTGCGGTAATTTATGACCTCAAATCAACCATTACCAGAAGAATATATCGATGGTTATGTGATATTCATGGGTCGTAGATTTACGACTGATAAACGTGCCCTGATTCCTCGCCTCGAAACAGAAGAGCTCGTGAAGTATTGTCTGAAACTTCTCCGTGAGAATCTTTCCATTCAAACGGTAGCAGATATCGGAACGGGGAGTGGCATTATCCCTATTTCCATTGCAGAAAAAATGGAGAGACCAATGCAGGTCCTTGCTTCTGATATGAGTCGAGAAGCGTTGAGTTTGGCACGAGAAAATGCTCAAACCAAAAATACAGAAATAAATTTTCTCCAATGAGATCTCCTGCAGCCTATGATTTCTCATTTTTGAAATTCTGTACCAGAAGAGATACTCATCACAGCAAATCTTCCCTATGTACGAGAAAAAGAAATCAATTCCTGACTTCTGCATGAACCACGGATGGCATTTCTCGGAGGAGTGCAGACAGGATTTGAACTCTATGAGCGATTTTTTGAGCAACTTCTCGCATGGGAAAATAAACCAAAAAAATGTCATGTAGTTATAGAATTCGGACTCTGGCAGAGAGATATTGCGGAGACGGTATTCCAGAAACATAACTTTCAATATTCTTTCTTTGCTGACTTACGCGGGATCGAGAGGTTTTCTGAAGTTAGACTATAATTCCTGATTTACGTATTTCGCCAGGCAATGTTTGGTAATGAGAAAACAAATAATCTCTACCATCTGGTTGTTTTGTTAATAACCATTTTTTTTCAGCAAGTTTAGCCCAATAGAGAAGGAGAAAAACTCTCCTAAGTCCGACAACTTTCTCAAAATCTTCATGATCTAGAGACGTTAATTGTTCTTCAAATTCAGATGGATAATAAGCAAGTGGTAAGCTACCCACCATGTTTTGGAGTTCCATTACTAAATGTGGGAAAAATATATGACCATGAGTATTTTTTCACAATGCCCTCAATAATCAGAAACGCACATTTTCTTGTACCCATCAAAATGTAGTAGTTTTCTCACTTGCACCATCCGTGACTGCTGTTGTAACAGTAAAAGGGGCACTTCTTGCCGCAGTTAATGTTCTTCATCGATGCACAGTTGTTATGCTAGTTGATCCAAGAGCATTCTCACTAGAGTGTTTTGCTCCAGGTCAAAATACACCAAAATGTTGAGTTGATGTTGTGGTCAGAGCTGAGAATCATGCTGGCTCTATTCCTCCTATCAGATCAGAAAGATCAATTCCAGGTATTAATTTCCCATGACGAATTGTATAAGGTTGATGTTTCAGTAGCTCCATCTTTGATAGTTCAGCTCATTCCGCTAATCGATTTTTTAATTCTATTAGTGCAGGTTCAGAAATTGCTTCATCCATAAAAATATTTTTATATCAGTATTTTAATTATTTTATATACCTGTCAAACTGCCCTATTTGTTTTTCAGAAGAAGAGTGATACACTGTGCTCATGTCACATCTGTTTGAGCAAAGTGCCTGAGGCATTGTTTATCGCCGTCATGGGGGTATTATTGAGGTGTTGTTGCTCAAATGGAAAAATTCTGGCGGCAAAGTAGTATATACCCTCCCCAAATGACACACGAAGGAGAACGAGGCACCTGCTGATGCCGCTCTTCGTGAAATCGCAGAAGAGACAGGATTAGAAGCCTCGATGCTTCGCATCAAAAAATTTATCAAAACAATTTCGTTCTCATTTACCGCACGTCATAAGACAGGGCATCCCACGATTGATAAAGATGTCCATCTTTATCTCGTCGAATATCTCGGTACGAGAAAACCGCAAGTTCAAAAAGAAGAACGTTTTGTTGGATTTGTCTGGCTCACTCCTGAGCAACTCAAAAAAGTAAAAATGAAACCCGCAGTTCACGAGATTGTGGAGGAAAACAGGGGATTTATGTAAATAAAATTATTTATGAAAAAAAATATAATTATTCTTCTGACAATATTAAGTATTGGATCTTTTGTTTTCTGAGAAAATCTTCAGTGGTGATATTCGAGGGAAGATGAAAAAATCTACAAAGAACTTCGTGGAGAAAACATCCTTCTTCAAGGTATTGATTGATATACATTCTCAATTCTCGAGTTTGATTATTTTTCTGATGAAAATGGTGTTTATAGATTTACCACAAATTGTCGAGAACCATCCGGCTATTCAAAAATTCCATGAGCCGACAAGGACTCCTTTGTTCCAATCTCTATAATTTACAGCAAGGATTCAAATTCTGTTTTTCGATGAGATGACTGCAATCCATACCAAAAAATTCCATGAGCCGACCCATCTTCGTTCAAAATAATTAACGATATTTATTCCTATGATAAAAATTATTATTACTACCACGCCAAATTAATTACCCAAAATATTGGGTCTTATAGTATCGATAATTTTTCTAATTTAACTGTCTGAGGCAAAACCTACCTAAATGGTACACCAAAAGATGATATTGATACAATTTCTTTTCTGGTAGATAAGGGGATCGTTGCGCGCAAGAATAGTACCGAAGAATACCGTCTTCAAGATAAAATTTTGCGGCAAGAAGTTATAGGTATGGCTCTAAAAATTCGTTGAATTAAATTGCCAGAGTATTATTTTTGCAAGGATTATTTTTCAGATGTACGATACAATCCACAAAACAATTGGGTTTGTCGCGCCATGGAGCTCGCTGCAGATGATGGTATTATCTCTAGGAGCAATACCAGAGCTCGACCATCTGACTTTATTACTAAATCAGAAGCACTCGCAATACTGATGAAAGCAGCTAAAATTTCATATCCAAAAAATGTCTCTCGCGAAGGGTACTCTCAGAAACTTTTACAATGGCAAGTGGATCTAGTTGATGCAGCTGAGAAAAACTCTGTTATTCTTTCTGGGGAAAATTTTGGAGCAAATGAGCTCGCGTATCGATGAGATGTCTTTAAATGGGCCAAAAATATTATTTCTGATAATTGGATTCACGAGGGAATAGATCTTTCTTTCAAAAATGTAGTTATACCGCTCACTCTTTCTGTTTATGCTACAAGTTATAATGGAACTTTTGATTTTTGCGTGAGTGGAGAGAAGAGCCTCCACGATTTGGGCATAGAGGTGGCAGAAAAAATGATTTCGTGAGAAGGACTTATCATAAATAATAATTTGGGTCCAATTCTGGATTTGCGCCAATGAGGTTGTTTTACTATAGAATTTACACAAAAGATCCCGGGAACACTGGCCTTCAAAATAGATTTATCAAATGCTGTGGAAGAAGTAAATGAATCAAATAATTTCTATCTTCGTTAAAGAAGGTTGCCCTTGCAAAAACTTTTCATATACTCCTCCCTGTTCCGAAACCTGTAAAACGGATTAAACCTACCTACCGGCAGACAGGCGAATCAAACTTATTAAACTTTCATATTATGAATCTCAATTTCAAAGACGGTCGCATCGAAATCCACTCTGGAGCGGCTAATATTATCCTCAAGGATGCATCAGTTGTTATCGATGATTACGTGATGGATTTTCCAGGAGAATTTGAGCGTCGAGGTGTTTTCGTAGAAATACGAGAATCAGGATCGCTCCTTTTTGTCCTCACCATCGAAGGTAAAACACTTATCTATCTCTCAGAGGGGACGACTGCTGAGAGTCTCGAAGCACTCCGTGATCTCAATAACAAAGATATGGTGATTTTCCCAGCCAACGAGATACTCTGGAAAACCGTCGAAACATGGGAGGCTTCAGTAATCGCTCCGTTTGGTGCGAAAGCAGGAGAATTTCTCACAAAGCTCGGGCAAACTGTAGAGGTTAGTGATACAGCAACTATCAAAGTTACTGATTTTGAGAGCGAAGTCACACGATTTGTGGCTCTTGGATAATTGTTTAAATTATGATTGAGCCAGGTCTTAGATTGGAAGCGCCTCTTAGGGGGCCAAATATTGTGCAAGATCCACTTTGTGAATATTTGAAGTGTTCAGTGCACGATATTGATTGAAATTTATACTCCAAACCAGATTATGTATTTTTATTTATATGGTTGTTTATAATTTTTTTATTTATTTTTATTTCTTCCATAATTTTTACAAGAATAAGAAATAAAAAAGTTTAATTTATTTGTGCTTCAAAGTTTTCGATATATAATTACAGTAATGAAAAATACTTTCTCTCACTTCTGTTGTACTCCTCCTCGCTGTTGCTAGGAAGAGTTTTGTAAAGTATATTTTCAAAAGCCCTCCTAGTCGGAGGGCTTTTTAGTGTTTGTTTTATTTATGTTTCTTCTTTTCTTTACTTCATTTTTGGAATTTTGGTGTATGTGCTGTTTTTGTTTCAGTTCTATTTTATCTATTTATCTTATTTGTTATGAAAACACACACTATCAAAGTTTGACAGGATGTCCCAGCATTGACTGGTGAGGCCCACGTTCAGAAAATCACGTTTCCGAAAAGTATTCCAGAAGTAACACTCGATGCAGTATGACCGAGAATTGTTGTATTGCTCGGCAATAGTCGGAAAAAGGTCTGAGTTATTATCACGCCTGGAGGCGATCCAGCGATTTCAGATGCTGATATTGATCGGATGGAACTCGCGATCCGTGAGCCGTTCCTCCATATGGACACACTGTTTGGACATAAATGAACTATTCCAGCATTTAGAGCGACACGCGAAAGAGTATCAGAAACAATTGGTGTACGGCATACGCCAGAATTGTTGGACGCTGAGAGAAGACTCGATTTACTTTTCCAGGTCCACGGTATTCATCTCTACGAAAATCCAGAACTCCGCACGGCCGCTAAAAATCTCGGAGAAAAAGTCACCAGTGAACATAAAAAAAGTGTCCACATCTGGGACGAAATAACACACAAGCTTCTTCAGACTCCTGAAGGGCGCAAACTCTTCCGACAACTGCGCCCACTCTATCTGGAGAAACAGAGAAAAAAAGAAGAAGCTGAGCTGCAGGAGTTTCGTTCAGTTGATATTTTATTTCAACGTTTATTGGCAGAGATACGTCCAACAAGTTTATTTATTGGTTCTCCAGAGAAGGGATGACGGTTCGAAATCTATGCGCGGCATATCTCCAAAATCGCATGAGATAGTAATCCAAAGCTCTCAAAACCTGTACAGGAAATCTCCGCTTCCAGTGTGACAATAAATCTCAAATCATATACGCCAGCCACGAGTGATTTTCAAGTCTAGATTATCTACAGTGCGAGCCAAAAAAACGCATCTCTTGCAATTCAAAATTTTCATCTATAATCTTCGCGAACATGGAAGCACATAACGCACCACATATCCTGTCTATTCCACCGCATGCATTTGCGGAAAGTGGGTTCTTGTCTGCAGTCACAAATACTGTTTTCTCAACATGGATTTTTGTCGTTATTGTAGCGGTTTGTGCAACTATTCTCTTCTCCGCTCGTCAGAGCAAGTGAGGCTTTGTACACACGACAGGCTTCCTCATTGTGAAGCATATGAAAGCGTTTTTCGAACCTCTTCTTGGTCACAATCTCCCCCTCAATAAAAGTCTCTGGTTTGTCGGAGGTGTCTTTATCTACATCTTTGGTGCAAATCTCTACAGCCTTTTCCTCGATTGGATGCTTGCTTTTCTCCCAGGACTTCATGACTATCTCCGACCTATCAATGCTGATATTAATACAACACTGGGTATGGCAGCAGTGATGATTTTCCTTTCTCACATGATTATGATTCGCTTTCGAGGTTTCTTTGGTTATGTTGGGCATTTTGCTTTTCATTTTCATGGAAAAAATATCGTAGAAAAAATCATCAGTGTCGTCGTTGGATGGCTCCATGCTGTTGGAGAGGTTGTACGAGTACTCGCACTCTCACTTCGTCTTTTCGGAAATATATTTGCTGGAGTTGTCTTGATTGGTGTGATGATTTGGTTGTCAGGTCTCATCAAAATAGGCTTCCTCCCCATTGGCCAATTTGCCGTCATACCATTCTACTTTCTCGAAATGTTCGTCTGATTTATACAAGCGATGGTCTTCTCCCTCCTTGTATCTATGTACTTTGCAGAAGCGTCTGAGCACGAAGCTCATTAATATATCACAAGCCTTTTAATTCTTAATTTTCTTATATGAAAAAGCTTGCCCTCATCTCTCTCGTAGCTCCTCTCGCAGCATTTGCTGAAGAAACTACTACAGCTGCTACTACAGCTTCAATTGGTCACGGAATCGATGTATTTGGTATCGCAGCATCAGTATTGATGTCAGCTCTCGCCATCGGTCTCATCGGTTTTGCTGCTGCAAACGCTATTGGACGAAATCCTAGCGCTGCTGCTGATATCAAATCTGCTACACTTCTCCCTATGGTCTTCGCAGAAGGTCTCGGTATCGTCGCTGTAGTTCTCTCATTTGTTGTTGCATTCGTTAAATAGTTTTTCTCATTAATTTTATTCCATGGAAGCGTTTAATCTTGGATCCATGTTGATCCAGATAGTGAATCTCGCGGTTGTTCTCTTTGTGCTCAAAAAAGCACTCTTTGATCCGTATCTGAAACTCGTCGAAAAGACAGAAAAAGATCAGGCTGAAATCAATGCTATGCATGAAACAGTTGAGAAAATTCGTAAAAATGCTGAAAAAGAAGCGACAGCACTTATTTCTGATGCTCATAAAAAAGCATTTGAAATGCGTGAACATGCTGCGAAAAATGCTGCGAAAAATGCTGACGATATCGTCGCTCAGGCAACTGAACAAGCTCGTATCATCCGTGAACGTGCTGAAGGTGAAATCACAGCACTCGAACAGACTTTCTCAAAGCGTATGAAGGAAGGTGTCATGTCAGCTGCCGTAGAGCTCAATAAGAAACTCCTCGGACAGTCAAATACTGCACGACATGATTTCATGAAGGCTCATCTCGAAGATGTCATCAAATAAATATGGAACTCGAAATACCAAACCTCGATAATCCGAAAGAAAGAAAAAAACTCGTCAAGATGTTGGGCGTTTTTCGTAAACTCCGAAAAATCTCCCGCACTCGCGCAGAACAACTCTTCGCTCGGACACAAAATGGTATCCGAGATTCTCTCATTATCACAGGACAATTCGTCGAAAAAGAGGAAGAGAAGTATCTCCTCAACCTCTTCAAAAAAGCATTTCCAACAGCACAAAAACCAACTTTTTCTATTAATCCAAAACTCGAATGAGGAGTTAGGATGATGTATGGAGATGAAATGGTAGAACTGACGCTCAATAGCATTACACAACAAATTCAAAAACTTTAATTTTTTCTATGACTTCTATTTCATTCGATTCAGTCCTTGCGGACATCACCAAACAGATCCAAACGATGGATATGACTCCTGAGAAAGTTCAGACCGGTGTCGTCGTCTCAGTTTGAGATGGTGTTGCTCGTGTCGACGGACTCTCTGGTGTTGCTTATAACGAGATGGTAGAGTTTGAGTCTGGCGCCGTCGGTGTCGCTCTCAACCTCGAAGAATTCTCAGTATGAGTGGTTATCCTCTCTGGTTTCAAAACTATCAAAGAAGGGGAGACTGTGAAGGCAACTGGTCGTGTGATGGAAGTCCCAGTAGGCAATGCTCTCATCGGACGTGTCGTCGATGCTCTCGGTAATCCGATTGATGGTCGCGGTCCCGTCAAAGCTCTCGAAAAATACCCAACAGAACGTGTCGCAACAGGCGTCATGAGTCGTAAAGGTGTCCACGAACCACTCCAAACTGGTATCAAGGCTATCGATGCTCTCGTACCAGTTGGTCGAGGTCAGCGTGAGCTCATCATCGGTGATCGTCAGACCGGTAAGTCTCAAATTGCTATCGATACAATTTTGAATCAAAAAGGTCAGAACATGATCTGTGTCTACGTCGCTATCGGTCAGAAAGATGCGAAAGTAGTACGAATCACAGAAGAGCTCCGAAAGGCAGGTGCGATGGATTATACTATCGTCGTCAATGCTGGTGCTGCTGCTCCTGCTGCTATGCAATGGCTCGCTCCATATACTGGTTGTGCTATGGCTGAGTATTTCATGCTCAATGGCAAACACGCGCTCATCATCTACGATGACCTCTCAAAACATGCGAATGCATACCGTGAAATGTCACTTCTCCTCCGACGCCCACCAGGACGTGAAGCGTATCCTGGAGACGTATTTTATCTCCACAGCAAACTCCTCGAACGTTCTGCGAAACTCAATGACGAACTCGGAGCAGGTTCTATGACAGCCCTCCCAATTATCGAAACTCTCGCGGGTGATATCTCAGCATACGTCCCAACCAACGTTATCTCGATTACAGATGGTCAGATCATGCTCGCGACAAACCTCTTTAACTCAGGTGTTCGTCCAGCGATCAACGTCGGTCTCTCCGTCTCTCGTGTCGGTGGTTCTGCTCAGACAAAAGCTATGAAAAGCGTCGCTGGTACACTCAAGCTCGACCTCGCTCAATTCCGTGAACTCGAAGCGTTCTCACAATTTGCCTCAGACCTCGATCCAGAAACTCGTGCATCACTCGAACGTGGTCAGCGTATGGTAGAGCTCCTCAAGCAAGATGTTTACTCACCAGTTGTCATGGAAAAACAAGTTTGTATCCTCTACGCAGGAACAAAAGGATTCCTCGATTCTGTACCCGTTGCAGATATCAGAAAATTTGAGGCTGCACTCTATTCTGCTCTCGATACAGAATCAACAGTCCTCGAAGCAATTCGTACGTCTGGAAAACTCGAAGACAAGCCAAAAGCTGATCTCGAAATGGTTATCAAAGCGGTGAAAAGTGAAATGGGTGTATAATTAATTTTCAATAAATGCCTGCTGGAAAACAAATCCTCGATCGTATAAAGTCAGTCCGTAACACGGGCAAGATTACCCGTGCGATGGAATTGATATCGACCGTCAAGATGAAAAAGGCAGCGGATCTCGCTCTCGGAGCTCGTCCTTTTGCGATGGAGGCGAGTGGTATTTTCTCTCGCGTTGCCGAGGAGATTTCCATGAGTCCTTATATCGAAGGAAAAGAGAAAAAGAAGAAAAAAGGGAAGACTCTCGTTATTGTTATCACTTCAAATAAAGGTCTCTGTGGTGCGTATAATATCAATGTCTTCCGAGAAGTTCTCAAGCAAACAAAAGGCACAAAGGCAGATTGTATCACGATTGGTAAAAAAGCTCGGGAATTTATCATCCGTACAGGTCACACACTGGTTGCTGATTATTCTGAAACATTTAAAGATGATCCAACTCCAGTACAAGTAAAATCAATCTCAGCAAGCATCCGTGAGCTCTATCTCACAGGCGAATATTCTGCTGTGAAGGTCATCTACAGTTTCTACGTTTCTGCTATCTCTCAGAGAGCTGTTACTCGACCATTTCTCCCTGTTTCGCAAGACACTCTTTCAGCATTTCTCGAGGAGATCACAGGCTCTGTTATCTCTCCTCTCACGTATTCTGGTGAATACAAAATCGAACCATCAAAACAGGCTGTTGCAGATCGCATCGTTCCACTCATTCTCGATCTCATGTTCCACGAGATGATGCTCGAAGCCAAGGCAAGCGAACATGCAGCGCGTATGGTCGCCATGAAAAATGCTC
>DALYDS010000017.1:0-13276 GCA_031973055.1 bacterium | reverse complement strand
AGCCTCGGAGTTCCATCGAAGAGCTCCAGTTTTTCACAATACCCGTGTAGAGATTGCCGAGTGTGATCTGATTCTGATGCACGAGGTAGACGCTGTTCATCGACTCTGCTGCTTTCTTTCGGATATCACGATTTGGGTTTTTTGCAAAGGCTCTAATCTCTTCTTCGGTCAATTTTTTCTGCGTGCCATCTTCTTCTGTCCAAGGAAATTCAAATGAACTTCGGAGTTCTTCATGGAGTCCGAAAATTCCCAGCGCACGAGACTTCTTTGTGAGGGCTCGCTCAACGGCTTCTTCGAGGACATACTGGACACTATTGGCTGTCTCGATGAGATCATTGCGGTAGGCAGCGAGGAGAGGGGACTCGGCAAAAGCACGGATTTTTTCTGCGCCCAATTCTTTCCATTCTTGGCTCACGAAGAGTGTGAGTTCTGAGAGTTGGATAGAGAGGTATTCGAGCTCTCCGAGCTTCTTCTGAACCTCGGTGTCCTGTGTATCGAGCGCTGAGAGATACGACAGATAATGCATCGTCTTTTTGCCGACCATATCAATCGTCTCGCCATACTCATAGTATTCGAGGACTTCTTCGGGTGTGGTGAACGTACGAATCCGTCATTTATACCGCTCGGCGTACGCTTGCGTGACCGGAAGCCATGTCGCTATATCGGCATCGATACGAGCATCAGTGAGGCTGTCGTAGAAGTAATTGGGGAGGTTCCAGGAGGTAGGGAGGGGCATATTATGTTGAAGGAAAAATAAAAAATTTAATTTGTTCTTTTAATACCTTTATACTATCTTCATCCTCGAGTTTCCAAAAAGTATCTTCCAGATTCTCTTTACTTAAAATGCTTATTGATTGAATAATGCATTTTTCTTTAAATTTCTTTAAATTT
This sequence comes from bacterium, assembly GCA_031973055.1. Lineage (GTDB taxonomy): Bacteria > Patescibacteriota > Gracilibacteria > BD1-5 > JAGOOR01 > JAGOOR01. The sequence goes on along the minus strand of DALYDS010000017.1, from coordinate 12,385 downwards.
TCATCATATTTTTTCTTCTCCATAGGTCTACTTCCTTCTCAATATCCGTATTCATAATCTTCAAGAAGATAAAATTGGCATTTATTATCCGTATAGAATTTTGATGTCTCATCTGGTTCAATGCTATTGAGAACGAAAAAATAATCTGTTGCATAATCTTGAGCGTAAATAAGTTTTGAAAAACTCGCAAGTCGATTTCCTAGATAAGGATCTTCAATCAAAAATCAAAAATCATCTTTTATATCATCAAAATCTGCAAAAGTAGTTTTACCAAGTGTTACACTTTTATTTCAAATCCAACGGTCCATTTTTAAATTGAATTTAGGGTGGAAATCCATATTTTTTAAAAAAATTGTATAACCATTGATTATATTGTTTGAATCTGTTAATGCCTCTATAAGGTAATCTTCTTTTTCATAAATGTATTTGTTTTTTGATATATCTGGGAAAGGACATTCGTGACCAGAAACATACTTTTCTTTATTATGCTCACAAATCTTTGATATATTTGGTTCTCAGAGTATTGATTTTAAATATCAGATAGAAGCACCTATTTCAATTTTTTCAATATTTTCGTATTTTTTGCTTTGATTCTCAAAGAAAGAGTATAAGGCTTTTCAAGTAGTAAAAATAGTTGTTACCGCTCCGATAAAAGCAGCGATAAAAAATACCCATTTTATAAAAGTATGTTTTTCAAGTATGTTTAAAAAACTATGTTTCATTTGAATTTAACTTATTCTCGGAATCCTCTCCTCTAACATTACATTCTCACCTTTGTCATAATAGGTACAAGTCATCGTTTCTGTATCGACCGTCCATTTTTCTACGCCTGCGTTTGCGGCGTCTTGGCTAAACTGGAAATAGTCGGTTTCTCCTCGCTGGTGAGCTTTCAGTCTTTCGGTGAAAGTGTCGGCGTCGCTCGTCTCTGCGATAGGGTAGACAGGATGATGAGCGGGTCAGACGAGGGTGAATCCGTCAGCACCGAAGTATTCAGCGTGTCCGTCGGTCACGTAAGCGTCGTATTTTGTGACACCGAGTTCTCGGATGTCGTGGGCGAATTTTGGAAAGTCAGCACCGCTTTTGACGCTTGCATGAGCTTCGTCGATTTGATTGAGGGTGAACATAGTATTTTTATTTTTTTAGAGAATCGTAGATTTTTTTCGTACCTCCTAATATCCCTGACCAGCCAGCCATGTCTGCACTTGCGAAGTGTGCTTTTTTATCTGTTCCATCTTCTCCATAGGTAATTGCTATCCATTTAGTAGAGTTGCCTGTAAGAAGACCAGCTATGTTACATCCAATGAGTATAAGTATTAATCTCATATTTATTTCCTGTCATAGCATAAGAAAATATAGAACTACTGCGACGTTGGTTATTCAGTAACTTACCCAGTTTATATTTTGTTTCACGAGAGAGATATCTCGAATGTCAGATTTATTGATAGTGATTTTGTGTATAGGACCTATGAATTTGATTGCCTTATCAGATATTTCTAGAGTTCCAGAATCATCGAAAACTACAAATTTTGTTATACTTTTTATTCTTTTTTCTGAGGCGTACCAGACTTTTGGAGATTTATTTTGATTCATAAATAATAGATAAATATTTTTTTAAGCTTTTTCTGCTATCTCTTTGACGGCTGTGAGTGCTTCGTCCCAGCCTGCGACAGCATCAGCGTATTCTTCTGCATCGAGGTCTTCGGTTTGTCCTTCAGTGCCTGTGAGGAGAGTATTATTGCCTTGTGCGGTGAATTTGTAGGTGATGACAGAAGTGACTTCGCCTGTGTCCTCAGCATCGAAGAGATCATGTTCGATAAGTTCGTGTTTTTTGAGTTTGAGAAGAGCGCCGCGAGTGTACATCACGCCGTCGTTGCCCATCCAACCAAAGTCACTGCCGACTTTCCAATCGGTGACGTATTTTCCTCCCATTTTCGAGGTGAGGGTTGGATCAGTAAAGACGCGCCAGACAGTATCGATCTGAGCGTTTATCGTGATAGATTTGGTGATGGTTTTCTGGGGCATGGAGGGATTATACTCTACGTCATAGGAATTCCAAGATTGTATTATTTATTTTGCACTGTGTCGTCTAATAGCTGCCCAATTTACTGCATATATCTCTTCTAAAACTTTGGAAGCTATTTGTCACTTCTTATCACCTTCTTCTGAGATACAGGGTAGTTCTTCGAGAAGCTTTAATATAACATCTCGCTTATCCCTTATGACGTCCCTGATAGTGATGAGATGGGGCATGTATAATCCTACTGGGCTTGTTGTGCTCGTGAGTACCAAGCGAAGTGTTCTTCCGATTTCCCCAGTTTTTTCTTCAGCAATATTGAGATGAGGAAGGATAGATTTTATAGCTTTTTTTATACCGTTTCCTTGCTGATTATATTTGTCTAAGTGAGGCGTTTTCATATTTCTTGTTTTAATATATAATAAAACTTATATTAAAATGTCAATTTATAATATTTAATCTCTCTTATAAAAAATCCCCACAATTCGTGGGGATTTTTATATTTATTTCTAACTATCCTCGTGGGAGAATTTCGTTCACGATAGCATTACTGTTATCGATGTTGAGAGTTTCTTGGATAATGCTCTTCAGAGTTGAGAGGACTTCTAAACGGAATTGGAGCTTTTTTGCCTCTGGAATGACAGCCTTAAATCCATCGTCTGATTCGATTGATTCGACGAGTTTCTTTTGTTTATCGGCTGTTTCTGTGACGAGCGTATCGACTTTTGTTGCGAGAGCTTCGAGGATAGGATTGAAGCTGGTTGCTGTTTTATCTCCGCGCATTTTTGTGAGCCGGTCTCGTATTGTTCCACCTAATGTTGTTTCGCCCATTTGTGTGAAATCGTTGATATTTACGTATCCATTCGTGTAGAGAAGTGTTGAGAGATAGCTCACACGAGCATCGATGCCCTGAGTGTTGAGCCCGTAGACATTTCCGATGAGAGAATAGGGGATATAGTTTCCTTCTCCGAGTTCGAGAATGAGCTGTACTGTGTAGCCATAATCTACAGTTCCAGTAGATTTGATTTTACTGATATCAACTGTTATTCCTTTTGAGATTTTACTGATATCGACAGGTACTTGTCCTACTTCCATTCAGTTTGGTCCGATATATGCTCCGCTAGCATAATTGAATTGTCCGATGAGTACATAGGCTCGTGTAACATGTTTTGCGAGCTCTTCTGGTATTTCACCGACGAATGTGAGTCCTTTTGTGAAAAAATGGTTCGTATTGTATGTGTCGTCAGCGATAATTGAATTGCTCGCTGCGCGGATGATATGTTTCTGCACTATAGTCTGGAGAGCAGGATCCTTGATATTATTGATGATTTGTACGATACTCGCTGTCATGCTGATATCTTGAGATGGCACATATCAACCTCCACCAGCAAAGGTGAGTGAACTAGAAATCGCTACTGTCGCGAGCAAAAGAGAAAGTGACTTTTTCATAGGAAAAATAATAAAATAAGAACAGATTTATTCTATTGAGAACGTATTTTTTACAAGAATTGAGATGAGCAGAAAACCTATATTGAATATTATTTTGAAAACAACGGTTTTATTTTTATCTTTTTCCTTATAATTCAAATCCTATGACTAAACTCGCTATTACTTCTGTCTATGCTAATCCGATTCACCCGGGGCATATTGATTCATTTGAACTCTCAAAATCTGTCGCTGGAGCTGATGAGCTCTGGGTTATCGTCAATAATGACCACCAGGCTCGACTCAAACGCGGTGTCGAGAGTTTCCAAGATGAGACATACCGTTGTCGCGTCGTGAGTGCTATCCGTGCTGTCGATAGGGTATTTCTCAGTATCGATCAGGATAGAACTGTGTGTGAGAGTCTTCGCGCCCTCATCCTCGAGGCAAATGCGAGCGGAAAATATAGCGAAATTATTTTCACAAAAGGCGGAGATCGATTTGCTGGAGAAATCCCAGAATCAGTCGTTTGCAATGAATTTGGTGTCAAAATCGTCGACGGACTCGGCGAGAAAACACATAATAGTTCTGATTACGCTATCAAAAAGCAGAGTTAATTATTGTATTTAGTGTGCTTTGAGTAGAATAACTCTATGAGAAAAGGTCCTGAAAAATTATCCAATAATGCTCCTGAGAATTGAGACAATTCTTCTGAGTATCTCAAAGCAAAAAAAGAAGCGGTTGATAGGGCAAAAAAATTGCAAGCAGAGCTTGCTTCAAATCTCGAAAAAGCTGATACTCGTGGACGTATTAATACCAATGATATAGCATGGCTCGGTGGCCCTGATAACAATAAAAAACGTGAGAAAAATACAGATCGTACGGAGACGCCTTTTGGCGCACCTCTTTCGGAGTATGAACATATAGGACAATGAATATATCCTACACTTGAAAATGCTTGATTTACTGGAGCAAATACAATTCCAGCTCTTGCTCTTGGATTTGTTGCGCCAGTTGCTGTATCTGCAAAAGTTTTGAGCAATACTCCTCGTGATCTCGTTGCGCTACTGGTACATCCTGTTGACGAATATCGTAATACGATGGATGTATGGAAAAATTGAATGGACCAAAATAGTAACACTGTGGCGTAAAATTGAATATCTCACGTATGCTCTGCTCTGTTATACCCTATACTCGCTCTATTGACGATACGCTCGTGACGTACGAATTACCAGCCGAATTTATCCCTTTTGTGAAAGTGGGGAGTAGCGTAAAAGTCCCATGGGGTAATGATACTCTTATTGCGATTGTTGCTTCTATTGGGAATGAGATTCCCTATGAGTGACAACTCAAGCCTATTGCTGGACCTCATTGCACTGTTCCATGGCTTTCTCCATCCGAGATAGCGCTCGTGCTCCACCTGGCTCGGCAATTATTCACACGGATTCATATCATTGCGCAGATTTTTATCCCTGTAGGATTATTTTCGCTCTTTGAGCGTGATAATTTCCTAGAACTGACTCTACCACTCACCAAAATCGGCAAAGGTGCAGCGACCTATACCATTGCGCCAGATAAGGATACTATGTTGGTGCATTTGCGTGAACAACTGTTAAGAGAGCCAGGATTAGTGAGTCTCCCTGAGGGGATATCTGTGGCTTCGTGGTCAGAACAGTGTGACATACCTGCTATTGCCGATACACACCCAAAATCACTCACTAAGCAGCGAAAGCTCTACCTCGACATCCTCAATCATTCTGAAGATGTCGTATTCGGTACGAGACGTACTCTCTTCAAGAGAATAGGGTTGTATCAGCATATCTATGTCATTCATGAAAATCTCTCCAAACAAGTGTACTACGGTCTCCACAAAATGCCTCTCTGGCTCGTACTGCAACAGCTCGAACAACACGGTCATATAATTCATTATTTGACCACAACTCCGTCAATTCGTACCCTCACTCAGTTTCTCCAAGAAAAAAAATCAGTACAATACCTCTAGATTCTCCAAGAAAAATTAAAAGAGAAAAAATAAAAAATCAGGATTTTTAACTCTGTTACGGATACTACAATAAGCTACTATGCGAGATCTCTTTGAAAAGATAAGTTCCATACTTGACCATCTCTCGACTCAATCACGAATTTGGGTTATTCTGAGTTGTATCGGAGGTTGTATGCTTTTTATTGTCTTTGTCCTTGCGAAATATACACTTGTCGATCATGAGTTTTATAAAAACCTCGCTGACAGACAGCAACTCCGAAAGATAGAATTATCAGTTAATAGAGGCACAATTTATAGTACACTTGATCCTCATCGTATCAATGTGGAGAGTGATTTTTCTCCGACTTCTATACTTGCGACAACCTCTATCGCCAAAGATCTCAAAATCGATCCTTCTGCGCCGTGTAATTTGACTCTTCTGGAGCCATTTCTCCTCGATATAGCGTATCAGCACCTCTGTGTAGGACGTTCCCAGGTGAGCTGTTTTGATAACATCATGAAGTTCACCAATACATTTGTCACACCCGATAATTTTTCTTTTACCAAAGAACAAATACTCGGATTCATCGCCCCAACGGTCCATGAGATGACCAATCGTGTCCACAAGACTCGTATACTCCTCGTCGATAATCTCAGTCCTCAGGAGCTCAATACCGTGCTTGGACTCGGAAATCCTGGCATCTCTGTTATCGAATCAGCTGTCTACATCAATCCTGATAAATTTGACCGTTCTCGTGGTATCGAAGCTCTTCTCAATATCCTCCGTATCGACCCTTCTGCCCTCGAAGATGCTCTCGTCCCGCGTAAAAATCGTAATGTCGATATCGTTGAAAAGCTCGCCAGTGATATCTCTATGCAGGTCGTGAATCGTATCAATACAGAGCTCGTCCTCGCGAAACAGCAGCCACTCAAAGATCAAGAAGATTACCTCAAAAAAAATACTATCTATAAATGTCTCAAGCTCAATGACCATCCTGTCCGACAGTATCCTGAGGGTTCTGTCGCGAGTCAGATAACAGGATTTGTCGACCGAGAAGATGTCGGGAAGCTCGGGATAGAGTGATATTTCCAGGATATGCTCGCGGGCAAATCAGGACGAAAAGATGAACGTCGTGATAGTTTAGGACGTCCAATATTTGATGAAGATGCAGAACAAGAAGTCAAATGAGTTGATCTCTATCTCACACTCGATATCAATGTCCAAAAAGCTGTCATGGATGCTCTAGAAACTGGTGTACGCTTGACAGGAGCGAATACTGCTTCAGCGATTGTTATGGATCCAAAAACAGGAGCGATTCGTGCCATGGCGACGTATCCTTCGTTCGATCCTGAGCGCCCTGGTAATGTCGATAAAATCGTTCGTTTTTTCCCTGCTGATCATCCTAATCCAATACAATTCCTTCTCGGGAAAACGCTCTTTGTAGAGTCACCATCAGGGACGGTCAAAAAGATTTTTGAAAACCGACTCGTCACGGTCGTTGAGCTCCATGATGAAGATCAAATGATTGAAGCCCTCGCTATCCCTGAAGCAGTTTTTTATGTCTATGAAAATAATGTTTGATTGGGTGCACATCAGAATATGGCACTGACTTCACCCTATGAGCCAGGTAGTATATTTAAATGACTCACTGCGGCTATTGGTCTCGATACCAGCGAGATAGAGCCAGATATGATTTATGAGGATAGAGGAAAAATAAAAATCGATGAATTTGAAATCAACAACCTCGATAATAACAAATGTCAGTGATGGCATACTTTTCGTAACGCTCTCAATTTCAGTTGCAATGTCGGTATGATTAATATCGTCCAGCGTGTGGGGAAAGCACTTTTTTATGAATATCTCAAAAAATTCTGACTCGGAGATATCACTGGTCTCACTCTCGATGGCGAGCATACAGGTTCTCTCGAAGCTGTAGAGAAGTGGCCTAAAGCCAAGTTATTTACCATGACATTCGGACAAGGTATCCAGGTCAATCTTGTACAGATGGCAGCAGCGTATTGAGTTTTTGCTAATGGGTGAGTCTATATGCAGCCTTATATAGTTGGGCGACGCGTATATCCTGATGGGGATAGTGTCGACACAGAGCCTATTCCAGTACGTCGCGTTATTAGTCAGACCGCCGCTCAAAAAGAAACTGCTATGCTCACAGAATCGACCAAACAAGGTTTCGCGAAAGCGGGTGCCGTCCCAGGCTATGATCTCGCTGGTAAAACGGGAACTTCTCAGATATCGAGTAGTCGAGGTGGGTATGAAAAAGGCGAGAATGGACGTACGAATACATCATATGCTGGCTTCGGTCCATCCAATGATCCAAAATTTGTCATCATTGTCCGTTTTGATCGACCTCGTAATACCCAGTATGCCGAATTTTCTGCAGCAAAGACGTTCAAAGAAATTGCCGCATTCATGCTTCAGTATTACGGTGTGCCACCAAATAATAGATAGTATCAATAAATTGACATAAAAGTAATAATATGTTTTAATATGATTGGTGTTAAGCCAAAGCATGTTTTTTCATTTACTACATCATCACTGACGACGTATACATCATAGACTCCTACGTCGCCTCAATATCTACGTTGCATTTTTTGTTACTTTTTTTTCATTTTTGATTGCTACGCTCGTAGGATGAGTAATGGCTTCTACAACATCTAATTTTACCATGGTTATACTCCCTCCAGAGCCACTCATGGTCACTATGATAGATAGTAATTATAATTTAGTAGAAGAGCCTGAAGTGGCATTTACCGAAGTGCCGTATAGTCATGATTGTCGTCAGATAATTACCCAACTTACTACGGATGATCAGCAGATTTATGTCACTAATTATGATACTTCTAGTGGTTGGACAGTTACGATTTCTGCCAATGATCCGACATCTACTTGGTCAAATGGTGAATATGGTTTTGATTTTAATGATCCATCTGGTGATGGCTGTGTCGATGGTGATGATCCAGACACACTTGCAGGGTCTATGGAAATCTATACAGAATCGGCTCTCCTAGATAGCTGATTATGTCTTAACTGTTCTACTGATTCTGTACATCGTGTTCCAGTATGAGTATTTGACGAACAGGGATGAGTAAATTCCGTTACTCTTCTCTACGCTACTATTGATGCGGATCATCGTGGAGATTGGCTGATGTCGGATATTATGGTTCATCAGACTATACCAGCATCACAACCTGCTATTGGTGATTACGAAATTCCACTCCTCCTCTCTATTACTGCAAATTAGTCTAGAGTGACATTTTTTTTCTCTTTAGCAAGGGATTTTTTCGTACTCTTTTTGGGTATTTTTTTATACTTGAATTTGTTAATTTTCCTTATGCACAAAAGTCCTTTACTTCAGCGCCTTGTCGTTGTTTCTTTTTTCTTGTTTTTTCAAACCTCTTTTGCTATCGAATATGGTGGTTTTGGCGGTAGACCAGCGTATCCTCGTGCTGATAATCCACGAACAGAATCCATATTTGTACATACGCTCGAACCTGGTGCAGAGCAAAAAGAAGGTATCACTATCATCAATAATTCTTCTGAGCCAAAGACAGTTCTTGTCTACTCGGCTGACTCTACTCCGTCTACTGGATGAGCATTTGCATGTAAACAATTTTCTGAGCCAAAGACAGACGTTGGTTCTTGGATAAAACTCACAAAGACTGAGATAACCCTCGCTGCAGGAAGTACACAACTCGTCCCATTTACTATCGCTGTCCCATGAAATGCAAGTGTTGGAGAACACAATGGATGTATCCTCATACAAGAGAAAAAACCAAAAAAAGATGATCAACCAGGCGTCAATCTCTCAATCAGAACTGGCCTGCGTGTAGCAGTGACGATCCCAGGTGATATAGAGCGACGATTGGAGATCGCTGGTTTTGACTTCAAACGACAGAACTGAACTATCATGCTCCGTCCTCAAGTCAAAAATACGGGTAATGTCTCTATTGATGCGGATGTATCGGTTGTGACGCGATATTTCTTTGGACTCAAGTATGCAGAACAGGGTGGTGAATATCCTGTATTGCGTTCTGAAACTTCAGATTGGAATTTCGATCTCAAAAGACCATTTCTCTGATGACTCTATCGTTCGAGTTTTACTGTTTCTTATGATCCTAGCACAGAGGCACAGATAGGAGATAATACAGATGGAAAATTAACTGTACTTCAGGGTCCAACTGTTTGGTTTTTTGTTCTTCCTACCATGCTCTGATTTACTATAGAGATTATTTTACTCGCATTTCTCGGAGCTCTTATTTATCTCTATGTGATTGCTCGTCATCGACAACAGTGGATTATCAATCATTGGATGAAGAAAACTCTGACTAGCAGTACAGATATTACTACTCTTGCAGATGAATATAATGTTTCATGGAAAATTTTGGCGAAGGTGAATCATCTCAAAGCTCCCTATACTCTCAAGAAAGGTCAGACTATCAAAGTACCTCCTCATAAATAGTTATGAATCGTGTTCGTCGTTCTCAGTTTTACCACATTTTCTTTTTTGCTCGTTCTGTTTGAGAGTGTATTTTGCTGGTATTTTTGTTTTCTTCTATTTTGTATACGTTTTCTGCTGTCGCTCAAGAGTCTGATGAAGTACCACAAGAAGCTGTGCCAGTGGTTATCGCAGAGCCTTCATCTGAGAATAATTCAGAATCAATATCAGAATCACTACCAGAACCAACTCCGGTAGTAGACCTAGAATCAGTATCAGCATTACCATCCAGCCCAGAGCCAACATGAGGTACCGAAAATTCTCCATGAGAATCCCTCCCTCCAGAAGATACCTCATCTCCTGCTGTTTGAGATATTGTTTCAGATGTACCGACTTCTTCAATTACTTTACTTGATACAGGAGATTGAGTGACTCCGACTCTGGAATGAGTTACCACGGCAGAGACGGATGAAATTCTCTCCACTTTTTCAAATAATGATGTTTTTGTGGAAATCGAGGTAATTTTTTCAGAACTTGATACCGAGACAGATGCAGAAATCCAAAACGATCCAATGCTTGCGGATAATACAGATGAAGATCCAAATGTAGATCTCATAGATCCTTCTATTATACCGAACCCTGCTGGTCCTCTTCCCGAACCTGATACAGAGTTACCACTAGAAGATACTACTCCTGTCTTAGAGTCACCTGAAGCGTCACAATCTACTATTGCTCTCCTTGAATCGCTCTTTGAATCCGAGGAGCTCTCTGTCCGTCGTTATGAAAAAGATGTCATCCTCGATGAGTCTGCTACTCATACTTGTCGTGCTGATATATTTCGGGCTGACTTGCAAACTGAATCATCTTCTCGTGCACGCGTGACGCTTTTTCAGAATAAGAAAAAACTCCTCCCATCTTACCTCGAGATTGGTGCACTACCAGCGGGGATTGATGTAGTTTTTAAGGGGAATAATGACTATACGTATACGCCTGGTACACGAGAAACACTTATAGAATTTGAGATAACTCGTCAGATAGGTGCGAGGGAAGGGGATTTCACGATTCCTATTATTTATACACTCATGGGAGATACTCAGTCCTCTGTTGTTTGTCAGATAAATATCATCAATGACTAATATGAAATTTTTTTCTCGACATCATTCTTCTTTCTTTCGAAGTAAAAAAACTCTTCTGATTCTCGCACTTCTCACGACCAATTTTATTACTTTCTGAGGTGCATATTTATTATTACAAAAGCTCGATATAGAAAATTTTCGTGCACAGTATCCTCTTGTTGATCCTATGCGTTTCTTTAGTCATGAAAATGATTTATTGACGACAGTCCAACCCATACGAGAAGAACTCCATGCACTGTTCGAAAAAGAAGGACTCACAGCTACTTCTCTCTATTTTGAGTATCTCAATACGGGTGCAAATATCTCTATCAATCAAGATGTCCGTATCTTGCCAGCATCTCTTATCAAAGTTCCATTGGCTATGGCAGTCATGAAAAAAATAGAGAAAGGCGATTGGAAACTCTATAATGAGCTCATTCTCACAAAAGAAGACCGTGATAATGAATGGGGAGATGTTTATAAGCGTCCGATAGGTTCACCTATTACTGTAGAAAAATTGATTGAGGAGATGCTCCTCAATTCAGATAATACTGCCTATCGAATTCTCTACCGTAATCTCTCTATGGATGAAGTACGAGATGTTTTTACTGCTCTCGGTCTGGATGATTTTTTTGATCAAGAGTGAAAAATTACGGCGAAAGAATATACCCGACTACTTCGTTCTCTTTATACGGCAAACTATATTAACCCAGATCATTCTCAATTTCTCCTCAATATCCTCTCTCGTACTACCTATGATGAATATCTCGGTCAAGGTGTGCCAGAGAGCGTTATTTTTTCTCATAAAATAGGGGAAAATACCCAAAAAACAGTTATTCTCGATGCTGGATTGGTGTATATAGGATGAAGAGTTTATATCATCTCGATGTCTATGGATTATCAACAGGAGTGAATTACTCGTGAAAAATCGCTGGAATTGTTTGGGCGTATTTCAAAAATTATTTATAATTATATTTCTACTACCAATAATGAGTCATTGTAGTTCATTTTTCCGTACACTTTTTATCTACTATACTGTTTTTTGTGTTACTTTAGGAGGTTTGCCATTTGAGTGATTTTTTCTTCAATTGAGAGAAGGAAATATCGTCGATGTACTCTATCATGCTCAGAAAAATCATAATGTGATAGATGTAGCTCGTGATTTTATCGAACCACGGATGCCAGTCGCCCACGCAAATGGTGCAACTGATGCCATGATGACATATGATACCATTAATAACGGTACTTCTACTCCCAAATACCGTCTCTGGAGCGGGAGTGCATGGTGATCCGAGCAATCTGCGAGCGCTTTTGCTGGTACAGAACTCTACAATATGCAGGTACGATATGCCCCAACTCGTGATGAAGCTATACTTGTTGCGATAACTAATACTGGGCA
>DALYDS010000016.1:0-13541 GCA_031973055.1 bacterium | reverse complement strand
AATCTCTCCAATGTAAAATTCTCAGAGTGTGAATTTGTGAATTGTAATATGAGCAATGTCATCGTGACAAATGCAGCGCTCCGTGATGTGAGATTCCGAGATTGTAAACTCATGGGAATAGGATTTGGGAATTGTGATAGTTTTCTCTTTTCTGTCTCTTTTGAAAAATGTGTGCTCGATCTCTCATCGTTTCATCGACTCAAGATGCGTAAGACGAAGTTCACAGAATGCTCTCTCCATGAAGCATCATTTGTGGAGACAGACCTCGGTGAATCTGTGTTTGATGAATGTGATTTTTCTCAAGCACTGTTTGAGAGAACCATTCTGGAGAAAGCAGATTTTCGTACATCATATCACTATATTATCAATCCTGAGACAAATAAAATCAAGAAGGCAAAATTTGCTCAATCAGGCATTGCAGGGCTTTTGCAGGGATACGACATCACTATAGAATAAAAAGAATAAAATCCTCTTCTACATTACTCTCCTTGCTGATTGTCAAACACCTTGATAGCCTATATATGATAAATGTCTCACATTATAAATAGGTAACCCGAATAAAGTGCTATACTCACGGCTCTATTTCTTAGCCATATTATTATGTCTGAACCTACTACTGAAGAAGAAGTTGTTGCTCCTGCAACTGAAACAGAAACTCCTACAACTGACGCTCCTGAAGCTGATGTTCCTGAAGTCACACCTGCAACAGAGGAAACTCCTGCTGCATAGTTCTCTTTTGAACTTTCAGAAAAGCACCTTCGGGTGCTTTTTTATATTTTTACAAGTACAAAATGTCATATTGACCAGCAAGAGCCTGATGTGGTGGAAACATAGTTACATTTAATTCTCTGCAAGTAGCATGATCTAGCTTTGGAAAAAATAATACTCTTCCCACAGGCACATTGAGAGATAAACTTATGAATGCAGTTTGAGAAATGAATACTGCACAATTAAGCACTGAGATTCGAACGAGATTGGAAATAATACAACGATTTCGGAACCAATCATACCTTCTCTCTGAAGACGATGTAACATTTTTAAAAGAATTAACAAAATAATACACTTTTTTATTTCTCAAAAAGGCACTTCCAGGTGCTTTTTTCTTATAGACACAACACCAATCGCGCATACAATATCCTTCTCAGGTTTTTTAACGCTTCTACTATGAAAAATAAAGCCATACAAACAGAAATCGATGCATCGTATCTCTATCAGAAGTTAGCTGGAAATGAGAAAGATACAGTCATAGCTGATGTCTATAAACAGATGAGTAGTATCGAACGGGGCCATGCAGAAGCTTTTGCCAAGAAAGCGAATATCAGTCTCGAAAATCTCATGATCCCTTCTGGTCGAGCGAAGACGCTCAATCTCATCGGGCGAATATTTGGGTATGATTATGTCCTGGGAATTCTCATGAACACCGAAAAAAGTCTCTCGAATGGTATCCTCATGGCAAAAAAACAACACGGTATGCCCATCACAGGAACAGAGACAAATCATGTCACGATACTCCGATGAATCCTCGATCGAGAAGCGAATATGAGTAGTGAACATATCACAAAATTTGAAAAACAACATCGCTCAGTCGGAGGCAATGCTATCCGTGCTGCTGTCCTCGGTGGTAATGATGGACTTGTCTCAAATTTTAGTCTCGTCATGGGTATCGCTGGAGCGACAAGTGGCAACGAATGAGTGCTCTTGGCAGGTCTCGCTGGTCTCCTCGCTGGAGCCCTCTCGATGTCTCTCGGAGAGTGGATATCTGTGAAGAGCTCTCAGGAACTGTATGAAAATCAGATGGAAGTAGAGATGGAAGAACTGGAGACAAATCCCGAAGGAGAAAAACATGAACTCGCTCTCATCTATATGACCAAGTGAGTACCAGAAGCACAGGCACACAAAATGGCAGAGGAAGTCATAAAAGATACCGAACATGCTCACGAAGTCCTCGTACGAGAAGAACTCGGTATCAATAGTGAAGAACTGAAAGGATCTGCCTGGGAAGCAGCCATATATTCGTTCATTCTTTTCTCCATTGGAGCTATTATCCCTGTCGCGCCATTTATGTTTCTCTCTGGTATGCCGGCCATCATCGTGAGTGTCTGAGCAAGTGCTGTAGGATTATTCATCATCGGTGCGGCTATCACACTCTTCACTGGTAAAAATGTGTGGTACTCTGGGTTCAGACAGATGATCTTTGGTCTCGCAGCTGCTGCTATCACATTTGGAATCGGAAGCGTCGTCGGAGTCGCTGTTGGATAAAATATTTGACAGAATAATAAAACATTCTAAAATACTAACCAAGATGATTAAAAAGTTACTTTGATCACCTGGATGACACTGACCGGGAAGACCGCGTAACATCTTGCGGCCCGTCACGCATTTCATATCTATCACCAAGCGCTCAATTGAGCGCTTTTTTGTACCCTATTTTCCTCTCGAACCTCCCTAATGAAAACTCGCCTCGTGTGAGTTTTATTTTTAATCTTTTCTCTTATGGACGAATTTGAACCAACATCTCCCGACTCACCAAATATGGAACGAGATTTCTGATCTCCGTGACTCAATGAAAATAAACTCAGACGTCTCATAGCTCAACATATCGCTGATATATTCAAGGATTAAAAGAATTAATAGAAAGTTTTACTAATTATTTTAACTTATGAACACACTTCCCTCTTGAGAGGTAATCGATGAGGTAGTTCGCTCAGGTATACAAGTCTGAGTTCGTCTACAATCCTCAAACATTCTTAGTCAGAGACAAAGCGTATGATGATGGAATTATATTTCTCTCCCTGGTGGCATAACGGCACAACAGATTTATATTATGGAAGCCGGGTGACAAAAAATCGTCCTTAAGGTCTGAGTAAGTGAAGATTTACAGCTCGCTGCCAACACAGAAATACTTATCAACCAACACGCACCTGGGCTCGTACCTCTCACCCTGCAACAAGGAAAATGAATGACAGCCACTGGGAAACCATATTTCTGGCTCACTCAAGAATTTATACCGTGAATAACGCTCGAAGAATACCAGGAATCTCACACGCTGAGCGATGAACACCTACAGAACATGACACATCAGTTATGACGCATACACAGTGTCACACGAGATGGAGAGCAGTTTTTCTGAAAACTCCTAGCTCCAGCACCTAAGAAATTCCCAGATTTCATATCTCATATAGAACGTTTCGAACATTTCATAGCTGGCTCAGATTATTTCGAACTATGACTCCGTGAGAGAATAATTGCTAGTATCAGAACTCTGAAAGAAAAAACAGAAGAGATACCAAAAAATCCTGTCTTAATTCATGGAGATTTCCATTTCAGAAATGTCATGATACAAGACGAGCAAAAGTCTCAAATTATCGATTTCTGAGAAGCGAGTTGGAATATCAGAGAAGCAGATTTTGGCATCATGTTCTCGAATCGAGGATGACAGGAACAGTTACAACTGTATCAAAAAATAATCACAGAATATGAAAAAGAATTTTGAACTCTCAATAGAGACCTCATAGACCTCTACTATCTCTGTTATTGATCGTATAAACAAATAAAACGATCTGGCCGAAATACGCTCACTCCTGGTATATGGGAACTTGTTTTAGAGGAAGTTCTAACACGAACAGAGAAACAATAATTATTTTTATCCCCTTATTATATGAATGAAACACCTTACTACCCTGCAGACGAATGTCTCCCTATCTTTGACCTAAAAGATGGTATCATCCATGATGTTGTCCTCCGAAAAAGAGCACACGCAGAGTGACTCTGTCATGGACATGTCAACGTATGGATACCAGGAGAGAAACGCGGAACAGCTATTGTCCAAGTCAAAACAAAGAGCCATGGCAAACGAGATGCAACTATCGGAGGACATATTGATTGTGCTCCTGATGCTCTCCCAGAATTACGTGGACGAAATATAGTCGAGCTCGCACCAAGAACTGCTGTCAAAGAATGAGGAGAAGAGTCTGGTATGGTCTTCACGGAAACAGATATCATACCTCTCTGAAACATATCAGAATTTCATGATGCTCCCCATCCAGTTTCAAAAGCCTGGAACAATGGAATTGTCATCGCCTATGTTCTCAATCGACGAATAGCTCTGGCAGAAATACTCGATAATACTACACGAGAAAGTGGTCTCAGCTTCGAAGAAGTCAGCATAGAAACTCTCCTCGGCCTCTCAGAAAAAGACTCCAATAAATACTTACATAAGCTCATAGGAGAACCATACAAAGGAATCCTCCTCGCTCTACGGGAACAGATGAAGCAAATTTAGACTATTGGAAAAGTTTTTTCACTCTCTCTGCTACCTCATCCACGTTTCCTTCTCCGTCGATGACCACGATATTGCGGCCTTTGGATTTGAGAAATTCTACCGCTCCCAGATATCCTGCATGACATCGGCGGAGGAAATCTTCTTGTTCGTAGACTTCTTTTGCTTCAGTACGACTCCCGAGACGAGCAAGCATGGTCTCAACTGAAATCATGAGGACGACTGTCAGTTCTGGAGCAAGGATATCCTTGTGTAATTCATAGATTTCTTCGAAACTCACACCGCTCGCATAGCCCTGATAGACGTACGTCGTGAGATCACAGCGAGAAGAAATAATCCAGACATCTCGTGCGAGGAGTGATGCACGAAACATCTCTAAATCTCTCCTATCTTCTGAGAAAAGTTTCGCTGTTTCGAGTGGTGGTACGACGATATGTTGTTGAGCGATTTCATTGAGCTTCTTCCCTGCTTCTGTCATGCGTGATGGCTCACGAGACTTCGTAATAACTCGGTGCTTATTTTGGTCTATCAAATATCCCAACAAGAGTTTGAGTTGTGTATCCTTACCAGCTCAATCGACTCACTCAATAGCGATAAACATAATTAAATATTATTCGCTTTCTCCAGAAAACCAAAATATTCTCTTAATTTCCTCTACAGAGGAAGTCGCATAAGTCGAGCATTAAATCTTGAACTACTCATAACATCTTGGAAATTAAATTTACTTCTATTTGAAGAGAAACTCAATGAAGCTGCAGCATATGGTTTGCTATTTGGATTACACCAGAAAGAAGTCATTTCTCATTGATAGACAAAGCCTCCATCATAACGAGATCATAAATCACTATTTCCTGGAGCTGGTTTGTGTGTATTATAGAATCCGGGAAGATTATCTGTACCATTAAAACATAGCATCTCCCCTAGAGTCTCATTTGGAATGGAAGTAAGCAATATTAATTGGTCTTCTGTAATAAACATTCATGGACCGGTAGGACAAAACATCTCATCATTACCAAAAAGCTCCATGATGCGCGCCCAAGAAAAAAATACATTTCAATGTTCATCTGCGATACTATAATTTGCATCTGCGTGTTCGGGGTGTTCATTTGTTTGGATAGGCGGTTGGCCCGCAATGTCCCCATTAACATTACACAGACTTAAACGAAGGCCTCATATATCCAGAACAGGTATTTTTGGAATATACTGAAATGCAACTCAAAGATATTCTCTGGCACGAGCATTGCTTTGATATTTTGGATCTTCGCTTGGATCGATCCATAACACTTTCCATCATCGTGTAGATTCATGCTGTTTTTTACATGCCTCAAGGCTTTTATGAGCAAGAGCAAACCTTTGATCTGCATCTTGTAATGGAGACAATTTTTTTGTTAGTGCTGAACTTAGTCATGGCTCTGTTACTAATGGAGGCGTTTCGAGTACCATAATTTAAAAAAAATCTGTATATCTTTATAATATACAGACTTTTCTTTTGTCAATTTACTATTATTTCTATTTTCTATTGCGGAGAAATGCTGGAATATCGAGGTCATCAGCAGGCTTTTCATCAGTTGCAGGAGCAGATGGAGCAGAACCGATAACACGTCGACCAAATGAAGAGCCACCAGATGAAGGACGTGGAGCACCAGGACCATCATGACGAACGGTCACTTGAGATTCATCGAATCCTGTTGCAACGACTGTGATTTTGATTTCACCTTCTTCGAAACTCGGATCAACTGTTGCACCGAAAATAATATTTGCATCTTGATCACACGCTCCTGTGATAACACGAGCTGCTTCATCCACCTCAAACATTGAGAGGTCATGACCACCAGTGATATTGAAGACGAGACCACGAGCACCCATGATAGAGAGTTCAAGGAGTGGGCTCTCGATAGCAGCACGAGCTGCATCAGTTGCACGAGATTCACCACGACCATAACCGATACCCATGAGAGCAGAACCAGCGTTAGACATGACTGATTTGATATCAGCGAAGTCGACGTTGATGAGACCTGGTTGAGTGATGAGATCAGAGATACCTTGTACACCATTCGTGAGAACTTCATCGACGATACGGAATGCATCAAGGAGCGGAGTTTTTTTATCAATAATAGTGAGGATTCTGTCATTTGGGATAGTAATCAATGTATCTACTTTTCCTTTAAGGACATCGTATGCTTCGAGAGCCTGATTATTACGACGTTGACCTTCAAATGCGAATGGTTTTGTGACGACACCGACGACGAGGACACCCATGTCTTTCGCTACTTCAGCGACGACAGGAGCAGAACCAGAGCCAGTACCTCCACCGAGACCACATGTGACGAAAACCATATCAGCACCAGCGAGTGCTCGACGAATATCGTCGATAGATTCTTCAGCAGCTTTTTTACCTCGTTCAGGATCACCACCAGCACCGAGACCACGAGTTGTCGTCGGTCAGATACTGAGTTTTGTCGGAGCTTGAGAATTGAATATTGCCTGATTATCAGTATTGATAGAAATAAAATCAACACCAGAGAGACCACTCTCAATCATACGATTGATAGTGTTTTGACCAGCACCTCCACAACCAACGACTTTTATGCTGGCAACAGGAGAAATCATTTTAGACACATTCACTTCCTCTGGTTGAGAAACTGCTGAGTCTTTGAATAAAAGGCCTTTGAGAGCATTTTTGCTTGTACCTTTTTTAGTTGATTTTGCGACTACCATACTGTGTAAAATGAAGAATTAAAATAAAGGAGAGATAAATTAGGGAAGCAAAAATTTGAAAAACTTTTTTGCTGATTCTTTGATTCCACCGATACCAGCGCCAATCGACATACGAGCTCGTCCGAGTCCGCCAGATCTCTGAGAGAGGAGGAGGGCACCGATAGCACCTGCAAATCCTGGATCAGAAACAGAGGTTCCTGTGACGAATTCTTGATCTTCTGGGAAACCAATAGCACATGGGAGACGGAGTTCTGATTTTGCGAGTTCGATGAGGTTGCGGGCTTTTGATCCTCCACCGACGAAGACTGCACCTTCTGGGAGCATACCATCACGACCTACTTTTTTGAGTTCATGATTGACGAGAGAGAGAATTTCTTTGTATCGTGCCTGAGCAATCTGAGAGAGGTAGAGTTTTGAAACTGTCTCTGTTTCTTTTTTATCAATCCGTGAGAGTGGGATTTCTTCGTCTTTTGGTTTCGCGAGATCACAGAATGTGAGATCGACGTAATCAGTCTTGAGTTTTTCTGCAACATCGACTGAGACTCGTACGCCGAGAGCGATATCAGAGGTGACGTATTCGCCGCCAACTGGGATGATGCATGCGTGTCGGAGGATACCTTCTTCGAATATAGTAACACCAGTACAAGAAGAACCGATATCAACACAGATAACACCGAGTTCTTTTTGACGACGAGAGAGAACAGCCTCTGGTGATGTGAGGAGCGATGGGAATACATCGACGACATCGATACCGACATCTTTGAATCCTTTGCGGACATTATTGAGTGCTGTCGTAGGGATAGTGAAAATATGCGCATTGACTTCGAGCTTCTTCGCGCTCATACCAACTGGTGATTTCACGTGGTGCTCGAGATCAACTGAGAAAGACTCAGGAATGATTTTGAGAACAGTTTGATTAGTAAGGGTGATACCATTTTGTGCCATATCGAGGACACGATTGACGTCTTCTTGTGTGACTTCGTTTGAAGGTATTGCTATCATCCCCTTATTGTGATGAATCTGTATACCAGTACCAGAGAGACAGATACCCACGTGTGGGAATTGTTGTCCTGCCATGTTCTCTGCTTCTGTGAGAGATTCATCGAGATTTTTCTTGAATTCTTCCATGTCGAGGATGGTACCCTTGCGGACACCATCTGATTTCACAACACCTACACCGAGGATATTGAGTTTTGGTTTGTTCGGATTTGCTGGATCCATGATAAATGATCCAACCAACGTCTTGATGCGAGAACTTCACACATCGACGAGAGCTACGAGGTCGCTAACTGCCATGGGGGAAATGTTAGGAATTAAGTGAGTACAATTTTTATTCGGGCTGGATGTTGAGTGAATGAGGATTTTTTTCAAAAGTCGCTCTAATATCAACAAAACACCCACTTATTTTAGGAAAAATGGGGGTCATTGCAAACACAAACCCGGTAATATTTTTTAGAAAATACTTTTTGAATTTGTCTAATTTTCTGACTTTTTTGTTCTGAAATTACGCCTGCACTCTGACAGCTGTCCCAGGTTCAACCCACTCATACACCCAAGCCATTGCTTCATAGGGAGTATTCACACACCCATGACTCCCTTTCGTGAGATAGTCCTGACCTCCGAATTCTTTTCTCCAACAGCTGCGTGAGTTACAAGCATCGTGGATACCATATTTACCGTGGAACTGAATCCAGTAGTCGACGTGGAGCTTATAAGTAATATTTTTGAAAGGCGAATTAAGTGTCACGTTTGTTTTTTTACTTTTTACAGAAAAATCACCCTGGACTGTACTAAACCCTCTTTTACCAGAAGTAATAGGAGTCGTGTAGACGAGTTCACCGTTTTCAAATGCGTAGAGTCTCTGATCACTGATATCAACGACAATTGACTGATGAGTATCAGAAGGAGCTGGCTCAGGAGTGGTAACTCATTCTGGGATGTAGTTCATTGCGGTGGTCTCCTGTTTTATGACTGGCTGTGTATCACGGTCGAGATGAACTCGATATCGTGCCTCGAGATCTTGATAATAGGTCGAGAGGAGTATGTAAGTCGTCATAGGACCTGCTGGTGCCACATCATCTTCTGTCATCGCATAGATATCATTCGAACGAGAGAGAATATAGGAGAGAACTGGCTTTGGTGTATTTTTCTGCTTATAGTACGCCGCTATATTGCGCATATTTTCCATGAGAGCTATGAGAGACTGTTTATCTTGCTGAGCGAGCAGGGCTACGTCCGCCGCATCATGCTCCTCTATATACTGGAGTCGTGCCTGGATTTGCTCTTCGACTGCAGTTGTAATCTTGTCTGCTGGGATATGATTCTGTATATCGTAGGCGATATCCATCCATCGGTCAGCGAAGACGCTTGAAAAGAGCAAGGCAATTCATCCAATGCCTGCTACACACGTGATAATAATTGATTTCATAAATATACTGTACAATATATTTTGTTATTGTGCAAATATATTTATAAAAAAATATAACTAAACGAATAGTCCTGGTTTTTTCAATGGAATTTCTACTTTGATTGGCTCTTTTTCTTGAAAGGGAACTCTCAATATAATGATAACTGATTCCTCACCGTTTTCCATCCTTTGCAAATAGGCTCATGTTTTAATAAATCCCTTCTCAATATAATCTTTAATTGTAGGATTTGAGATTAAAATATCTGATACATCTTGGTGCATTGCCTCTACTTCTGTCTCTGTATTCCAAACTGCACCAGCCTTTTTGAGTTTTTCGATGAGACCAGGAGCCGATTGATCGAGCTGTTCTTGCACAAACTGATAATATTTATACGCGACTTCTCCCGATAGGAGGACACCATTAACTTTCCCATTCGTGTCGACCGTAACCTCCATTGAACTTGGATGTTCATGCTGAGGATTTGTGGGAAATAAAAGCTCAGAAATTTCATTCCTTACTTCTGGCATAAGGAGTGAAGACAATATACCTAGAGCAGTCACCGGAACAATCAATCTAGAACACCCTGATGTTTTATTTGATGGAGATTTCATTTCTGTATTATAAATCAATTATTTATTTGGCAAATAAAAACGCTCTATTTGAAAGAGCGTCGATATTATATGGTGCCCGAGGCCGGACTCGAACCGGCACACCTTGCGGTAAGGGATTTTAAGTCCCTCGTGTCTACCATTTCACCACCCGGGCATAGGGTGTATTGTAGGGTTTTCGTACGAGAATCAAGCTCGGTTGATTTTGTCTTATTCTGCATACAATCAATACATACTTTTCTCCTATTCCTATGCACCCTCTTCTTATCAAGTTCGCACAATTTGTCGCCCGACGTCCGAGTGATACGACTATTCGTCTCATGCATATCTTTACTGGTCTCCTTATCATTGCGATTCTCTGGTTCGCTCAAGATCGTTCGGTCATAGACATACCTTTTTATGGAGAAACATCTCCTGCAATGGAGAGGAAAATCGAATACGGCCTCATGATTCTCTCGCTCTTTTTCATTGGACGAGGACTCATCACGGCTTGTGTCATAAAGCATAAATGGCTCAGAATCAAGCAAGCAGTTCACGGTCTCGCGCTACTCATCGTCGGCGGACCAGTCATGGACCCGATTGTAACGACCGTCACTGGCGGAGAAACAAATGCATTTAATATAGCAACCAATGCGGTCACTCAGACAACATGGCATCCTGGTGTTTTTCTCGTACTTTTGGGAATTTTTTGGATACTCGTCGGACTCACTGGAAAAGGAACAACGGAGAAATGTATCCGCTACGGTGAAGTGGTGAAGAAGATACGGGTTTAGGCTCTTAATTAGTCCGAATCCACCTTGAAAATCAATGTTTATTTAGTATCTCTCGCGCTTGTTGTTTAATAGATCTAGCAGCAGTAGCCGCAGTCTCTTCTGTAAATGCATCTGTTTGTATAATAAATAGAACTGCTCACGGAACGAGTATTGAAGTGCCCAATCTAATCGTGTTACCGTCTGGCAAACATCACTGGAACACGCCAAGATGAGGTTGAAGAACGGATTTAGGGTTTTCTGCACCCATAATTAGAATTGTTAAAAGAAGTAAATCCCTTACAATTTCTGTAACTATTTCTTATGATAGACCTGTTTCCATTTTGTCAATAAATCCATGAAAAAACTACGTGTACTATTTTTCTGAACTCCGCAACTGTCTGCTGATATTCTCTCCTATTTAACAACACGAGAGGATGTAGTCGAGATTATCTGAGTCGTCACTAATCCTGATAAAATCGGTTGACGATGACATGAGATTATCTCTTCTCCAGTCGCAAAAATGGCGCAAGAAAAAAATATCCGCCTCCTGCAACCAGAAAAAGTAAAAAATGAAGACTTCCTCGACACTGTCCGTGAGCTCGCTCCTGATATCTGTATCGTCGTCGCCTACGGGAAAATCCTCCCTCAAGTACTCCTCGATATACCTCCGATGGGTTTTCTGAATGTCCACACTTCTCTCTTGCCAAAATATCGCTGAGCCGCTCCCATACAGCATGCTCTCCTCAATGGCGAGACAACTACTGGTCTCACTATCATGCAGATGAGTCTCGGTATGGACGAAGGCGACATACTTCTCCAGGAAACATGGCACATCTCTCCAGCTGATACCACAGGCACACTCTTTGCGCTCACAGGTCAACAGGCTGGACCACTCCTCATCGATGCCCTTGTCTGACTCCTAGATGGCACAGTGAAGCCAAAGCCACAAGATAAAAGTGAAGCGACGTATACGAAAATGATTGAGAAAAAAGATGGCGAACTCCAGCCTTCATGGACCGTCGAACAAGCATACAACGCTTGGCAAGCTTATACGCCTTGGCCAGGCTTATATGCAAAATATTGAAATTTATCAGTCAAATTACTTGAAGTACAAAAAGTACATCACTCAGGAGGTGCAACTCTTGCACCAATAGGGGAAACATTTCTGAAAGATGGCCCCTCAATTCAACTCTGCGATGGAGTTCTTTTAATTAAAAAAATTCAACCCGCTGGTAAAAAACCAATGACTGGTGAAGAATTCGTTCGCGGCTTTATGCGAGATTAATTTTTTGACTGAGCCTCTACTGGTACTGGCACATAGGCTCCAGCATCATCCTGTTTGTATTCGACTGTTTTTTTACCACTTTCATCCGTGAGGACATCTCTAGTGGCTGTGGTACTAATATGAAAGAATGATTTTATTTTTTGTTCGAGTGTCATCTGGATTATATCTGATGTTGCATCTCCAGAATTCCAATCACCACTCCTGAGCGTATTCACCTTACCAGAGAGCAATGGCCAGAGAAAAAATCCTATCACGGCTACCGTTAAGAGGATAACAATCCACCAGAATAGAAATCGCAATAATCTGAGGAGTGATTTCATGGTTTATTCTGCACCAAAAAGATCTGATATGTTCGTCGTATTTTTGAGAGCTTGGTGAATCTGTGTGACATCATCGTCATTAATCTGACCTGTTGTCTTGGGCATGTGAGCATTACCATTGATAGTGAAATTGGTCGGAAGTGGTCCATTCATGAAATTCACCTCAGCGTGCACATTTACTTCTTTACCAGTATGAGGGCAACGGATGAGGAGTTCGATACCTTTTTGTGACATACTCACGATAGAGATATTATTCTCCCCTATCTTCGCCATCTGATTCTGGTTGTTGTAGTTCTGGATAGTGGATTCGATGATGGTTTTGAGAATGAGGAAATTCATGGGAGAGTTACGCATTAAGAAAACAAAATTATATCTAAACACCTACAGAGAGTATATATTATTTCATGGATGAAATCAAATTTAAATGTCTTGTTTCTGACGGTATTCATTGTCGAGGACAAAAGAGCTATAACGGCAAATATAATTGATTCTTTGAGAAAACCTACAGACTGATAACGTATAGAATTCTCCATCTGTATGTAGGCACAAATAAAAAATACCGTAGTCATAATGTTCATGAATGGTCACATATAATGGCTTATTTTTATATTCTCTCTGTCCCTAATGTCCTGAAGAATTCTTGTATGAAGACGGTCAGATGAATCAAGAAAATTCCTAAAAAGAGTTTCCGCATTAATAAAAGCATATCTATGTGTTTCATAAAATGCCTTGACGCAAGAATCATATTGAGCTAAAAACTGCCGGCCAGGTAATCAATTACGGACGCTTTCTAAATATTGACAAAGTACTTGTTGTTCAAAATCTGGCAGCTGTGATTCTGACCCCCCTCCTATATCAACCATTGATACACTCATAACTTTTAGATCTTAAGTAGCACCCGCTCTATCCTTGCAATAGCCTTCTCTAAACCGAGAATCTCCGTCATCTCAAACGCTCCTGGTGAGAATTCTTTACCAGTGAGAGCGACTCGGAGAGGCCAGAGAATCTGACCATTTTTCTTCCCTGCTTCTGCGATTTTTGGAATCATTGTATCCTTGAGCGCATCACGAGATGGCGTAGAAGTGAACGTTTTAATTACATCGAGACCAAACTGGAGCGCTTCTTTTGCTTGTGCGAGGTCAGCGATCCCCATTTTCTCTGAGAGAAGGAG
>DALYDS010000015.1:0-14338 GCA_031973055.1 bacterium | reverse complement strand
GTCTCAAATGGGCGTTTTCTGTCAATACCAGAAATCTCGCCGAGGGCTATGATACGGTCATCCTCAGTGGTGATTGTCTCTCAGCAGTCCATAATTTCAAAGGAAAAAATATCCTCTATTATTGTCACACCATACCCCGCTATCTCTTTGACCAAAAAGAAGAATACGAGAAAAAGATACCAAAAATCATGCTCTACACGTACCAGTTCATGACTTCACGGTTCAAAAGAGCGTACCTACGGGATCTCTCTCTAATAGAGAAGCTCATCACTAATTCCAGCAATACACAGAAACGTATCAAAAATTTTACTGGACGAAATGCCGAGATCCTCTATCCGCCGGTTGATACGGCATTTTTTAAGCCTGGAGAATCACCAGAAAAATGAGATTATTTTCTCTCATTTGCACGACTTTCTTCGATTAAAAGAGTTGACCGAATAGTATCAGCCTTTCAGGGTATGCCTGACAAAAAACTCATCATCACGTATGGAAAAAATGATCCAGAAAAGAACAAAATCCAAGAAATGACGCATGGATACATAAATATAGAAATGCGAGAATCCCCTTCTGATACAGAACTCCGTGAGCTTATACGGGGAGCAAGAGCCACTATCTATGTCCCTGTCGATGAAGATTTCGGCATGAGTCCTGTCGAATCTATGGCGTGTGGAACACCCGTTATCGCTGTGAATGATGGTGGACTCAAAGAGAGTATTATCGATGGAAAAACTGGTATTCTCATCAATTCTCGCTGTATGCCAGAAGACATAACCGAAGCTGTGAAGAGGATGGATACTTTTGGTGATGTATCTCTCGCCTGTATTCAAAGAGGGGCTGATTTTAGCCTTATAAAGTTCGAACAGCAACTACGAACATATCTCTAATCTAGAACCTCTCACGATAGACGACAAACCACACGAGGCTCAATATGCTGGCAAGTGCTGCTGACCAGAGTGGTGAGATGTGCTGTCCTATCATCCAGGCTCCGACCAGTGGTTAAATAATAGCGGTGAGGCTGCCTAAGGAGCTAAAATACCCTGTCACCTCTCCGCGTTTATTCGGGTTTGCATGTTGCATACCCTCAGACTGCATCACAGGCCACATCGCAATAGTGAAAAATACCATACAGAGCTCGGCTATGAGCCATATGTAGACATGTGGCGATGGGGTTTGGTCATAAAATGCCACGAGGGTAAAGAGAATACTCGAAGCAGTCAGGCTCGTCGCGAGTATCTGTCTCGGGGTGAATTTCTTGAGCCAGAAATTATTGAGCAGATAGCCCTGGCAAAATGCCATAAAAACACCCACAAAAGCCAAAATATAGCCGATATGCGTCTCATCCATGTGGTAAAATGCATCCATATAGAGACCAAATGAATGCCTATACACACCTGCTCAGAGTCCTATAACGAAGAACAGCCAGAGATACATGGCGATTTTATCATGAAAAAGGGCATTAAAAACAGCGAATTTATCCATTTTACCCTGACTCTCACTCCGATTGGTGTGTGTTTCTGGAAGCGTGAAGTAGATAAGTATTGCATTGAAAACTGAGAAAATACCAGAAACTAAAAATGGCACAGGAAAACCAAAACGAATCAGAAATCCGCCGAGTAGTGGCCCCACTATCATCGCCATACCAAACATCATACCAAAGATACCATAATATTTTGCTCGCTCTTTGCTGTCTTTTGAAATATCTGAGAGTATGGCCTGAGCGATCGTGATATTACCAGCAGTCGCACCGTCGATGACACGACCAACGAGAACCCACCAGACATTTGGAGCAAACGCTGTAATAATCCAACCAATAGCAGATCCGATAACGCTCGCGAGGAGGATATTTCTCCGTCAAAACTTGTCAGAGAGACGTCCGAGATAGGGAGCAGAGACAAAACTAAAGAACGCATAGGTGGCCCCAATCACTCATACCATCATGTGTGAAATGCCGAATCGATCTATAAATGATGGAAGAATCGGGAAAATAATCGTGAGACCGATGAGATCGAGTGCTATCGTGAGAAAAATAGCACGTTTTGGGTTGGAAAATTGTAGCTTGTTCATGCTGAGATTGTATCAAAGAATAGAGAATTACAATCATAGTTATTGCAATAAAGTTGCATTTATAATTTTATAATTACAATATTCGATATGCGACAAACGAAAACACGTCAGGAAATACTCTCCTTTCTCGAAAAAAATCATAGCGCTTTTACGCCATATGAAATCGCAGAAAAACTCACAATAAATGCTGTCACGGTCTACCGAGTTCTTGAATTCCTCAAGGAACAAAAACTCGTGCACCATATCCCCGCTCTCGGCAAATGGAGTGCCTGTCAATGTCCTGAACCAGGTAAAGATCACGGTTTTCTGATTTGTAAAAAATGCCAATCTATTGAAGAATTCCTCTCTCCTCATCACTGTGTACATGCTCATGGATTTCAATGCGAAGAACATATAGTAGAAATCTTTGGCACGTGTAGTCACTGTCAAAAATAATTTTTATCTCTTTTATTTATGTCTCATTTTCTTCTTATTTTCGGATTATTTCTAATTTCTTCTGTCGGAATACTCCTGTATTTATTTCGAAGTGTTAATCAAAAAATCCTCCATCTCCTCATCGCTCTCGGCGCAGGGACGATGTTTTCTGTAGCGCTCGTACATATACTGCCTGAATCTCTCGAACAAAATCCCTACGCTATTTATGCATTTGTTGCTGGTTTTTTGATGATATATCTCCTCGAAGAACTCCTCACAACCCACTCTCATGACCATGTACATCACGATCATACACACGAAGACCCTCATGAGCACTTCAATCATGTCGTCCTTGTTTCTTGGATAGCTATATTTATACATACTCTCTTTGACGGGCTCGGTATACGGGCATGATTTGCTGTCAATGCAACTCTCGGATTCAGCATATTTTCTGGAATAGCTATCCATCAAATACCCGTATCACTCTCCATCGCATCGATGCTACGAGAGTCTGCATTCCAGAAAAAAATACAAATATCTCTGACCATATTGTTTGCCATTGCGGCACCTCTCGGCTATATGATTTCTGATAGGTTTATAGGACATATCTCGAGCAGTACAGTTGGTCTCGCAACGGCCCTCGCTGGCGGCTCTCTCCTCTATGTGTCCAATGTTGAACTCCTCCCGATGATACATGCTCAATCAAGTAAAAAAATGAAATTCACTACTGTTACTCTCTTTGTTTTAGGCGTCGTTGGGATGAGTCTCGTAGCATTTTTTGAATAAAAAAATCCCCACCTAGGTGGGGATAGTTTAAAATGAATCAATTATTGAGGAGGAAGAGGAGCAACTGGTGGAGTAGGAGGAAGGAAATTCACAACACTCTGAACCTTGTTTGTCTCAGCACGATAGACAATCATTTTATTCTCAAAAACGAAAATATAATCACCTACCTGATAAGTCTGTGGCGCAGTCGTATCTTTGATAATGTGAGCACTCACAAATACATCACCATCAATCGGAGTGAGAGCAGCTACTTGGGCGAGAAGTGAATTCACTACTTCAGATGGTACTGATGATGGAACTGCTCGAGTTTCGAGTGCAGATGGAAGAGGAGCAACCATTTCAACACTTTCACGAGAAGAAGACATAGAATAAAAATAACCTCCGAGCGCCATAATAGCGACGATGAGGATAGCGAGGATCATCGATGACATGTTATAATTCACATCAGCGACATCTCGTGAGAGCTCTTTCATTTCTCGCTCTACCTCATTTATTTCTTTCATAACAGCTGCTTTTTTAGGAGCTTCTGGTTTTTTTACAACCTTTGGAGTTGTTTTTTTAACTGATGTTTTTGGGGCAGTTTTTGGTTGAGTTACAGGAGACTTTTTCGCAGCTTTTTTAGATGACTTGGCAGCGGAAGTCTTCGCTCGAGGAGAAGGGACCATAAGAAAAAATAAATGATAAACACTCTCAACGATACTTATAATCATACCTTTTCAAGAGTTTCATCGTGACAATTATCTATTTTTGACAGAGAATATAACCTGTAAATAGTATCTACAATATTCCAACTTTTCGACATTCATCGAGAGTTGTCATACCGAGAGAGACTTTTGCTAGTGCATCTTCGGCGAGTGTGAGGTAGCCATTTTCTTTTGCGAGAGCGTACATTTCACTGATAGTTTTTTTGGCTCTGATAGCATCACGTATGACATCGTTTACTTCGAGTACTTCGTAGATACCCATACGTCCGCGATACCCTGTGTGACCACATTTTTCACATCCAGCTCATTTTTGGGGATGCGGCTGTTGATCGCTATATCGAGAGAGTAATTTCGTATCAGGAGTAAAGCCAATATCAGCTGGTGCAGCACAGTCAGGGCAGACACGACGCACAAGTCTCTGTGCAATGACACAGTCCACTGAAGAAGCAATATCAAAATCAGATACTCCTATATTCATGAGACGTTCTATTGTTTCGAGGGCGCTTTTTGTATGCAACGTCGAGAGGACGAGATGGCCTGTGAGGGCTGCCTGTACTGCAGCTGTCGCAGTATCGAGATCTCGGATTTCACCAACCATGATAATATCAGGATCATGACGGAGTATCGAGCGGAGCCCAAGAGCAAATGTATACCCATCACGCTCATTGATTTCTGACTGCAAAATACCAGGAATCTGATACTCGATAGGGTCTTCGAGAGTGATAATTTTATCTTCGGGTTTTCTGAGAATCTCAATCAGTGAATAGAGGGTCGTCGTCTTACCCGAACCAGTGGGACCGGTGACGAGTATCATCCCTTGTTTCTTTTGAAGTGTTTTTTTGATAATAGTATTTTGTGGGCCGATGATACCGAGACCATCCATATTGAGAATAGTCTGAGATGCATCAAGTATACGACAGACGATACTCTCCCCATATCTCGTTGGCATGACTGAGACACGGACATCAATCTGGGCATCACGTCCTTCTTTTCCGAGACGGATTTTACCGTCTTGTGGGACATTGTGGATGTTGAGTTTGAGATTTGATCGATATTTCATGCGTTCGACTATCATACTCTGTTCTTTGATGGTCATATCACCGAGAGGCGCGAGAGCACCATCGATACGGAATCTCAGAGTGGAGCTTTTTTCGTGTATCTCCAGATGGACATCAGAAGCTCGGAGATCAAGAGCACCATGGATAAGTACTGTCAGGGCTTTATCAGAGTCTTGATTGTCGAGTGCCAAGCGGATTTCGTCCATGATTCTACGGAATTCTACATGATAAAATGCAGCACCAGAAGTTTCTTCGTGGACTATGTTTTTGAGTTGAGCGATGGTTTGACTGACCTGAATCATATATCCAGTGTACCTCAATTTTCTTCGTTTTGCAAAAATATCGATACAATAAGCACATGGCTCCGAAAAAGAAAATCACCTGGATGGAAACCGTCAAAAAATCCCTCTCAAATCTCGGGAGTAAAAAAGTCATCATTGCCTGCTCTGGTGGGGCTGATTCTATGACGTTATTGGATATCGTGCGAACACAAGGAAACATCGGTATAATCGTCGCACACCTCAATCACACTCTGAGACCAACGGCACTCCGAGACGAGAAAATAGTAGAGACATATTGCCGAGAACATTGACTCAAGTTCGAAACTCTCTCAAAAGACATCAAAAAAGAAGCAAAAAAAACCAAAACTACCATCGAAGAATGTGCGAGAAATATACGAAAGGAATGGTTCGAATTGCTACGAAAAAAATACAAAACAGACTATATCCTGACAGCACACCATGCCGATGATCAGGCTGAGACGCTCCTCTACCGTATCACGAAATGAACGAGCATTACTGGACTGGTGGGGATTGAAGAATATTCACGAGAATACGCACGTCCACTCATCTCTCTCTCCAAGCAAGAAATACTCGATTATGCACGAGAAAACTCTGTACCATTTTGACATGATGAGACCAATGATGACACGACTATTCCCCGAAATCTCATCCGGCATGAAATCCTTCCTGAGCTCCAAAAAATCAATCCCGAAGTGGCTACTGCCGTTACTCGCATGGGAAATTCTGCACGAGAGCTGAAGATGAGCTTTGACGCTTTTTTCACTGAAGTGGTTGAAAAAAAATCATTTGAACTCGATTGGTATCATCACCTTCCTCTAGGATTCCAACATGAGTTATTACGATTTCTCTACGAAAAATCTAATGGCTCAACACATGGTCTCTCGACAGCACTGATTGAAGAGCTCGACCGTTTTTTATCCACACGAAATGGTGGAAAAAAGGAAATCAAGAAAATGAAACTCGAAAAGAAACAAGGAAAAGTATTTATTTCACAAAAGTAAGAATTTTTGCTTTTAATTCTTCTACCCCCTCATTTGTTTTTGCAGAAACAAAAATAGGATTGAGTTTTTTATACGTTGTTTTGAGCTTTTTGATTTGTGCAGTGGTACATTTATCTACCTGATTAAATACATACCATCGTGGCTGGGTAGCACCGATACGACTCAATATCTCATCTGTCACGGCGATACGGTCGACAATATGAGGATCGCTCGCATCGACGACTTGGAGGAGGACATCGCATGAGAGAGATTCTTCGAGCGTACTCGAAAACGCGTCTACCAGTTCTGGAGGTAAATCACGAATAAAACCGATAGTATCGTAGATGAGGATATCTGGTCTTGAGATGAAGCCCCCTTTTTCATCGATATACGCCGATTGTGGGAGTTTGAGCCGACCAACCGTTGTCCCGAGAGTCGCGAAAAGTTCGTCTTTCTCGTAAACTCCTTTGTCGGTAAGAGCATTCATGAGTGTCGATTTCCCCGCATTCGTATACCCTACAATACCTACCGTTGTAGCATTCATACGCTTTCGACCACTCCTATTCTGGACTCGGACTTTGCGATAGTGATCTATTTTTTCTCGTGTTTTTCGCTCCATCTCTCGGAGATGTCGTCGCATGATTTCGGTATTTGTCTCTCCGATACCCTTGTTCGCTGAACCACCTCCCCCGCCCTGCCTATCCATCTCCATACCCATACCGAATATACGTGGCCCCATATGTTTGAGCGATGCAAGTTGGATTTGGAGTTTTGCCTCTGGAGTTTTCGCATGGAGCTGAAAAATCTTTAAAATCAAATCCACCCTATCCCATACCTGGAGTTTTAGTTTTCGTTTTTCTATTTCCTGAACAATAGCATATATTTGGCGAGCTTTCAGGATATTTCCGATAATTATGGTATCAGCCTGGAGAGCTTCTGCGAGATCGAGGATTTCCTCGAGTTTCCCCTTGCCGACATAAGTCGTATAGTCTGGCTCATCACGTTTCTGGAGTGTCTGAAGTACCACGACTCATCTGTAGGTAGCGACCAGCTTCTGGAGCTCAGCAATACGATCGTCGAGGCTATATCCAGCGAGCAGTGATGAATCTTTGGGAGCTATATCGAGAAGTATTGTACGCATAAGCATATCATAGGGACTAATGAGATATTGCAAATATTTGCATTTCGACGAAAATCATGATAATATGTATTCACTATGAACACTACAGCACCACGACATACTGCGACATATAACTTCACTACGTGTAAACGATGTGGTTATATTATCTCTGCAGAAGAAGAAATCTGCGAGGATTGCAAGAATCAAAACTGACAAAGCCAAAATCTTTTCTAATTAATTATTTATGTCTCCTCTTCCTGAAATAGCACCAAGTGATGAATCTACATCTCCTTTACCTTCAAAAACTCGAGTTATACAAGCTCAGCCAAACACAGTAGTATGGAAGCTCCCTAAATGAAAATTTGGAAATGGGGTAGAATTAGGCCTTTTGTTAATGGGCTACGTTCGACAAAAAGGGAATCGTGGGAGCTCGGTACAGGTATTGGTAGAACCAAATGATCCAACTCCGACAGTTAAAGGTCGTATGAGTGAACTTCGCCAGAAAATAAGAGAATTAAAACCGGAAATTATTGAAGTTTTGGATGGAGATGTAGAAAATGAAATGGCTCGAGTGAGAACTTTTGTGAGTTTTCATCTCAGAGCTCCTAAAGAGGTAAAATAAGATAAGTATGTATGAGCTTATTGGAAAACTTCGGTAAAAATAACTACCCCCTATCTTATCGTTTCCAATTAATTTGAGAAGATGGGGATATATACTGTCCTCGCTGTGGAGCTTATCATGGAACAAAAATAGGACTGAAGACTAATGAGACATCCAGAAATTGCGTAGGGTGATGCGAATCAATAACATCCCAGAGTAAATTTATCCTGCACGCCTGATGAGGGGAGGATTTTCCTGTCAGATACAATATGTCTCGTATTCTGAAACCTTACAGGAGTAATACTGGTATTATCAACAGACTCAAAAATGCTGGCTATAAAATCGTACAGCCTAGTGAAGTACCTGGATTAGGCGTAACAGAGAAAGGTACATGGATCAATATGTATCGGAGAGATTATAATGATTCTCTTATATGCCCTGAAGATAGATTTGTGCATTTCGCTGAGAAAAATAAGCCGATATTTCTGGAAATTCAGGATACAGTCGATGGTATCCAGACAGTCACCTATTTGAAATATGAAGAAATAAGTATAATACAAGCGATGTTAAAAAACGTCAGAAATATCTTATCTAGCGTCTAAATATGAAGAAAAAACGAAATATCGCATCACCTATTATCCTCGCAGTACTTTGTGCTGTTGGTGTCCATACAGTACTCTTCACGGATGCTGGACATAGACTCCAGAGTTCTATCATCGAGAGTGATACGTCGAGTCATGCCGAAGCACACCTGGTAGCAGGAGAATCTTCACTGGCTCTCAAGGTCAATGTGACAGCGACAAATGTTACTAAGATTGAAGGTACTCTTCTCTATGATGATGAGTCCATTGTTCTGAGTAACCCTCAAGAAAATTTCTGAGTCTTAAAAATAGAAGATTGAGAATTTTCTAAGAGATTTTCGATTATCTTCTGAGATATTGCCAATATAACAAAGTGAGACACTCTCGTGAATTGGAATATGACACCATTACTCCCAGAAGCACACTCTATCAATCTCACAGATGTGAAGATATATATGACAGATGGAACAAAATCTCTCACAACAGAAGGAACGGGAGAATTTTAGACAATATCTGTAAACACGATTTCCGGTGTCAGAAGTTTAGTAGGACAATGATGAGCATCTATAGTGTCATCAAGGAAGTTCGCAAGAGCTTCTTTTTTTGTTTCTCATACAGCGAAGAGGCAGGCATGTGTGAGATGCTGGAGTGACTTTGGGGAGAGTGATATACGCTCAGGGGGCGGCTTCGGAGCATTATCAATTTTGATAAATCCTATTTCGTTTGACTCTAGTGCTTCATGTCCTGGGAAAAGTGAGGCGGTATGTCCATCTGGACCCATACCAAAAAATGCAATATCTATTACGCCTACTCTCTCCGTGTAATCACTTCCTACACTATCAATAGTTGGACGAACGAAGTATGGTTCTTCGGTGAATCATTGTTGACTAAGTGGATTCAGGAATACCTCCCAAATATGGGCATCGTTACGATCTGATTGCTCACAATTCACTCGTTCATCAGTGACGCACCATCGGATTCGAGATGTATCGACAGTATCCCACTGAGAGCTTTGTAACAAATCAGTATACCAACCATCAAATGAAGAACCTCCTGCGAGACCGACCGTGACAGTGGATTTTATTTTCAATAAAGCATCAAGCGTTTCAAAAAACCATCTCGTAATATCAGAAGTTAAGTGAGTTATTTTCATAGCAACAATTCTCTCATCTTAACAAATAAAATCAAGGGTATAATCATAAGTTTATTTGATTCATAGGGAATAATACTGTAAGCTATACTCAGAATCAGTTTTTTAATAAAAATTATGTCTATTCTTGGTCTATACTGGAATGTGAAACAAGATGTGGAGATAGCACATATTAACCAAAAATCAACAAACGCCGAAAATACTTCGAGTCGTTTTGAGTATCGTATTTGCCAGCTCGAGGAGCAGGCAAGCAGATCATCCCTGATTATCAATGCACTCTGGGAGATATTACACAGCAAACTCGGTATTACTGAAAAAGAACTCAGTGAAATAGTGACAAGGCTCGATATGTCTGATGGAAAAATAAATGGCAAAAAGGCAAATAAGGTCGAAATTTGCTCACACTGCGGCTGTGTTATCTCAAATACTTTTAAAAAATGTCTCATTTGTGGTGAGCCTGCCAAAGGTATGTCCGAAGTTGACACTATCTAGATAGTAAATTATACGATGTTAGTCTATCATAATAGCACCCGGCTTATAAATCTGTAATAGAGGACAATTATCTGTGCAATGCAGGAGCTCATCAACTACCTGCCACGCTGCTCGCACACTGTCCCATCGAACAAAATAAGACGCATCACGGATAAGAGCTTTTTCTATGAGGGTTTCGTAAGCGTTATTTTTATTAGACGAGGTCTCAGCAAAAATTCTCTCAGTTCCATCACGGAAAACGAAACGCACAGAGCTCTCCTTGCGATCGAGCGCCTTTCCTGTTTCAAGAGTCACTTTTACTCACAACCATCGACTGTTATCGATAACGAGATTGGTAAAAATATATGTAGGCGTTCTCGAGTTCGGTGCAACTCCAGGAGCCCCTTGATACCCCTCATATTGCCCCAGAATGATATCGTGCCGAGGATCGAGTAGGAGTGGGGCAACACTGGATATAGCCATAAAAATCCTATCGCGTATTTCGTCTTCTTCAAGAGAAGGATTTCAGAGTCCAATCTCACAATTGTCATGACGAGCAAGTGGCATCCTCATAGTACAGAGGGCGAGTATTTGCAGGAGATGATTCTGAAGAAAATCTCTCGTCACTCCATTTTTATCATAAAATGCACCCCGATCCTCTATGGTGAGAGTCTCTCTCGCTACGATATGAATCTCAGCTATGCGATCACTATACCAATCTCATTTTTGTTCGAGCCTGAAATCTCTGAGCTCACGGACGAAATTTTTACCCAAGTAATGATCAACTCGATAAATCTGATTTTCTCGGAAATATTTCTGAAGCTCCAGATTGAGATGGATGGCAGTAGCCAAATCATGTCAAAATGGTTTTTCAATCATGACACGAGTATTCGGGAGATTGAGACCGACAGAAGCCAGTCCTTTTGCTACCGTAACAAAGTACTCTGGACTTAGACAGAGATGGTAAGTAACTTCGCCTTCTCATGTATGAATTGTTTCGAGTTGCGTCTTGAGCCCTGAATAATCTCCCCCTTCGATATCCAGACGAACGTAGGAGATAGTTTCTGTGTGATTCAATAAATCAGGATAGGGTGCTAGGAAAGCTCGAAAATCATCCCGAGTCCAGTCGCGACGGCCTACACAGACGAGGTTATTGTAGACTCATTTTTGTAATAAAGTACCGAGAGCTGGGAGCACATATCGTGTTGCGAGGTCTCCTGTAGAACCAAAGAGGACAAAAGTTTTCATAGTGGCATTATATGAGTTTTTTGCGTAAATAAACTCTGTAGCTATACTCCTCTGCAATGCAAATATTTTTCTGAGCTCTGTCCATCCTCATAACGCTCTATACAGGATATAAATACATACCAGAAGTTTTACAATGAAAAATAAAACCTCATGCTTTTTCGTGGTTACCGTGGATGATTCTCGTGGGAATAGCTTTTATCATACAGATAAAAAATCATGAGAATATTTGGTGATTCGGGGCACTCGCAGCAAGCACGCTGGTTTGTGCAATTATTTTCACACTTTCCCTCAAATATGGAGAGAAAAATATAACTCTTGGGGATATGGCATCATTGACAGCCTGTTTAATTTTGATCGTATTTTGGCTCTTGATCAAAGATGACCTCCTGGCCCTTTTGCTTATATGTCTCATCGATACTTTGGCATTTTTTCCCACTTGGAGAAAAGCATGGATAAAACCACGCGAAGAAAGCATAGGTATGTACGCACTGAGTAGTCTCAAGAGTTTTTTTTCACTTTTCTGACTCTGAAATCCCATACTCGTGAATTGGCTCTACCCACTCTTTCTCATTATCATTAATCTCGGTTTTGCACTCTATCTCGTTTGGAGGAGAAAGGTAATCAATAAATAATATGAACTGGATTGATTCTTTTACATCTCAAAATAAACCTATCGTTGCTCTCGCGCCGATGGATGGATACTGTGATAGTGCTTTCCGGGCTATATGTCGTACAGTTGCTCCTGAGATTGTTGTTTTTTCTGAGTTTTATAGTGCTGACGGCCTCCACCACAATCCCCTCCTCGCAAAACGAGTTCTCACGCATGATCCCATTGAGCATCCTCTCGTCTTTCAAATATTTGGAAATACACCTGAGATTTTTCTCTCAGCCGGGAAAATCATCGAATCCTATGGGGCTCAGGGGGTCGATATTAATATGGGGTGTCCTGCGAAGAAAGTGGTGAAGTGTTGATATGGCTCTGGTCTCATGGTCGATCGTGACCGAGCTATGAAAATCGTCAATATCCTCGCAGAAAATCTCTCCATACCTGTGACGGTCAAAACTCGACTCGGTTGGAATGGAGCTGAAGATCTCGTCGAATTCGGTAAATGTCTCGAACAAGCTGGAGCAAAACTCATCACTGTGCACGGTAGAACGTACCAACAAGAATATACAGGAAGTGCTCATTGGGAGCCAATTCAAGAACTCCAGAAAAATGTAGGAATACCTGTCCTCGGAAATGGTGATTGCAAAAATTATGAAGACGGGATAAAGAAAATGGGAAATCTCGGAGGGTTTATGATTGCCCGTTGAAGCCTCGGAAATCCCTGGTGTTTCCTCCCCGGAAATTATGAACCAACATGGGCCGAACGACTCGCTGTCATGGCGGACCATATGGCACGAATGGTAGCATCCAAGTGAGAAAATCGAGCCTGCCTCGAGATACGGAAACACTTCACACACTATCTCCACGGATTTGAAGGTGTCAGAGATTATCGGAAACGTCTCGCCATGGTGACAAGCCTCTCAGAAACAGAAAATATTCTGAAAGAACTATCTATTCTCGACGTAGTAACACTTGAGACTCCAAAATAAGGAGTATACTTTTATATATTTAATAACCGTTGTTTACTATGTTTGATGTAGCTCACATACACGTGATGATAGTCCACTTACCTATCATGGGGACAGTTCTCGCTATGATACCACTCCTATGGGGAATTCTTAAAAATGATACATCTGTAAAATGGATTGGGCTCGTGATACTCGTTATCTCAATCATTGGAATCCCTATTTCTACGAGTAGCGGCGAGGGCGCAGAACATGCATTTTTTGATGGATCTATGAACACCGAGCTTGATGATACCGGCAAAGAAATATTGGAAATACATTCCGAAGCAGCAGAATTAGCAGAAGGTTTCTGATTTTTTATATGAGTTCTCATCGTACTCCAGCTCATATTCTGGAAAAGAGAATACAGCTGGAAGCATCGTCTTTTCTGGATAACAGTTATAGCAAACGCTCTTCTCATTCTCTGACTCGGCTATGTCGGATATCTCTGAGGGCAAATACGTCATCCAGAATTTCGTTCAAATGTTGCATCACCAACAAATACCACACTGCCAAATATTGCACAATAAAGAAAGTCTGTATAATAACCAGATATGAACCCTGACCCCAGTTTCTGAATAATAGTCGGTATACTCATTACCACTCTCCTCGTCGCGCTCAATGCTTTTTTTGTAGCAAGCGAATTCGCTCTTGTGAAAATACGTTTTTCCCAACTCGAACTCGAAATAAAACAAGGCAAAAAATGGGCTTTTAAAACCAAAAAAATCCTCGAAAACCTCGACAGTTACCTCTCTGGTATCCAATTAGGAATAACAGTTGCATCACTCTTGTTAGGTTGGGTATGAGAACCAACTATTGCTACCTGGATAGCTCATTTTCTCAGCGAATCTGATATTATCCTCTCGGAGACAATTATCCATGCTATCGCATTTGGTATTGCCCTCTTTTGTATCACTCTCATGCATATAGTTTTCGGCGAACAAATACCAAAACTCGTTGCCATAAAAAGTCCTCTCAAGGTAGCATCATGGATTGCATTACCACTCATTATATTTCAGAAACTTTTTTTCCCTTTTATCTGGCTCTTTGACACTCTCACCCGTTTTACTATGCGCACTATGGGTTTCGAAGGGAATGCTCATCGAGATGTTCATAGTGAAGAAGAAATCAAGCTCTTACTGACCGAATCAGAAGAAGGTGGCGTCATAGGTGAATCGAGTAATGAACTCATCCAAAATGTATTTGAATTTGATGATCGAACGGTTCGTCAGATTTATGTACCACGAA
>DALYDS010000014.1:0-15835 GCA_031973055.1 bacterium | reverse complement strand
AGGTGTTTTTTGCCTACAGCTGAGATGACAATATCAGCGTTTTTTGTATGGATTCAGAGGTCTTTTGTTCGGCTATGACATATGGTGACTGTTGCTCCAGCGTGGAGGAGGAGCATGGCGAGAGGTTTTCCAACGATAGTACTTTTACCGATAACGACGACATTTTTTCCCTCTATTGGTGTATGTTTTTTTATTATCTCCATGATTCCTTTCGGTGTTCATGGCACGAGACCTGTTTCATCTCCGCTATAGAGTTTGGCTATATTGGTTGCAGAGAAACCATCGACATCTTTATCGGGCCGAATAGCATCAAATATCTTTTGAGCATCGATATGGACTGGGAGAGGTGATTGCACGAGTATGCCATCAATTGTTTCATCCTGATTGAGTTTTTGGATATGCTCGAGTAATTCTTCTTCAGTAATATTTTCGGCAAGAGCGAGCAATATTCATTTGATACCAACACTTTCACAGGTTTTGATTTTATTTCTTACGTATACTTCGCTCGCACTATTATTACCAACCATGATAATCGTGAGGGATGGCTGAGTTTTTCTCTTTCATACCTGTTTACGTATATCATCTGTTATAGCTTCAGCAATGTCTCGTGTATTGAGTATCATGTTATTGGAGTAATTGAGCGAGGGCGGGTACTCATAATCCTATGAGCACATCGATGATGAGGAGGAGTACGAGCGGTGCGAGATCGAGCATGCCGATAGTTGTCGGGAGAGTTTTCCTAACGAATTCATACAGAGGGCGCGTGATACTATTGAGTGGTCCTATGACGATATGGAGGCCAAAGAGCGTGAGCCATCCGAGTATGACGTCGATGATGATACACCAATAAATAGTACGGAGAAAAAATGATATTCCCGCGAGGAGATAGAGTCAGACAAGAGAAAGAATCATAGCCGATGAAATCCCACCATTACGAAGTATATTTCTGAGTTGTTCGATTAAGCGAGGTGTTTGCTGAGGAGTCCGACGAGACTTTCTTTATCAGAGAGTCCGACAGTTTTATCGACGAGTTGTCCATCTTTGAAGATAAGAATAGTAGGGATACTCATCACACCGAATTGTTGTGCGATATCACCAGAAGCATCGACATCGAGCTTGGTAATATTTGCTTTGCCCTCATATTCGTGAGCGAGCTCTTCGATTATAGGAGCGATACGTTGGCAAGGACCACACCAGTCAGCATACATGTCGACGAGAGTTACGCCAGAGGCGATAGTAGATGCGAAATCAGCAGAAGTAAGTACGCGAGTCATAAAAGAAAAATAATGAAATAAATCTATATTTCAGTATAGGGGTTTTTTTGTCTTTGCAAATTTTTAGCACGTAAATTGTTTAGGTGCTAGTTTATAGTGAATTACTATAAAATTATATTGACTTATTAATTTTAAATACATAATATATTTATGGATTGATTTGAAAAATGGCTATCAGATTTTGATCAAATTGCCAAGAATACCAAACCTCTAGAGCCATTGATATGATATGATCAATGGATTGATAAAGTCATGGCAAAATTTCGGACT
The DNA here is from genome assembly GCA_031973055.1 of bacterium. GTDB lineage: Bacteria > Patescibacteriota > Gracilibacteria > BD1-5 > JAGOOR01 > JAGOOR01. Next base: position 14,291 of record DALYDS010000014.1, on the reverse strand, counting down.
TACTACTTACCACTCATTCCAGATATAGTCTCAACCTTTCCTGGAGGTGTTTCTGCTCTCAGGGCAGCTATTTTTGATAGAATTAGAAAAGAGTGCCTTGCTGAGAGAGATATTGAACGGGGTAGGAAAATTATTCTCCATCCCTTGCTGGTCGCCTCTATTGATAACAATGAATCCTTTATGCCCATGACATTTACTCTTGCTTCCGATAAAAATGCTGCTATTTATACTGAATGATCATTTCAGTGGGTGCTTTCTATTTCTGTTGAGAAAACTCCTCATGGTTTTGTGACTTGTCCACGACCAGGGTGCCTTATCGGTTCTTATACGTATCCTGATAACGTTAAAAAACATGTATAATTTTTTGATTTATTAGAAAAATCGGTACTCTCTGTCAATAACACTTTATGAAAATAATTTTTGTGACAGGGGGTATCATTTCTGGTTTAGGGAAAGGTGTGACGGCCTCATCGATAGGTCGTCTTTTAAAATCATCGGGCTACAGTATCACAATGATGAAAATCGATCCATATCTCCAGGTCGATGCGGGGACGATGTCTCCCTATGAACACGGTGAAGTATTCGTCACCGAGGATGGCGCTGAGACTGATCTCGATATCTGAAACTACGAACGATTCGTCGATATAGCTCTCGATAAAGGCTCAAATCCAACAACAGGTAAAATCTATCTCACGGTCATCGAAAAAGAGAGACGAGGTGATTATCTCGGAAAAACAGTCCAAGTTATCCCTCATATTTCTGATGAAATCAAGAGCCGTATTATGACTCAGGCTCAAAAGGCTGAAATTTGTATCGTAGAGGTTGGCGGTCTCGTGGGTGATGCGGAGAGTCCTGTGTTTATCGAGTCAATCCGACAGATTCGCAAGGATATCGGTCGAGACAATGTGTGCTATGTGCATGTTGTCCCACTTCTGTATATCGATGTCTCTGGAGAATTCAAAACCAAGGCTATACAACTCTCAAGTCGACAACTCCGTGAGTCTGGTATCCAAGCAGATATCCTCGTCACTCGATGTCCGAAACCGATGCCAGAGGAGCTCCGAGCGAAGATATCAATGTTTACTGATGTAGAAGAAAAAAATATCATAGAAGCGGTTGATGCTCGGACTATCTACGAGGTACCACTCTTGTTCCAGAAACAAGGTCTCAAAGAGATCCTCGAGGATACTCTTCATCTCGAACATCGAAAAACTGATCTCACTGAGTGGGAAAAATTGGTCGACAATATCGTCTCACCAACAAAAGAAGTTCATATCGCAATTGTTGGTAAGTATGCTGAACTCGAAGATGCGTATATGAGTGTCCGAGAGGCTCTCGTGCATGCTGGTGCGAAATATGCTACGAAGGTCAAGCGTCACTGGATCAATGCAGAAGATATCGAAGAAAATCCTGAACTCCTCACAGAGCTTCGTAAAAACAATCAGCTCGATGGTATGATTGTACCAGGTGGATTTGGTTCTCGTGGTATAGAGTGAAAGGTCACTGCTATAAAGTACGCTCGCGAAAATAATATCCCATTTCTCGGTATTTGTCTCGGACTTCAGCTCTCTGTGGTCGAATTTGCTCGCAATGTCTGTGGTGTTGCAGACGCGACATCGACAGAGTTCGAGAAGCCAGGCACGCCATTTATCGATTATCTCCCAGATCAAAACGATACTATTAACAAAGGAGGTACGCTCCGTCTCGGAACACAAGAGGCGAGTGTCATCGAAGGTTCACTTATCCATAAACTCTACGGTTCAACGACTATCAGTGATCGACACCGTCATCGCTACGAAGTCTGTCCTGACAAGCACGAAATTCTTCGCTCAAAAGGTCTCATACTCTCCGGAACTTCTCATGAAGGACGACTCGTCGAATACATCGAAAACCCTGCTTGCAAATATTTCGTTGCCACACAAGCGCATCCAGAATTTAAATCTCGCCCAGGGAAACCACATCCACTCTTTGATGGTTTAATTGCTGCGTGTATTTAAGGTATGTTGTTTTTATTGAAACCATTTTTGAGGTTCTGATACCAGACATTGAGTGCTATCTTTGTTGTTTTACTAGGTACGGTCACTTACCATATTCTCGAAGGATGGAAATGGTTAGATAGTCTCTATTTTTCTCTTATGACTGCCACCACTGTCGGTTATTGAGATCTACATCCCGTGACAGATTATGGTAAAATATTTACGATGTTTTATGTCATCGTCTCCATCTGAGTCATCTCGAGTTTTATAGCTGTTGTTGCGAAAAAAAATCAAGAACGAACGAAACGTATTACCAAGAATATTCGCTAATTTATAAACTGAACTTTTTTATTGCTTCACGGATTGGTCGAAGTATCTCTTCGGGATTTCAGCCGTTGAGGTTATTGATATTGAGGGCGATTGTATTACTGTCACCTTTTGTATCTATTGTGTCCGCATATTTAGTATGAAACACATCATGGGGTGGATTCTGCCACATCATACCTCGTAGATTTCGCGGTGATTCTGCACGAGCTCTTCGGTCTTCTTCTGGTGCTTCGACCGTTGTGACGAGAACAGGCATGTCAGGATATATAGCTCGCAGTTCTTCTATCATCTTATCCACATCATCCTGAAACGTAAAAGGCGCATCGAGACACACATAGCCATACTGTTTTATTCTCCTAAGGGCCGTTTTTGTGAACAGCTTGTAGAGTCTAGTGCGAATTTTTGATGTATATTCGACTCAATTTCTGCGACACATTCCATACTTTTCTGCGACGTAGTCTTTATTTATGAGCGCTACTGGTACGGGGAGATGAGATGATATAAATCATTTTCATACATACTGTCTACCTCGGAGAATCATCACAAATGGTTTTCTTTTTTGTGTCAAAATATTGAGAGTTCTGGCACGCATAATCTCTCCTGTATGGAGCCAGAGATCGTGTTCATCATGTTTTGGTGTGCGTATTTCTCATTCTCTTTCGAGGAGAAATATCTGTTGTATTTTTGCCCGAATTGCTGCCTCGACATCTCACCATCCATCGCCGATATGTATCATGTCTTTACCTGTGCATCAAAATCTTTTCATGATTGTATGGAGTCCTTGTGGATCGGGTTTTCTCATGGTGACATCATTTTGTGTGATGATGAGTTTTTCTCTGAAAAATTCCTGTAACCATGGTAACTTATCCATGATAGCTCACACTTGTTTCCTGCTCGAATCAGTAAAGATGGCTCACTGGGAATCCCCAAGACTTTCTAGCACTCTCCGTACTTCTGGATAGAGTTGGATCAGAGGCGAATTTCTCACCACTTCTATATGTGTGTCGTCTCTTCTTTCCTTGTAATATTGTAAAAAAGCTTCTTTGAGTTTCCCAGTCGGAAATGTCATCATTCTGGTTTCTGTATTATCTCATGATTGATATATTTGGAGTCTCTTTTGTTCGTCGCCGAGCCATTCCAGGAGAGCATCATGGTCAGACTGCCTACCAAATTCCTCTACGCATTGAAAAAAGGCAGCCATTTTTGCCTCCTCGGTTTTGTCTACGAGTGTACCATCGAAATCAAATGATATATTTTTCATTGTCTATTAGTGCTAATACATTTATTATATCTTAATAGTCTTGAAATTCCTGGACACTTTTTCAAATTCTATTTATGATTATTTCTTCTTTTTATCTGACAGTATAAGGACTACACAACCAGCTACCATTATTATTACACCTCACACAAAAGAAGCCTGTGTTATAGGACCATTAAAGCCATTCTGATTTAAAAGCTCACTCCCAAGTGCTAGCCCTGTACCACTAAAAAATGTTATTAATCATTTTCTCTCAAGAGGTTTATTTGTTTTTATAGCTTCGGGTTCTTCAGCTGGCATAAAATAAAAATTACTTATACTATCAATAAATTCTATACCATTAATTTAAATGTCAAATAACGACCAAATTCATACGCTCGGTGAAGTGTCTCGTGCTCTCTTTGATGGGCATGACGATGCGGCATATTCCAACGAATTTGAATATGGTGTGAGTGAATCCGTCGTGCGAAAAATATGGGAGCAAAATAAAGAACCTGAATGGATGCTCGAAAAGCGTCTAGCCAGCCTGAAAGTGTTTCAAGAAAAAGCGATGCCGAAATGGGGTCCGAATCTCTCAAAGCTCGACCTGACAAAAATTTGCTACTATGCACGTCCAGAGGGCGCTTCAAATGCTCATTCATGGGATGATGTACCTGACACCATCAAAAACACGTTTGAGCGACTCTGAATCCCCGAAGCCGAGCGTACGATGCTCGCGGGTGTTGGCGCACAATACGATAGTGAAGTTGTTTACCATAATCTCCGCCAAGAATTACGAGATCAGGGGGTGATTTTCGAGGATATGTCTGTCGCGGTCAATGAACACGCAGAACTTGTTCAGAAATATTTCATGAAACTCATCCCAGCCAGTGACCATATATTCGCTGCATTACATGGTGCCGTGTGGTCTGGAGGGACATTTCTCTATGTACCACAGGGTGTTGAAATTTCTGACCCACTTCAAGCCTATTTCCGTATGAATGTGAAATCAGGAGGACAGTTCGAACATACCCTCATGATTATCGAAGATGAGGCGACAGCGCACTATATCGAGGGATGTTCAGCTCCGAAATATAATACGCCAAGTTTACATGCTGGTATGGTCGAAATTTTTGTTGGTAAGAAAGCGAAAATGCGCTATACCTCTGTTGAAAACTGGTCTATCGATACCTACAATCTCAATACCAAGCGTTCAGTTGTGCAAGAAGAGGGTTATATGGAATGGGTGGGGGGAAACTTCGGGAGTGGCGTGACGATGCTCTATCCGTGTACGATTCTTCAGGGTCGCAAATCATCGTGCGATCATCTCGGTGTCGCTTTTGCCAATGCGGGACAAAATGTCGATGGGGGAGCGAAAGTCATCCATATTGGAGAAGATACCTCGTCCAATGTCATCATGAAGTCGCTCTCAAAATGAGGCGGACTCTCGACGTATCGATGACTCCTCGATATCCAACCATCAGCACACAATTCAGTCAGTCGTATCGACTGTGATGCACTGATTCTCGATTCACTGTCAAAAAATGATACCATTCCTGATATCCGCGTACGAAATGCATCATCTATCTGTGCTCATGAAGCCAGTGCTGGGCGTATCAGCGAAGAACAACTCTACTACCTTAGATCCAGGGGAATTTCAGAAGACGCCGCCAAAGCGATGATCATCAATGGTTTCATATCTCCAATTGTGAAGGAGCTTCCTCTGGAATATGCAGCGGAACTCAATGCTCTGATTGCTCTGGAGATGGAGGGGAGTGTGGGGTAGTATATCGTGCTAAAATATTGTCTATAGGGTAGAGACTTGCCCCGACGATGATATCTGTCCTTTCCCGAGCTCTTTTTAGCTTTTTATCAAATTCTGTTTCTGTTGAATCTATATTTACCATTCAGATATTCTTCTTTTGAGTCAGCAACAAGAGATCTATTAAAACTGGATCATTACTGAACATGAGTTCATTTACTTGGTGTTTATATATTCTGACTGCTTCTATGAGTTTTATTTTTTCCCCATACAGCATTCTGAGAGTTTCCTTGAGCACTGTATTGTCTTCCAGTGTTTCTATGAACTTTTCCAGCTCGTCTTCTGTTATACTCAAATTTTCGAATCAATTCACGAGCCTGATTTGCAGAAGTCTTGCTTCTTCTATAGTTGAACTATCATTTTTTTCATACCCTCTGAATTCCTCTCTGATTGCTTCAGCTAAATTCTTTAAGTGATTGAGCACTTCTGCGCGTATTTCTAATTTGGGAGCTATCCAAGGGGCTACTATTGCTGGGGGTTGTGTTTGATCAAGATGACCGTGGTGCATAAATGCAGATATCAGTGCACTATAGCCAAAATTTTCCTAAAGCAAGTTTGTCTGTATTCTTTTACATAAAGCAATTACGAACAATTGGATTTTTTATTTTTTTCTGCATAATGTCCGTGGCTAACCAATTGATTGCTCACATATTTTGATACTACCCTCTGGGATTCTACATTGCCGTCAGCTGAATATAGAGAAAAACTAAAAAATAAGACTCTTCTCCTCATAAACACAGGTGGACGTTATAAATACCATCTGATGAAGCGTATGCGTGCCCTCTGAGTAGGGCGTATTGTAGTTCTCGATACACCGAATGATTGGTTTCTTGAACTCGTCGATGATACTATTCCAGGCGATCCTATCACGCCTATTGTCGGTGATCCTCGCCAGGATGAGCGTATTCGCTCGTTAGAGCAGTATTGTCGTGACCATGATATCGTTTTTGATGCGATATGGACTGTTGCAGATAAAAGTGTCGTTTTGACAGCGCAGATTGCTGCCTTTTTTGGTAAACCAGGGATGGATCCTGATATGATTAGTCGTCTCAAAAATAAACAAACACTCCGAGAATGGCTTTATGATAATCGTACTATTCTAGATAATTGAGTGCCACATGTTTACGCGCTCCCGAGAATTGATCCAAATCATGTTACGCAGGAGGACTATCCGCTTATTATAAAGGGGAAAGAAAGTGCCTGAAAATCACTCATATATATCGTTCATGACGATCAGGAGCTTCAAACAAAGATTCAGGAGTATGGTATCGATGTACTCACTCTAGAGCCCTATTTTGAGTGAACAGACATCGATCTCAATGTACTAGTACAAGATGGACAAATTCAATGGTCGGGATTTGTCGAAAATCTCCCAGCTATTCAACCATGATTTCTCGAAGACGGTTCAGTCTGTCATCATAGCATATCAGAGGTACAGCAAAGAGAAATCATCCTCTATATGCAACATATACTCGATTTGTCAGGTATAAAAACTGCTTGTCTCCATGTTGAGTTTCGCATTGATTGTCAGGATGATGATTTTAGTTTTACCCTTATTGAGATTAATTTTCGTATGGGAGGAGTAGAAAATTTCTCTTTTCATCTCGGTCGAGATAATCATGATCTTATTCGCTCTAATCTGGAACTTGCTTTTGGTTTACCGGTCACACAGTCCCATATTCCTCTTGGTTCTGGTATGTATCGATATATGCAGAATGGTAATTACTATGCTCATAAAACAGGAGTTCTCACCAGTATTACTCCTCCAAAAATCAATCCAAATATTGTAGAGTATGTTTTTTATAATCCTCCTCAGATGTCATGTGCCTACCCTCCAGGTCCAAATGATGATATAGGGTGGGTAGTTGCCGTGAGCTCTGATTCAGTTGTTGATATGAAGAAGGCTCTCGAAAAAGCCCTCAGGGAGACTATTATCGATATACAATAATTCGGTTATAAAAAAAGACCTGCAAAGCAGGTCTCGAGACGTATCATGAATGGCTCCCCGGGTAGGATTCGAACCTACGACCAATTGGTTAACAGCCAACTGCTCTACCACTGAGCTACCGAGGAACTGGGGCATTGTAGAGCATGACTTGTTTTTGTCAAAAAAATTTGAAAAATCAAGAAAGTTCATACGATAGGGCAAGTGCTGGGGATTAGCCAAGTGGTAAGGCAGCGGACTTTGACTCCGCCATCGGGGGTTCGAATCCCTCATCCCCAACCAAATAAGAGCATTATCTAAAAGAAATCTCGTCCTTGTGCCGGGATTTTTTTGTGACAGATTCTAGTACTGGGTAAGGGGTGAAATAGAGGAGTCTTACTTATAGCAAAGAGGACAGCCAATGTTCTGATTGTTTGTGCCCGAGCCGTCTCCGGCAATTAGTACACCACAAAAAGAAGAAAAAATCTCATTCCCAATCATGGCACGACTAAGGTAGTACTGTAACCCGTTTGAGGGTTTTATACTTTTTTATATCTCCTAATTCTTCAAGCGCTGCTCTTTCATTAAGTAGTTCTAGACTCTTTTGGTATTTTACATACCAAATAAGTAAATATTTGATAAATTTAGCAATGATATAAAATATATATGTAATACTAAATTACAACATTAGTAAAATTATCAACTCAATTTAAAATTTGTTGTAAATTGTACATCGTATATTAAATTAATATGAAAAATGAAGTCTGAAATGATAATGATGTTTCAGTTGAAGTATCAGTAGAGCAATTTTATTCACGATTAACGAATACAAATGACTCCATTTTAATACCAGATATTGGATTATTTTATCAGCGAGTACCAAAAGTGGCAGGAACTTCAATATCAAGATTATTACTTTGCTATTTATTTAATGATCCTGACGGAAAATCGATAGGAAATGCTAATGTCCATTTTATTATCGAAACTTTATTACCAAGACTAGAAAAATATCCAAAGGAATATATATTCAGAAAATTGAATTCGCCTGATGTTTTTAAGTTTACCTTTGTTCGAAATCCTTATTCAAGGCTTGTTTCATGTTATAAAGATAAAATTGCTAGACTCAGCACTATCAGAGGAGAGATAGTTCAATGAACATTAGCAGCTCAAGCGCTTGAAGCCAGACAACATTTTTATGAAGAGCCCAAATATATCATCTATAATACATTGATGAGAATCGCGGCTGGAAATGATCCCTATACACCATATTCTGATAAATTTAAGGTAGCAACATTTGAAGAATTTGTAAGATTTATTTGCTCGCAAAGGGATTCACAAATGGACCATCATTGGGAGCCTCAAGTAAGAACTACAAACTGGGGCGTTATTAATTACGATTTCGTCGGTAAACAAGAAACTTACAAAGAAGATATGTCAAAGCTCTTGAGATTAATTACAGCACCAGATTTTTTATATAATTTGTTACCTGATAAACTTAATCCTACTCATGAAACGCCAATAACTGATTACTTTACTCCACAATTACAAAAATTAGTTTATGAACGCTTCAGAAATGATTTTGAATCCTTCGGTTATGATTATGAACTGCCAGAATTTTAATCTTGTACTGAATTGATTAATTTTGTATTTGACAATGATTTATTATTAATAATATTATATTGATCCGGTAGCCAAGTGACTAAGGCAAAGAGTTGTGAAAATTCTTATCGTCAGGTTAAAATCCTGCCCGGATCTCCAAAATAATCTTGAGAAATGAAAAAATGCCTTATTTCATCTGCCTATATTTATCCCATATGTCCTCTTAGTACTAATCATGCGAGAATGTTTCTTTTTGGTGACATTATAGCGAGATATGCGCGAATGAAGTGAAAGAGTGTATTTTTCCCAGTTGCATCGCATCTTAGCGGTAATACTGCTCATAAAATAGCAAATATTTTTAAAAAGTATTTTTTCAACAATACTGATATTTCTAGAGAAGAAGAAAACATAATATCTCTATACAAAAATATTTATAAACTCCAAAATTATATTCTTAGGAGTTTTATTGATCCTATAAATATTCTTAATTTTTATAATCGAGAAACCCTTTGGGAATTGCAATCCCTTTGAGTTTCTGGGGATTATGAAAATGCCTATACGACTTGACATGAAGATTTTTGAATCTTTATCAACACACTTGTTGAATGGTATGAAAAAAACCATCTTATAACTCGTAATTCAAAAGGTGAACTTGCGTTGAATTATGATGATAAAAATTGGATAGCTAAGCTCCTCCAAAGAATTGAAAAAACAGAATTTACTCAATCATTTCATAGAAATAATATAAAATCAGCGGTAAGGGACATCAGAAATGATTGGGGTATTCTTCGAGAAGATGGTTTTGGGGTAACATATAAAGGAAAATGGGTCATCGATCCTATGTTTGATAGTGAATTATTTACTCTTTTTGACCTGTACATTCGGTCCAAAAAAGAATTGTGAAATATAGATATACCACCGAAAGATATTTTTGAAAATTTGTTTTGAGTGCTGAAAAATTGAGAACAGCCCAAGAGCACGCTTGTAGAAAAAATTCTATCATGGTTGCCTTGTGATGTTTGCATCTGTGAAGAGCATTTAAAAAATTGGATTGTAAAGAAAATATATGCAGAGACCTTTATAATGAAGGAAGATTTTCAGACACTCTCATACTTTGTACTTTGAATGGGCTCATTAAATGGGAAAAGGATGTCAGCATCGAGATGAACGGCCATACTGGCAAACGACCTTATCCATACATATTGACCAATTAAAGCAAGGCTGATCATGCTTCTGTGAGGAGGACACCCTTCTAAAAATTATAGCTATGAACCAGACTCACCAGAACAGGCTGAGAAATTACTTACCACCTTTACGCGTTACTTTACTTACATTACTGCTATTTCCCTTGGAGAAATTACTCAAAATAATAATCAAACGAATGTAGAGATGAATGATATTGATCAGATTGAAAAATTACTAGAAGACCATATAGATAATTGATATTACCGACAAGCGATAACTGAATTAATGTCAATTATACCTAAGAAATTTTCTTCACTGAATTCACAGCTTGCAAGAGAAGTTATCCGAATATATGAAAAATATATGCCAATTTTTTTACCAACCATCTTAAATGGTTTTAATCACTAAGTATTATGGATTTATCACCCCGACATGCTCGTATTTCTATGTCTCCTGCTTGTAACATGAGTTGTGAATATTGTGATGGACCGAAAGATAGACAACAGTTATGAGCAATGGAAGACTTTAGGGGATCGCCGTTGAGCGCCGGTATTATAAGCACCGAAACTTACAGAAAGATTATTTCTGCACTTCAAGAGGTGGGCGTATCGGGGATTGCAATGACAGGAGGTGAACCTTTTTTAAATAAAGATTGGGATAAGATTGCTGATCATGCTAAAGAAGTATGAATGAAAAATGTAAACATCACAACAAATGGCTTATTATTACACTCATATTTGGATAATAAATGAAAAATTCCAGACAGTGTTACTTTGTTGAATATAAGTCTCGATACATTTGATCCAGAAGTCTTTCAAAGAGTAACTCGTACTGGTAATCTTGCTAGGGTTACTTCTTGATTAAGGAAACTTAAGGAATGTAATCCTGAATTACCAATTCGTGCAAATAAAGTTTGACTAAGAAGTACGTCAGGGGATTTGCCAGAGTACATTAAGGAATGTGAAAATTTAGGAGTATTCCGTGATGTAAATTTGTTGAGCCTCATAAGAAAATCACATAGAGATCAGGAATTTGTTGAGAGAGAATTTATTTCAGCAGAAGAAATCATGGCGGTTTTAGAAAAAGAATTGGGATGTACTTTTGCAACAGATGCAAAATATGAATTTCGTTCTATGTCACCAGGTTGATTGCAAATAGTAGTAAAGGATACTAATCTTACCATGAGGGCACCTGAATGCGAAAAGTGCCCAATGTATTGCCAGGAAGGCTTTTATACAATAAGAGTAGCTACAGACTGAACAATGATGACATGTTGAGACTATTCTGCAAAAACATCACCAATCCCTATTATTGATGCTAAAAAAGCAATTCAAAATGAAACATTGGTCGATGAATTAAGGGAAATGGTAGAAGTATTGAAGAAATCAAGCTTAGAAAAAACACTGAAAAAATTTTTCAATTTTCACAAGATGAATGTGCCATGATATCAATAATAGTGAAATACACGAGTAACCATTAATTTAAACAAGAAATCCTATGCAAGAAAAAATCATCATAAGCGTATATAACAAAACTGGATTGGTTGAGTTTGCAAAAACTCTTACTTCTTTGTGATATGAAATTATTGCAACAGAAGGTACGGGGAAAAGATTAGAAGATAACAATATTACTTTTACGCCTGTCCAAGAGATAACCCAAAATCCGCCTGAGCTCAATGACTGTATCCAGACGATTAGTTATCGAATTCCTGCTGGTATTCTTTTTAATCGTTCAAATAATAAACATGTAACAGAAGTTGAAAATAATAGGATTGTCCCCATAGGAATTGTTGTCTATAATTTTCCACCTATTTATAAAAATGTTTTAAAAACTTCTGAATTTGATATACAGCATGTGGACGTATGATGACCTCTCATGGTAAGAGCTGCAGCGACAAATTTCCGGGATGTAGTGGTAGTTGTTGATCCTGAAGATTACACTTATATTTGAGAACTTTTATCTAGGAATATGATGACAATTGCAGAAAGAAAAAAATTGGCGATTAAAGCCTTTGAATATACAAAAAAATATGATCAAGAGATAATACATTATCTCCAAGAAAATTCCTTTTAATTTATTACTTTAAAATTATGTCCATACTTTCAATACATACGCAAGCCGAAGCACCTCTAGCAAGTGGGGTTGTAAAATGATTGTTAGAAAAATTTGCTTGTTCAACTCTTACAATTTACGACACCCCTTCTCGTAAGAAGAGACCATTTAAGAGTATACAACCTAATGTTGTGCAGCTTTATAGCTGTGGACCTACAGTGTACAGTGATGCGCATATTTGAAACCTGCGTTCTTATATATTCCCCGATATATTAAAAAAAGTTTTAGCAAAAATAGGATATCGTGTAGATCATATTATTAATATTACTGATGTTGGGCATTTAACAGATGACGCAAATGACGGGGATGACAAAATGGAGCTAATTGCACACAAACAACAGGGAAGTGTTTGGGATATTTCAAAAAGATGTACGGAGGCATTCATGTGAGATTTAAAATTACTACATATTGAATTTCCGAAGATGTTTACGAAGGCTACAGAGTACATATGAGCTCAAATTGAAATGATAGATAAATTGGAACAAAAATGACACACTTACTGCTCAGGTGATGGTGTATATTTTGATACCTCCACATTTCCTAAATATGCAGAATTTGCATGACTAGATGTTGATAATTTGAACGAAGGAGAAAGAGTCTCATTTTGAGACAAAAGAAATAAAACTGATTTTGCATTATGGAAATTTTCACCACCAACTTGACCAAAGAGACAGATGGAATGGGAAAGCCCATGGTGAAAAGGTTTCCCGGGATGGCACATTGAGTGTAGCGCTATGATATGGAAAGAGCTCGGTGATAAAATCGATATCCATACTTGATGATCAGATCATATACCAGTACATCATACAAATGAAGTTGCACAAGCAACATGTTGCAATGGCACATCACCTGCTAATTACTGGCTTCACGGTGAATTTTTAGTCCTTGACTGAAATGAAAAAATAGGAAAATCAAAATGAAACAGTATGACACTTTCAGGACTTATGGAAAAAGGTTTTGATCCTTTGTCGTATAGATATCTTGTTCTTATGGCACACTATAGAAGTTTTTTAACCTTCTCAGAACCCATACTTAAGGGTGCACAAACTGGGCTGAAAAATCTCAAAAAAGATATAAAAAAAATCTCCGACGCGGCTCAAAATTGAGAAAATATTCTATTAACAGAAGATGCTGAAAAATTTGCAAGTAAAATTATGAACTGTTTCCTCGATGATCTCAATACTCCAATGGCATTGGCAGCTTTTCGGGAAATGTTGAGCAGTAAAATCTCAAGCGAGGAAAAGGTAATATTGATACGTTTATTTGATGAGATATTTGATTTATGACTCCTTGATTTTTCTTGAAATAGTGACGAAAGTGTTCCTAAAGAAATTCTACAAATTGCTCAAAGGAGATGGGATTTAAAATGTGAAAGAAAATTTCAAGAAGCGGATGAAGTAAGAAGAGAACTAGAAAAACTATGATATAAAATGAATGATGGGAAGGATAGCTTTAATGTTATTAAGATATAAGTAAGCATTACTACAAATAATGAAAGACCTCAATCCGGTTATACTGAGTATAAGTTGACCAAGTGCTTCATGAAAAACAGCACTTGCAAACGCACTTTGTCACAATTATTCCGCTCTATTCCAGAGTATTACCCAAACGACCACTAGGCCACCACGCGAACATGATATAGATAATAAAGATTATTATTTTATCACAGAAGAAAATTACTCCAAGGAGTCTCATGTTGTAGAAATTGAAGTAAATGGATATAATTATGGTATATCTCAAAATGAAGTAGATTCAATTAGATGAAAAATATGAATAATAGCTTGTTGATTAAAACTACAAAAGTTCCTCAATAATATTCCAGGAGTAGTTCATATTCCTATTCATTTAAGAGTTGATTTATCAACGGCGCGAACCAGAATGTTTCAAAGATGAGATTCATTTATAAAAACTATTACACGTCTAAGATCTCACCATAAAGAGTCATGATTTGGTGAAGTATTTTTGAGAGATACAATATTTTAACAGAATTCCAAACCTACTTCTTAGAGTCATTTTTTTGATTAAAACTAGGTTCGAATCCTACCCGGGGAGCCAAATCTTAAAAATCTTTGAGAGGATTTTAATCACAGGGGAGAGTATATAATCAAA